>NZ_JBEGDO010000002.1:0-367710 GCF_051913525.1 Pseudomonas sp. PKS | reverse complement strand
CCCCCCCCCCCCGACGGCCTCATTCGGCCGGTTTCTTCAGCTTCGGATTGGGGAAGAACTGCACGGTCTGAACCTTGGCCGGCGCCGCCTTGGGCGCCAGGTGGTTGACCCGGGTGCCCAGCTCGGTGGGCACCGACAGGCCCTGTTCGTTCAGGGTGTCAGTGAAACCGCAGGCCACGCACTCGCGGTGTGGCACACCGTCTTCATTCCACATCATCAGCTTGTCGGGTTCGCTGCACGCCGGGCAGACCGCCCCGGCGATGAAGCGCTTCTTGGTTTTGCTCACAGGGACCTCGCTCATGCCGCCGCATCCTCGGTCAGGCCACTATGGCGCAGCAGCGCATCGATGGAAGGCTCGCGGCCACGGAAGTCGACGAACAGCACCATCGGCTCACGGGAACCGCCACGGGCCAGGATCGCTTCGCGGAAAGCACGACCGGTCTCGGCATTGAGCACGCCTTCTTCCTCGAAGCGCGAGAATGCGTCGGCCGAGAGCACTTCTGCCCACTTGTAGCTGTAGTAACCGGCCGCGTAACCACCCGCGAAGATGTGGGCGAAGCTGTTCGGGAAGCGGTTGTAGGCCGGCGGGCGCATCACCGACACCTCGTCGCGCACGCCCTCGAGCACCTGCAGCACGCTGCGCCCATCGCCATGGTTGGCGTGCAGTTCGAAGTCGAACAGCGAGAACTCCAGCTGACGCACCATCATCATGCCCGACTGGAAGTTCTTGGCCGCCAGCATCTTGTCCAGCAGGTCCTGAGGCAGGGGCTCGCCGGTCTCGTAGTGGCCGGAGATCAGCGCCAGGCCTTCAGGCTCCCAGCACCAGTTCTCCATGAACTGGCTCGGCAGCTCCACCGCATCCCAGGCCACGCCATTGATGCCGGAAACGCCCGCATGCTCGATGCGGGTGAGCAGGTGGTGCAGGCCATGGCCGAACTCGTGGAACAGGGTGGTGACTTCGTCGTGGGTCAGCAGCGCCGGCTTGCCGGGCGCGGCCGGAGTGAAGTTGCACACAAGGTTCGCCACCGGGCTCTGCAGGCTACCGGCGGCGGTACGACGACGGTCGCGAGCACCATCCATCCAGGCACCGCCACGCTTGTTGGCGCGGGCGTACAGGTCGAAGAAGAAACGGCCCACGTGCTGGCCGTTTTCCTTGATCTCGAACAGGCGCACGTCCGGATGCCAGGCGTCGAAGCCCTTGAGCTCGGCAATCTCGATGCCGTACAGGCGCTGCACGATGGTGAACAGGCCCGAAAGCACCTTGTCGATCGGGAAGTAGGCACGCAGGGCTTCTTGGGAGACGCTGTAGCGCTGCTCGCGCAGCTTCTCGCCGTAATAGCCGGCGTCCCAGCTCGAAAGCTCCGGGCAGCCCTGCTCGGTGGCATAGGCCTTGAGCTGCTCAAGGTCCTGGGCGGCGAACGGTTTGCTGCGTTTGGCCAGATCGCGCAGGAAGCTCAGCACCTGGTCGCTGGACTCGGCCATCTTGGTGGCCAGGCTCAGCTCGGCGTAGTTCTTGTAGCCCAGAAGCTCAGCGAGCTCCTGGCGCAGGTCCAGGATTTCGCTCATCACCGGGCCATTGTCGAACTGGCCGGCGTTAGGGCCTTGGTCGGAGGCGCGGGTGCAGTAGGCGGCGTAGAGCTCTTCGCGCAGGGCGCGGTCGTTGGCGTAGGTCATCACCGCGTAGTAGCTGGGGAACTCCAGGGTGATCAGCCAACCGTCCAGGCCCTTGGCTTGGGCAGCGGCGGCCATCTGCGCCTTGGCCGAGTCGGTCAGGCCGGCGAGCTGCGCTTCGTCGGTGACGTGTTTGGTCCAGGCCTGGGTGGCGTCCAGCAATTGGTTGGAGAAGCGGCTGCCCAGCTCGCTCAGGCGGCTTTGCACCTCGGCGTAGCGCTGCTGCTTGTCGGCCGGCAGGTCGATACCCGACAGACGGAAGTCCCGCAGGGCGTGGTCGATGATGGTCTTCTGCGCCACATCAAAGCCGGCGGCTTCGGGGCTCTTGGCCAGGGCTTCATAGGCTTCGAACAGGGCGCGGTTCTGCCCCAACTCGGTGGAATAGGCGCTCAGCGCGGGCAAGCAGGACTCGTAGGCCTCGCGCAATTCCTTGCTGTTGCACACCGCATTGAGGTGGCTGACCGGGCTCCAGGCGGCGCCCAGGCGGTCGTTGAGCTCGTCCATCGCCAGCACCAGGCCGGCCCAGGTGGGGTTCTGGCCTTGCTGTTCGAGGATCTGGGCAATGGCTTTTCGGTTATCGGCCAGGATCTGCTCGATCGCCGGCAGCACGTGTTCGGCACGGATCGCCGAGAAGGGCGGCAGATCGTAGGACTGCAGAAGCGGGTTGTTCGCACTCACGGTTTAGATACCTTGGCAGGAGGAAACACGGGACCATCTTAATTACAATCGACGCCGACCGCAGCAGGCAGCCCGCCTATCGGCATTCAAGAGGGGCGCTATCATGGCCATCCGACGCTTTGCACAACACACTCCGAAAGTTGGACCCAGGGTTTTCATCGATCGTTCGGCGGTGGTGCTGGGCGACGTGGAGATCGGCGAGGACAGCTCGGTCTGGCCGTTGACCGTCATTCGCGGCGACATGCACCGCATCCGCATCGGCGCACGTACCAGCGTGCAGGATGCCAGCGTGTTGCACATTACCCACGCCGGCCCCTTCAACCCTGACGGGTTTCCATTGCTGATCGGCGATGATGTGACGATCGGTCACAAAGTCATGCTGCATGGCTGTACCCTTGGCAACCGCATCCTGGTCGGCATGGGCTGCACTATCATGGATGGCGCGGTAGTGGAAGACGAAGTGATCATCGGTGCCGGCAGCCTGGTCCCCCCCGGCAAACGCCTGGAGAGCGGCTACCTGTACGTCGGCAGCCCGGCCAAACAAGCCCGCCCGCTGACCGACAAGGAACGCGCGTTCTTTCCCTACAGCGCCGCCAACTACGTCAAGCTCAAGGACCAGCACCTGGCCGAAGGCTACGACCAGCCCGAATGACCGCCTTCGCGTCTAAACCCCCGCCACAGGCCCTGCGATTGACCTTGTGGGAGCGGGTTTACCCGCGAAGAACGCCACGCAGCATTCAAGTGGAACCCTTTGTACATGCACCAGCAGAACATCCTCTTCGACCTCGACGGCACCCTGACCGACCCACGCCTGGGCATCACCCGTTCGATCCAGTATGCCCTGACCAAGCTGGGCATCGACGAGCCGGACCTGACCCGCCTCGAACACTTCATCGGCCCCCCTTTACTGCAGGCCTTCATGCAGTTCTATGGCTTCGACGAAGCCAAGGCCTGGGAAGCGGTGAACTTCTATCGTGAGCGCTTCCGTGTCACCGGCCTGTACGAGAACCTAGTATTCGACGGCGTGCCAGAACTGCTCAAAACCCTCAACAGCCAAGGCCGCACGCTGTACATCGCCACCTCCAAGCCCTGGGAGTTCGCCCGGGAAATCGCCCGGCACTTTGCCTTCGACCACCACTTCAAGGTGATCTACGGCAGCGAACTGGATGGCACCCGCACCAACAAGGTCGAACTGATTCGCCACCTGCTGGACGAAGAAGGGCTGGACCCGGCCCAGACGCTGATGATCGGGGACCGCAAGCACGACCTGATCGGTGCACGCAGCAACGGGCTGCAGGCAGTGGCGGTGGGGTATGGCTTCGGCAGCCGTGAAGAACTCTTGGCCGAAGCACCAGCGTTTCATTTCGAGACCTTGGCGCAGATGCACCAGGCATTCGTCGGCCAATGAATGCAGGGGGCTGCTGTTGCAGCCCGTTCGCAGGCTCCCACAGGGCAGCGGTGCCCCCTGTAGAAGCCTGCGAAGGGCGCAAGCCGGCCCCACTTACCGACCTGCAGCCAATCGCGCCAACCGCGTCTTGCGCTCTTCTAGCGGCAACCGCCCCAGCGCCTCGACCTGCCGGTAGAACCGGCTCCAGTCTCCGCCCACTTGCCCAAACAACGCCGCAAACGCCGGCACCCACTGGTCATACAGCCCGAACGGCAACAGCTTGGCGTTGTTCATCGGCCCATACATCCAGGCGTCATAGCGTTTGTCCCCTTGCCACTGCTCATCGCGCATCTGCCGATAGGCCTGGCGCAGCCGTGCGAACTCCGCCTGCTTGGCCGCCCGCTTGGCTGCCTCGCTGCGTGGGCTTGCGTAGATCGCCTCGAGCCGTGCTCGACTGTCCAGCACCAGCTGGATGAACTGCGCGCGCTGGCGCAGCGCATCCTCCCGAATCGCTGCAAGCCCACGGGCCGCGCGCCATTGCCGCGATCCTTCCTGCTCGACGAACGAGGCAAAAGACTCGTTGAACTCCGTGTCGTCCTGCACATAGAAACGCTGGTGGGCCAGCTCGTGGAAGATCACTGCGGCCAGGCGCTCGTCGCCCCAGCCGACCATCGAGGAAAGGATCGGGTCGTCGAACCAGCCCAGGGTCGAATACGCTTCGACGCCCCCCACATAGGTGTCCAGCCCTTGCTGGCGCATCAATGCCGCCGCGCCCCGGGCCGCGCCTTGCCGGTAGTAGCCCCGGTAGGCCACGCATCCGGCAATCGGGAAGCAATGGGTCACCGGCTGCAACGAAAGCTCCGGCGTGGCAAACACGTTCCAGACCACGTAGGGTCGTCCCAGATCAGCGTAGACGCGGTAACTGCGGTTGTCCGGCAGTTTCAGGTGCTCACTGGCGAACGACCGGGCCTGCTCGGCCTGCGCCAGTCGCTGGCGCAGGGGCGCAGGGGTGGTGGGGTCATCAAGCAGGCGCTCCACCGGCTGGCGTGCGCGCAGCAACTGCCATTGCCCTTCGGCCAGTTGCCCGTAATAGCCAAGGCTGCTGCAACCGTTCAGCAGGAGGGCGGCGAGGACGGGAACCAAACGGGTGAAAACGCGGTCGAGAGGCCCATGACCTGAGCGCTGCAAAAGAAAAAGTCGGAACATCAGGGCTGTCTATCTCGCTCACGGCCAGTGCGGTCCAAGACTATCTCGCCAGGGGGGCGTTTCGCCATGCGTTCAATGATTGTCATCGCCGGCACGCTCGTGCTGCTGTCCGGATGCTCCACGTTGCCGGCGCCGGACCCTAACCAGGCCTGGGTCGACCTCGCGCCCTTCGACAACACGTCCCTGCACGCAGTACAGGTGGACGAACGCGACTGGGCCGATAGCCGCTATTTCGAAGTCCAACCTGGCAACCATGAGCTCACTGTGCGCTACCAGTTCCCCGTGGAACCGAGCAACATCGGCCCAGTCGACGAGCCCTTGTGGCGCGACTGTCAGCTCAACCTGACCTTCAAGGATTTCAGCGCAGGCCAGCGTTACCAACTGCAAGCCGGCAGCATCGGTTTCCGCCCCTGGATCAAGCTGTACGACCAGCAGCAAAAGCTCGTCAGCCAAGGCTTGCCAGCAGGCTGCCAGCGCACCTGAAAGACCAAGACTTTCACGACAGTACGGGGCTGTCGGCGCTATGCTTATAGCTTGTGAATCGCAAGCGGGAGTTTCGCCATGCGCCAGCCCATGATGCTGATCGCCCTCAGTGCGCTGGGGGCCTGCGCCAGCCCCTTGCCGCCCGTCGACCCCAAGCAGGCCTGGGTCGATCTCTACACCATCACCCCCGGTAAGACCATCATGGCCGACCGTCTGGACGGCAAGCGGCTCGATGATGGCCGCTACTTTCAGGTCACACCTGGCAAGCACGAGCTGGTGGTGCGCTTCGACTATGAGGTGTACTCAGGCGGCTTCTCGACCGACCCGACCGAGCGTACCTGCTACCTGACCGTGCGCTACAACGACTTCAAGGCCGGTGAACGCTATCGCCTCGAAGCCAGAGCGCCGGTGATGCAGCCGCAGGTGCTGCTGTACGATGCCCAACGCACGGTAGTGGTGGACGAACCCAGCAACGTCTTCTGCATTCCGTGACCCGCAAACGCGGGTCCTTTCTACCGATCGTTTTTCTGGTAGATGATTTTCTTGGTCCCGCCCTCACAGCTGCCAACGATCATGTTCTGGTCGCGGACCTCGCCATTGGGCACGATTTCCAAGGTGTAGGACGTCACGCCCGCGGCCTGGATCTTCGCTTCGATCTCGGCTTTGAGTTCTTCGCACGGCTTGGGCGCGGCCAGGGCGGTCGAGGCCAGCAGGGAAACCAGCACGGCGGTTGCAACGCGGATCATGGGACGGCTCCTGAAGAGGCAGACCAGCTGCCAACGCTGTTTAGACTACAGGAAACCGCCCCTGTTGCGCCTAGGCAACCAACGTCGCGTCCAGGCTGATCGTGGCGTTCAGTACCTTCGATACCGGGCAGCCGGCCTTGGCCTTATTGGCAATTTCCTGAAACTGCGCCTCGCTGGCGCCAGGCACCTTGGCCTTGAGGATCAGGTGCACGGCGGTGATGGCGAAACCGTCCGGCTGCTTGTCCAGGCTCACCTCGGCAATGGTGTCGATGCGTTCTGCGGTCAAGCCCGCCTCGCCCAGCATCATCGACAGGGCCATCGAGAAACACCCCGCATGCGCCGCACCGATCAGTTCCTCCGGGTTGGTCCCAGGCGAGCCTTCGAAGCGGGTGTTGAAGCCATAGGGATTCTGCTTGAGCGCCCCACTCTCGGTGGACAGCGAGCCCTTGCCGTCCTTGAGCCCGCCTTGCCAGATCGCCGATGCTGTCTTTTTCATGCTGCCTCCTGGTCATAGGATGAGTACCTATGGGTTCTGAGGACTGCACCCTATGCAAGTTCAGAACAATCCGACGCTCAACATTGAAACCCCGGAAACTGCCCATACAGAGTCTTCAAGGCCCTTGGCCAAATTTCTGCGGAGGCTCCAATGACGCACCTGCGTGACCTGAAGATTTCTACCCTCGACCTGGTACCGGTGCGCGCCGACGGCGGCCCAGCCCAGTCCCTGCGCAACTCGCTGGATCTGGCGCAGCACGTCGAGCGCTGGGGCTACAACCGCTTCTGGGTGGCCGAACACCACAACATGGATGGCATCGCCAGCTCCGCCACGGCGGTGCTGATCGGCTACCTGGCCGGCGGTACCTCAAGCATTCGCATCGGCTCTGGCGGCGTGATGCTGCCCAACCACGCGCCACTGGTCATCGCCGAGCAGTTCGGCACCTTGGCCAGCCTGTACCCGGGCCGAATCGACCTGGGCCTTGGCCGTGCGCCAGGCTCCGACCAGATGACCGCCCGCGCCTTGCGCCGCGAGCGCTCCGGCAGCGCCGACGATTTCCCGGATGATGTCGAAGAGCTGTCGCGCTATCTGGGCCCTCGCACGCCGGACCAAAAAGTCATCGCCGTACCCGGCCATGACACCGACGTGCCGATCTGGCTGCTGGGTTCCAGCCTGTTCAGCGCTCAGCTGGCCGGCATGCGCGGGCTGCCCTACGCCTTCGCCTCGCACTTCGCCCCGCGCTACATGCACGAGGCGATCCGCATCTACCGCGACCATTTCAAGCCCTCGACCGTGCTCGACAAGCCCTACGTGATGCTGGGCGTGCCGATGGTCGTGGCCGACACCGATGAACAGGCCGAGTATCTGGCCACCTCCATGTACCAGCGCATCCTCGCGCTGATCCGTGGCCAAAGCTTGATGCAGCGCCCACCGATGCCGAGCATGGACGGCTTGTGGCTGCCCCACGAGCGCGATGCGGTGGGCAGTTTCCTGGGCCTGGCGATGATCGGCAGCCCGCAGAAGGTGCGGGCCAAGGTGGAGGTGCTGTTGGAGCAGACCGGTGCCGATGAACTGATCTTCACCTGCGACCTGTATGAGCATGCGGATCGGTTGCGTTCGTACGAGCTGCTGGCCCAGGCGCTCAAGACCGAGTAGTGCTTTTCGCGGGTTTACCCGCTCCCACAGGGCTCATCGCGGAGCACGTGGGAGCGGGCTCACCCGCGAAGCGTTCACCACTCAACCCCGTCTATAGACGATTTCCTTGGTACCGCCTTCGCAGGTACCGACCACTTTGCCCGCCGGCTCGCTCTTGTTCACGATTTCCAGCGTATAGCCTTTCACGCCCTTGGCATCCAGCTTCGCCGCAATCTCGGCCTTGAGCTCTTCGCACGGCTTCCCAGCCGCAAATGCCCCGCCTGCCAGCGCCATCAAACCCACCGCCAGAATCAGTTTCTTCATCGATCGCTTTCCTTGTTCAGATCAAAAAAGGACAGGGTGCCATTATCGAAATGGCACCCTGCAACCTTTACCCCATCTGGCCGGGCGAAGCCAGCCTGGGCCTGTTTCAGCTGTTGGCGATGCGGAAACCGACCTTCAGCGTGACCTGGAAGTGCGCGACCTGGTTATCGCGGATATGGCCACGGGTATCGACGACCTCGAACCACTCCAGATGCTTGATGCTCTTGCCGGCCTCAGCCAGGGCATTGTTGATCGCGTCCTCGATGCTGGTGGGCGAGGACCCGACCAGCTCGATCTTCTTGTAGGTGCGATGATCGGACATGAGCGCTCTCCTTGGTTGGCGTGTGAGATTTGAGCCTAGCAGCGCAGGCCCGCTTTACCTGCGAACTTGCATGGCAAACGAAAGTTCGATCGCACTTTCGCTTCGCGGCACAGTCGCAACCCTTACAACCCAACCCACGCGAAGGAGAGTCATCATGGCCTACAACTCGCTGCGTAAAGCGTCGCTGGAAAGCATGGAGGCGGAGATCGAAAGCCTGCTCAAGACCCTCGAACACCTCAAGCACGACGCCTCGGAAGAGTCGCAGAAATCCATGAAAGCGATCCGCAGCAACGCCGAGAACGCGCTCAGGCAGTCGCGAACCCTGATGGGCGAAGCGTACGAAGAAGTCAAAGCCCGCACCCGCCAGACCGGCATCGCCACTCGCGATTACGCCCAGGAACATCCCTGGACCACCGCAGGCGTCGCCATCGGTGCCCTCGGCCTGCTGGCCGCCTGGCTGATGTGCAAGCGCAACTAAGTCGTTTGAAGGTCCAACTCGTTGCGCAGCCACTGCGCCAACTGCTCGGCGCGCCCGTCCGCGGCGCGTCGCGGCACCCACAGCGCCAAGGCTGCGCGGGTAGGCGAGAAGCCCCAAGGTGCACTCAGCCGCCCGGCCCGTAGGTCATCCGCCACCAGCGGTTGCGGAGCGATGGCCACACCCAGGCCGGCCACTGCGGCCTCCAGCAGATAATACAAATGCTCGAAGGCTTGGCCGAACGTCAACGCGGCCGGGTCCAGCCCTTGCTGCCCGGCCCAGGTCGGCCAGGCCTGTGGGCGCGAGGTGGTATGCAGCAGGGCTTCGTCGAGCAACGCCTTGGGCGGCGCGTTGCGCAAGCGCTCAAAACCTGCGAAATGCGGGCTCACCACCGGCCCGATGCGCTCCTGGGCCAACACATGGACCTGCATGTCCGCAGGCCACGGCGGCTCGGCATACACCAGCAAGGCATCCAGCCCCGGGCGGCGGGGGTCCAGGTCGCCTTCACCGGCGGACAAATGCAGGCGCAGCTCCGGCAAGTCAGCCTTAAGCCGCCCCAGACGCGGGATGAACCAGCGCGCCAGCAGACTGCCAGAACAGCCCAGCACGAACGGCGCCTCGCTGACATCGCGGCTGAGCTCCGCGCAAACCGTGCGCAGCCGATCGAAGGCATCGAAGCTCGCATCGCGCAGGCGTGAACCGGCATCTGTGAGTTTGATGCCGCGCCCATCCTTGACGAACAAGGCCACACCCAGATGCTCCTCAAGTACCTTGATCTGTCGGCTGACGGCGCCGTGGGTCACGTGCAGATGCTCGGCAGCCTGGCTGACGCTGTTGAGCCTGGCAGTGGCCTCGAAGGCCCGCAAGGCGTTGAGGGGGGGGAGATCCTGGCGCATTTGATGTGTGAGATTTTCTGACAAATTATCGCAATCTTATCGGTTTTCAGCCGGCCATGTCGTGGTTAGAGTAGGCCCATCGACCGATGGAGGCCTGTTCGCGGGTAAACCCGCCCCACAGGTTCAGCATCGCCCGGATTTGTGGGAACACGTTCACCCACGGACAAGCCCACACGATTTCACTGATCACATCGCCTATGGAGCGCCCCATGACCCAGACCCAATACCGCGCCGGCCCCGACGCCAACGGCCTGTTCGGCTCGTTCGGCGGCCGCTACGTGGCCGAAACCCTGATGCCCCTGGTCCTGGACCTGGCCCGCGAATACGAGGCGGCCAAGGCCGATCCTAAGTTCCTCGAGGAACTGGCCTACTTCCAGCGCGACTACATCGGCCGGCCCAACCCGCTGTACTTCGCTGAGCGCCTGACCGAGCACTGCGGCGGTGCGAAGATCTTCTTCAAGCGTGAAGAACTCAACCACACCGGCGCGCACAAGGTGAACAACTGCATTGGCCAAGTGCTGCTGGCCAAGCGCATGGGCAAGAAACGCCTGATCGCCGAGACCGGCGCAGGCATGCATGGCGTCGCCACCGCTACCGTGGCCGCGCGCTTCGGCCTGCCCTGTGTGATCTACATGGGCGCCACCGACATCGAGCGCCAGCAAGCCAACGTGTTCCGCATGAAGTTGCTGGGCGCCGAGATCGTCCCGGTCACCGCCGGCACCGGCACCCTCAAGGACGCCATGAACGAGGCCCTGCGCGACTGGGTCACCAACGTCGACGACACCTTCTACCTGATCGGCACCGTGGCAGGTCCTCACCCGTACCCGGCGATGGTCCGCGACTTCCAGTCGATCATCGGCAAGGAAACCCGCGCCCAGTTGCACGAGAAGGAAGGCCGCCTGCCTGACAGCCTGATCGCCTGCGTCGGCGGTGGTTCCAACGCCATGGGCCTGTTCCACGACTTCCTCGATGATGCCAGCGTGCAGATCATCGGCGTCGAAGCCGGTGGCCACGGCGTGAACACCGACAAGCATGCCGCCAGCCTCAACGGCGGCGTCCCGGGCGTTCTGCATGGCAACCGCACCTACCTGCTGCAGGACGAGGACGGCCAGATCACCGATGCCCACTCGATCTCCGCCGGCCTGGACTACCCGGGTATCGGCCCTGAACACGCCTACCTGCACGAAGTGAAGCGTGTCGAGTACGTCAGCATCACCGATGACGAGGCCCTCGACGCCTTCCACACCTGCTGCCGCCTGGAAGGCATCATTCCGGCCCTGGAGAGCTCCCATGCCCTGGCCGAGGCGATCAAACGCGCACCGAACCTGCCCAAGGACCACCTGATGGTCGTGTGCCTGTCCGGCCGAGGCGACAAGGACATGCAAACCGTGATGAACCATATGGCCGCCCAGGAGAAACAGCCATGAGCCGTCTTGAACACCGCTTCGCCGAGCTGAAGGCCCAAGGCCGCTCCGCGCTGGTCACCTTCATCACTGCCGGCGACCCTGGCTATGACGCTTCCCTGGCCATCCTCAAGGGCCTGCCCGAAGCAGGCGCCGACGTGATCGAGCTGGGCATGCCGTTCACCGACCCGATGGCCGATGGCGTGGCCATCCAACTGGCGACCTTGCGCGCCCTGGATGCCGGTCAGACCCTGGCGAAAACCTTGCAGATGGTCCGCGAGTTCCGCGTCGGCAACCAGACCACGCCGATCGTGCTGATGGGCTACTACAACCCGATCCATCGCTTTGGCGTGGAGCGCTTCGTGGCAGAGGCCAAGGAAGCCGGCGTCGATGGCCTGATCATCGTCGACCTGCCGCCCGAGCACGACGCCGAGCTGGCCACCCCGGCCCAGGCCGCAGGCATCGACTTCATCCGCCTGACCACCCCGACCACCGACGACGCCCGCCTGCCGCGCGTGCTGGAGCGCAGCTCCGGATTCGTCTACTACGTCTCGGTAGCCGGCGTGACCGGTGCGTGCTCGGCCACCACCGAGCACGTGCAGCAGGCCATCGCCCGCTTGCGTCGCCACACCGACCTGCCGATCAGCGTGGGTTTCGGTATCCGCACACCGGAGCAGGCCGCGGCGATCGCCAAGCTGTCCGAAGGCGTGGTGGTCGGTTCGGCGCTGGTCGACAAGATCGCCCAGGCCAAGAGTGCCGACCAGGCAGTGGCTGATGTGCTGAGCCTGTGCTCGGCGCTGGCTGAAGGCGTACGCGGCGCCCGCCTGTAACATCGCGAGGGCTGCGCCAGCCCCACGGGATCACCGCTCGTGGGGGCTGGCGATATAGCCTGCGAGGGGCCGCAAAGCGGCCCCATTCATTCGAATATCGACAAGTCCAGTGGCCGCACGGCCCCCATCCAGATCGCATGATCCCGGTGATCCGCCAGCTCATCCCCCGTCAGCGGATGCAGGAACACCACCAACCCCTTGCGATACAGCGCCAACCACGGCAACACCACGCCCACCACCTCCGGCCCGAAGGCCAGCTGGCAGCTCCAGTCCGGATGCGGCCCGACCGGCTTCTGGTGCATGCGCCCCATGGTCACGGGAAACAGCCGCGCCGCTTCCTCGCATAGCGCCCGGGCCTGTTCCATCGTCGATGCGTCGTAATACACGTGGGCGTGATAACCCTTGATCCTTTGCACGATTACTCCCAAATGAGGTCAAAGGATCACGGGCCAGCGAAGGGGAGCGATCCTGTGAAAAATGCCGAGACCCCAGGGTTCAAACTGGTTCTGTTCGGTGCCGAAAGCAGCCTGGGCAGTGCATTGATCGTCGAGCTGCTGTCGCGCCAGCGCGAAGTCATTGCAGTGGTCGATGACCTCAACCGTCACGCGCCACGCCCTGGCCTGCACTTCAAGCGAGGCGCGCTAGGTGACAAGCACCAGGCCGAACAGAGCGTGGCCGGAGGCTCGGCGGTGATCGCCCTGCTTTCAGCGCTGGCGCCCGACGATCTGCCTGCGCAACGGCAAATGGCCGAAGCCCTGGTGGCAGGCCTTTCGCGTACGACTATACGCCGGCTGTTGCTGGTGGGCGATTTCGATGTGCTGGACAAGCCGGCCGGGCACAGCGAAGCGCAACGGGCGTGCGCAGACCATGTCGTCGATCAACTGCAACGCAGCACGCTGCGCTGGACGCTGATCAACGCCCCTGAAGAGATGCCAGGCCTGGGCATCGAGCATTTCCGCAACCTCGATGGAACCCTCGAGCCCGGACTGGCCGGGCCTTTGCAGCGATTGGCGCGGATTGCGGCAGGGATGGTCGATGCCCTTGAGCTGAATCTGCACCAGGGCGAGCACGTGAACTTCGTGCTCTAGGATGCGCGGCTGCCTGCGCTGGGCCGTAAAGCGGTCCCCGCGACATCACAGCCCTCGCTCCTGCTCCAGCCAATCCACGAACCGTTGGATCAACGCCCCACGCCGCTTGCGCGGCGGCAGCACCACGTAATACCCCCGCGCCGAGCGCAAACTGCCTTCGAGCGGTCGGCACAACAGCCCTTGGTCCACCAGACCATCCACCAGGTGTCGCCAGCCAATCGCCACCCCTTGGCCTGCAATCGCCGCCTGGATCAACAGCGTGTAGTTGTCGAAACGCATCTGCCCAGGCGGGGGTGGACTGTGCAGACCCAACCCGCGAAACACCCCCACCCAATCGAACCAGCGACTGGCCTGTTCACCGCGCAGATGAAGCAGGGGCAATCGTTGCAAAGCCTCGGCTGACGCGGGTTTGCCATGCATCAGGTTGGGGCTGCAGACCGGGAAGACCTCCTCGTCGAACAGCCAGCGGCTCTCGCCCTGATGAAAACGCCCATCGCCAAACAGCACCGCCACGTCGATGTCCGGGCGCAGCATGGCCTGGCTGCGCTCACCGGTCACCAGGCTGACGTCCACCTGTGGATAAGCCTCATGGAAGCGCGGCAACCGTGGCATCAGCCAGAAGGCCGCAAAGGCGAAGTCGGTTGCCACCTGCAACACTTCGCGCTGACCGCGCCCACTGGCCTGGGCGATGCCGTCGTCCATCGCCAGCAGCGCTTGGTGGATCTGCTCGAACAGTGCCTGACCCGTCTCGGTCAGTTCAATCCCCCGGTAGATCCGGTCGAACAGGCGTGTGCCCAACTGGGCCTCCAGGCGCTTGACCTGCTGGCTCACCGCCGGCTGCGTAGTGCCCAACTCCAATGCCGCAGCGGTAAAGCCCCGCAGCCGGGCGGCAGCCTCGAAGACCCGCAAGGTATCCAGGGAAACGTCAGCAAGGTGCTCAAACATAAGCGCAACTAATCCCACTCATTGCCCGGCATGGGCTTTACCCATGTTATCCACAGTCGCATCCTCGATCGCAAGCGGTTCCCATAACCTTCAACGATGGAAGGCACCCATGAAGCGACCCAACATCCTGTTCATCATGGCCGACCAGATGGCCGCGCCCTTGCTGCCGATCTACAGCTCATCGCCCATCAAGATGCCGCACTTGAGCCGCCTGGCCGAACAGGCGGTGGTGTTCGACGCCGCGTACTGCAATAGCCCGCTGTGTGCACCCTCGCGCTTCACCCTGGTCAGCGGGCAATTGCCCAGCCGCATTGGTGCCTACGACAACGCTGCGGATTTCCCTGCCGACGTACCCACTTACGCCCACTACCTGCGTCGCCTGGGCTATCGCACCGCGCTCTCTGGCAAGATGCATTTCTGTGGGCCCGACCAACTGCACGGCTACGAGGAGCGCCTGACCAGCGACATCTACCCGGCCGACTACGGTTGGGCCGTGAACTGGGACGCACCCGACCAGCGCCCGAGCTGGTACCACAACATGTCCTCGGTACTGCAGGCTGGGCCCTGCGTGCGCACCAACCAACTGGATTTCGATGAAGAGGTGGTGTTCAAGGCCCGCCAGTATCTCTACGACCATGTTCGCGAGGGCGACGGCCGACCGTTCTGCCTGACCGTCTCCATGACGCACCCCCATGACCCCTACACGATTCCCAAGCACTACTGGGATCTGTACGACGGTGTGGATATCCCCATGCCGCTTGAAAGCATTGCCCAAGACGAGCAGGACCCGCACTCCCAACGCCTGCTCAAGGTCTATGACCTGTGGGACAAACCCCTGCCGCCGCACAAGGTCCGCGATGCCCGCCGCGCCTACTTCGGCGCCTGCAGCTATATCGACGACAACATCGGCAAGCTCCTGCAGACCCTGGAGGAATGCGACTTGGCCGAGGACACCCTGATCGTGTTTTCCGGCGACCACGGCGACATGCTTGGCGAGCGAGGGCTCTGGTACAAGATGCACTGGTTCGAGATGTCGGCCCGGGTGCCACTTCTGGTGCACGCACCCAAACGCTTCGCCCCGGCGCGGATCAGCGCCAACGTCTCCACCTGTGACCTGTTGCCAACCCTGGTGGAGCTGGCCGGTGGCGCAGTCGAACCGGCCCTGCACCTGGATGGCCGCTCCCTGGTCGGGCACCTGCAAGGGCAGGGCGGACATGACGAGGTAATCGGCGAATACATGGCCGAAGGCACCGTCGGCCCGCTGATGATGATCCGCCGTGGCCCGTACAAGTTCGTGTACAGCGAGGACGACCCATGCCTACTCTACGACCTGAGCCGCGACTCGCACGAGCGGGAGAACCTCACCGGCAGCCCGGATCATCAGGCGCTGCTGCAGGCATTTGTCGATCAAGCCCGCCAACGCTGGGACATTCCCGCCCTGCGCCAGCAAGTGCTGGCCAGCCAGCGCCGTCGTCGCCTGGTGGCAGAGGCGCTTGCCATCGGCAAGCTCAAGAGCTGGGACCATCAACCCTGGGTGGACGCCAGCCAACAGTACATGCGCAACCACATCGATCTCGACGACCTCGAGCGCAAGGCGCGTTATCCACAACCCGCACCCCTGGATTGAGCAGAGAGGCCGCCATGAAGCAGTTCTCCACCGCCGTGATCGCCCTGGCCCTGGGCCTGACCGCCATCACGGCCCACGCCGACAGCGATAGCCAATGCACCACCGTCAAGATGGCCGACCCTGGCTGGAGCGACATCGCCTCCACCAACGCCGTGGCGCGCCTGCTCCTGGAGAGCCTCGGCTACCAGGTGAAGATCGACAATCTGGCCGTACCGATCATCTTCGGCGGCCTCAAGGACGGCCAGGTGGATGCCTTCCTGGGCAACTGGATGCCCGCGCAGCAGGGCTTTCACGACAAGTTCGTCGCCAATGGCGACGTGCAGCGCCTCTCTCGAAACCTTGAAGGCACGCAATTCACCCTCGCGGTGCCGGATTACGTCTGGGAGGCCGGTGTGAAAGAGTTTGCCGACCTGCAAAAGCATGCCGACGCGTTCGACAACAAGCTCTACGGCATCGGCTCCGGGGCACCGGCCAACCTGTCGCTTAAAGAGATCATCGGCAAGAACGCCTTCGACCTGGGGCAGTGGAAGCTGGTCGAATCCAGCGAGCAGGCGATGCTGGCCCAGGTCCAGCGCGCGGTACAGAAAAAACAGTTCATCACCTTCCTCGGCTGGACGCCGCACCCGATGAACGTGAAGCTCAAGATGCATTATTTGACCGGCGGCGAGCAGTGGTTCGGTAGCAAGGGCGACGTGTACACCCTGGTGCGCAAAGGTTATCCACAGGCCTGCCCGAACGCAGCGAAACTGCTGGGCAACCTGCGCTTCAGTCTGGCGATGGAAAACAGCATCATGGCCGAGGTTGTGGACAAGAAGGTGAGCTTCGATGAGGCGGCCAAGGCCTGGGTGCAGGCACATCCCGAATGGCTGAACACCTGGCTGGCCGGGGTGACCACCCGGGAGGGTGGGGATGCCCAAGAGGCCGTGAAAGCTAGACTTTGATCCGCTGAGCGACACATAACCCCTGTGGGCGCGGATGAACCCGCTCCCACAGGGCTGGTGAAATCTCCAGGAATCTGTATTCCCCATGCCCCACCTGACCCACCTGCTGCCTTTCCTCACCTGGCTCCCCCGTCAATCGGGCCGAAGCCTGCGCCAGGACCTGCTGGTGGGCCTCAGTGGCGCCATCCTCGCGCTGCCGCAATCGATCGCCTACGCCCTGATCGCCGGCCTGCCCGCTGAATATGGCCTGTACGCCGCCATCGTACCGGTGCTGGTGGCCTGCCTGTGGGGGTCGTCCTGGCACCTGATCTGCGGCCCTACCGCAGCCATCTCCATCGTGCTCTACGCCAGCATCAGCCCGCTTGCCGTGGCTGGTAGCGACGACTACATCACCTTGGTGCTCCTGCTGACCTTCCTAGGCGGCGTGTTCCAGCTCGTGCTGGGGATGCTGCGCTTCGGCGCGCTGGTCAACTTCGTCTCCCACGCCGTGGTGCTCGGTTTCACCCTGGGCGCCGCGGTAGTGATCGCCCTCGGTCAGCTGCCCAACCTCATGGGCATGGACCTGCCCAGCCAGGCCACGGCACTGCGCACATTGCAGGACTTGCTCAACCATGCCGGCGAGGTCGACCTGCCGTCGCTGGCCCTAGGCCTGGCGACCCTGCTGATCGGCGTGTTGCTCAAGCTCTGGCGTCCACGCTGGCCCAGCCTGTTGATCAGCCTGGTGGTGGTCAGCGTCATTGCCTGGCTGCTGCCGAGCCTCTTTGGCCATGTGCCCAGGGTGCCTGCCTTCGTTGGCCAGTTGCCGCCCTTGAGCCCCTTGCCGCTGCTGGATTTGGAACTGATCCTGCGCCTGCTGCCCAGCGCCGTGGCGGTGGGCATGCTCGGGCTGGTGACCAGCCTGTCGATTGCCCGGTCGTTGTCGGCGCGCTCCGAGCAACTGATCGACGCCAATCAGGAGATCCGTGCCCAGGGCCTGTCGAACATGGTCGGCGCGCTGTTCTCCGGTTACCTGTCATCGGGCTCGTTCACCCGATCAGGCTTGAGCTACGACGCTGGCGCCCGCTCGCCACTGGCCGGGGTGTTCTCGGCATTGTGGGTGGCTCTGTTCGCCGTCGCCGGCGCCGGGCTGATCGCACACCTGCCGATTCCAGCCATGGCCGGCAGCATCCTGCTGATCTGTTGGGGGTTGGTGGATCACCGGGCCATCCGCTCGCTGTTTCGGGTCAGCCGCTCGGAGTTCCTGGTCATGGCGTTGACTGCCGCCGCCACCTTGCTGCTGGAATTGCAGACCGCGATCTATGCGGGCGTGCTGGCATCGCTGTTCTTCTATCTCAAGCGCACCTCGCGGCCACGGGTGCAACAGAGCCGGGAAGGGGGGGTCGATGTGCTGCGGGTAGGGGGGTCGATCTTCTTCGGCGCCGCTCATTATCTGCAGGTGCGCCTGCAACGCTGCCAAGGGCCGCAGGTCGTGATCGACGCACGGCAGATCAATTTCATCGACTACTCAGGGGTGGACATGCTGCACCGCGAAGCGCGGCGACTGAAGCGTAATGGCGGGAGCCTCACCTTGCATCGTGCCCGGCCGCAGGTGATCGAAGAGTTGCAAAAGCTTGAAGGCGCCGCGCTGTGCCCGATCCGCTTCGAAGAGTGATTGGGGCCGCCATGCGGCCCAACACAGTCAGCCGCGCGCCAACTGTCGCCGTAGCTCATCCAGCACAGGTGCCGTATCCGGCCGCACCCCACGCCAGGTGAAGAACGCCTCGGCAGCCTGCTCGGCCAGCATCCCCAGCCCATCGAGCACCTTGGCCGCGCCCAATCGGGTGGCCCATTGGCAGAACGGCGTCGGCTCCTTGCCATACATCATGTCGTAGCAGACCGTGCGCCCCGGCTCGACCAGGCTGTCGGCAATCGGCGGCAACTCACCCGCCAGGCTCGCCGAGGTGGCATTGATGATCAGGTCCACCGGCTCCTGCAACCAGGCAAAACCACTGGCCACCACCGGCCCCAGGTCATCGAACTCCCGGGCCAGTTGCTCGGCCTTTTCCACCGTGCGGTTGGCGATCACCAGCGACTGCGGGCGATGCGCCAGGATCGGCTGCAACACGCCGCGCACCGCACCACCGGCACCAAGAATCAGGATGCGCTTGCCGGCAAGCTCCACGCCGGCATTGACCGTCAGGTCCCGCACCAGGCCGGCGCCATCGGTGTTGTCGCCCTGCAGCGTACCGTCGGCCAGCTTGCTCAAGGTGTTCACGGCACCTGCACGCTGGGCCCGTGGCGTGAGGCTGTCGCACAGGCGGAAGGCTTCTTCCTTGAACGGCACGGTGACGTTGGCCCCCGCGCCTTGCTTGAAGAAGCCGCGGGCGCAATCGCTGAAATCATCCAGCGGCGCCAGCAGGGTGCTGTATTCCAGGTCCTGGCCGGTCTGGTCGGCGAACAGGCGGTGGATCAACGGCGACTTGCTGTGGCCGATGGGGTTACCGAAAACGACGTATTGGTCCATGGGAACTCCTCGTTATCCACAGGCTTACTGATTGAGCCAGTCACGGTCCTGCAGGAAGTACTCGGTCAGGCGCGCTTCCTCGCTGCCCGGCGCGGGTTTCCAGTCGTAGCCCCAGCGGACCTGCGGCGGCAGCGACATGAGGATCGACTCGGTGCGACCGCCCGATTGCAGGCCGAACAAGGTGCCGCGGTCGTAGACCAGGTTGAACTCCACATAGCGCCCACGGCGGAACTCCTGGAACTCGCGCTGCTCGGGCGTGTAAGGCGTGGCCTTGCGGCGCTGGACGATTGGCAGGTAAGCCTCGATGTAGGCATCGCCGATGGCGCGCAGGAAGGCGAAGCAGGTGTCGAAATCCCACTCGTTCAGGTCATCGAAGAACAGCCCGCCAATGCCACGCGGCTCGCCCCGGTGCTTGAGGTGGAAGTACCGGTCGCACCAGGCCTTGTAGCGCGGGTACACATCGGCGCCGAAAGGCGCGCAGGCCTGCTCGGCGACCCGGTGCCAGTGGATGCAGTCTTCTTCGTTGCCGTAGTAAGGCGTCAGGTCGAAACCACCGCCGAACCACCACACCGGCTCCTCCCCTTCCTTCTCGGCGATGAAGAACCGCACGTTGGCGTGGGAGGTTGGCACATGAGGGTTGTGCGGGTGGATCACCAGCGACACGCCCAGCGCCTCGAAACCACGGCCGGCGAGCTCCGGGCGGTGGGCACTGGCCGATGGCGGCAGGCCGGCACCGAACACATGCGAGAAGTTCACGCCGCCCTTTTCGATCACCTTGCCCTCCCCGATCACCCGCGTGCGACCGCCGCCACCGGCTTCACGCACCCAGGCGTCCTCGACGAAACGGGCGCCGCCGTCTTCGGTTTCGAGGGCAGAGCAGATGCGGTCTTGCAGGTCGAGCAGGTAGGCTTTCACGGCCTCGGTGCGGCTGGTCATCGGGTCACCTGGAAGGAGCGGAAAAATGTGCCGGCTAGCATACCATCGGCGCAAGCTACGCCGCAGTTGACGACGATCAAGCAAAGGCGTCCGATAGGAGGTCTTCCCGATCCCCCATGACAACGGAGTGTGAGATGGCCAAGCGTATCCAGTTCAACCAGCACGGCGGCCCGGAAGTCCTGCAGCTGGTCGAGTTCGAACCCGCTCCTCCGGGCCCGCAGCAAGTCCGCGTGCGCAACCACGCGATAGGGCTGAACTTCATCGACACTTATTTTCGCAGCGGTCTGTACGCCCCGCCCACGCTGCCCTCAGGCCTGGGTACCGAAGCTGCCGGCGTGATCGACGCGGTCGGCGAAGGCGTCAGCCGGCTGAAAGTGGGCGATCGCGTGGCTTATGCCGGCGGGCCGCTGGGCGCCTATAGCGAGGTGCACACCCTGCCAGAGGCCAACGTGGTCAAGCTGCCGGAGGCCATCAGCTTCGAACAGGCCGCCGCAGTGATGCTCAAGGGCCTGACCACCCAATACCTGCTCAAGCAGACCTACGCCGTGCAACCGGGCGATTTCATCCTGTTCCATGCCGCTGCCGGTGGCGTGGGCTCATTGGCCTGCCAGTGGGCAAAAGCCCTGGGCGCCAAGCTGATCGGCACGGTCAGTTCCGCCGAGAAAGCCGAGCGCGCCAAGGCCCTGGGCGCTTGGGCGACCATCGATTACAGCCACGAGGACGTGGCCAAGCGCGTGCTGGAGCTGACCGGTGGGGAGAAATGCGCGGTGGTCTACGACGGCGTGGGTGCCGACACCTGGCTGACCTCGCTGGACTGCCTGCGCCCACGCGGGCTGATGGTGAGTTTCGGCAACGCTTCCGGCGCGGTGACCGGGGTGAACCTTGGGATCCTGTCGCAGAAGGGCTCGCTGTACGTCACCCGCCCGACCTTGGGCAGCTACGCCAACAACGCAGAGGACACCCAGGCCATGGCCGACGATTTGTTCGGCATGATCACCAGCGGCAAGTTGGTTGTGGATATCCAGCAGCGGTATCCGCTGAGCGAAGCGGCCAAGGCCCAGACGGAACTGTCGGCGCGCAGAACCGTTGGCTCGACTGTGCTGCTGCCCTGATCCGAGATCGTTACGCGGTGGGTTGATTCAGAACGCCACCGGTGGGGAGCGGTTTTACCCGCTCCCACAGCGCCCACCGCTTAGCCGGCGGTCCTGATGGTTGCCGGCGCCGACTCGATGCCATCGAGCATCGCCTCCACCAAGCCCTCTGCCATTTCAATCGCGTGCAGGTTCGACCAGTACATGCCGCGGCCTGACTCGTGCAGGTGTTCGAGTGCCTGCAGGCCAGTCTCGTAGGCGCAGCGCAGGTAGAGCGCTACGTGGACGAGGGCGTCGTGGGCAGAGATGTCAGGGTTTGTGGAGAAGAGGGGAGGATGGCCGGCATCGCAGCGGCCGAAGGGGCGAGATGTGGTGTTGGGTAGAGGTGGATCAAGGACAAGCTTTTTCATGGGAACCTACCTGTTGGCGCCAGCACTCAATCCGTTACCACTCGAATTGGGTGGCAGCTGTACGCAGGGTGGTAAACCGGCGGTTCCCAATCCGGCAGGCTCGAAAGCCTCCCGCGCACAGCCGCCATGGACTGCCACGGAGAACCTAGACTGCCGGGTTACCACACCCGATCACCAAGTCGTTTGGCGACGGTCTGGAGCCTAGAGGCATGGGTTCCCTGCCGGAAGGTGACGGCAGCTAACGGATAGGTAGGGTATTTCCCTAAATTCCAGCTGGACAGCCGGGCGGAGGAAATCAGAAAAGTCCTGCAATACCTTGGGGCCGCGTGGCGGTCCATCGCCGGGCCCTCCCTGGGTCAGCCGGCCCGAACGACCTCGCCTGTCACCAGGTCGCGAATCACGCTCGGATTCTTCCGCCCACCCAGCGCTCCGCCAAGCACCAGGTCCAATTGGCCATGGAAATACTGCTCCACTCGCAACCGGCTCTTGGCCGCAGGGCGCCCGCCTGGGTTGCACGAGGTGGAAATCAGCGGCCCGACCAGCGCGCACAGCTCGCGCACCAAGGGGTGATCGCTGACCCGCAGGGCCACGGTGTCGTGCATCCCGGTCACCCATTCAGGCAACAGGTCTTGATGCGGTACCAGCCAGGTGTTCGGTCCAGGCCAGGTGCTGCCCATGCGGTCGATCCAGTCCTGTGGAAAATCCTCGAACAGGAAATCGAACTGTCGAATGTTGTCAGCGACCAGAATCAGCCCTTTATCCACAGGCCGCGACTTGAGCGCCAGCAGGCGATACACCGCGTCCTCGTTCCATGGGTCGCAGCCCAAGCCCCAGACCGCTTCTGTCGGATAGGCGATGACCGCACCTGCCCGAATCTCACGTGCGGCTTGTTGCACACGCCAACTGCTCACCATTTTGTCTCTCCGCATTTAAGCCTGATGCGCAGTGTACTTAGCTGCTTCGGGCAAACCAACGCCCAGCTTCGTTGCTCACCCGCCCACCCAGCTCCAGTTCCGTGAGGCTGGCCAGCACCTGGGCCAGGGGCTGCCCGCTGCTGTGGGCCAGGGCTTCGCTGGTCTGGGGCGCGGCATGCAGCAGGGCGAGCAATGGGTGGTCCGAGTTTTCCACAGGTGCGGAGGGCAGGTTTTGCCAGCCTTTGAGGCTGTCGAGGATCTGTTCAACGCTTTCAACCAGCAATGCACCATCGCGGATCAGCTGGTGGCAGCCCTTGGAGCCGGGGTGGTGGATCGAGCCGGGAATGGCGTACACCTCCCGACCTTGCTCAGCCGCCAGACGCGCGGTGATCAGCGAACCACTGGCCAGACTCGCCTCGACCACCAGCACCCCCAGCGACAGACCGCTGATGATCCGGTTGCGTCGGGGAAAATTCGCGGCATGCGGATTGGCATCAAGGGGAAACTCCGACACCAGCGCACTGCCGCCCTCGATCATGTCCCTGGCCAGCTCGCGGTGGCGCTGTGGATAAAGTTTTTGCAGACCCGTGCCGAGCACGCCGATGGTGTGCCCACCGGCCTGCAATGCCGCCCGATGAGCGGCACCATCGACCCCCAGAGCCAACCCGCTGGTGATGGTGAAACCGGCCTGTGCAAGACACCGGGAAAACGCCTTGGCGGTGTCCAGCGCAGGGGGCGTTGCGCGGCGACTGCCGACGACGGCCAGCTGCGGCCGCTCGAGCAATGTAGGATCGCCGGCCACGAAAAGCAGCGGCGGGGCTGAGTCCGTTTCTGCGAGCAGCGCGGGATACGAAGGGGCGTCCCACATCAGCAAATGCTGGCTCGGACGCTCTAGCCAGGCCATTGCGGCGGCCGCGCCGTCACGGACTTCGGCGCTGCGACGGGCCTCGGCACAGGCCGCCGGCAGGCCCAGCGCACGCCAGGCACTGGCCGGAGCGCTGAGGGCCGAAGCGGCATCGCCGAAGGCATCGATCAGGGCGTGGAAACGTCGCGGCCCCACCTCGGGCAGCCGATGCAAACGCAGACGCGCCTCGAGTTCGGCAGGTGGACAGGCGGGCATAACGGACATGTTCATGGCGGATCATCCTTGATCGGCGAGGGGTCATCCACGTGGCACAACCTGTGGATAACTTTGTTGATAATACTTTGACAAGCTGTCCATGGAATGGACCTGATGCAGTCCTTTCACACCCTAGCCGAGCTTTGCCAGGTGCCGAATGCCCCGATTCCCTTTATTATGTGTGCTCAGTTTTCAACCGAACGCACAGTGACTGCCTGACCTTATGGCCATCTTGAACATTCTCGAATTCCCGGACCCGCGCCTGCGCACCATCGCCAAACCGGTGACGGAGTTCGACGACGCCCTGCGTCAGCTGATCGACGACATGTTTGAAACCATGTACGAAGCCCCTGGCATCGGCCTGGCCGCCACCCAGGTCAACGTGCACAAGCAGGTCGTGGTCATGGACCTCAGCGAAGACCGCAGCGAGCCGCGCGTCTTCATCAACCCCAGCGTCGAAGAGCTGACCCACGACATGGGCCAGTACCAGGAAGGCTGCCTGTCGGTGCCGGGCTTCTACGAGAACGTCGACCGTCCTCTGCGTGTGCGGGTCAAGGCCCAGGACCGCGACGGCAAGCCGTTCGAACTGGAATGCGAAGGCCTGCTGGCAGTGTGCGTGCAACACGAGTTCGACCACCTCAACGGCAAGCTGTTCGTCGACTACCTGTCACAGCTCAAACGCGACCGGATCAAGAAGAAGCTGGAAAAGCAGCACCGCCAGCAAGCCTGATCCCCACCTTCCAGAAGGCTTGCTTCGGCAAGCCTTTTTCTTTTTCAAAGCGAGAACTCCATGCGTATCGTCTTCGCAGGCACCCCAGAGTTTGCCGCCGAACACCTCAAAGCCCTGCTCGACAGCCCCTACGAAGTGGTGGCCGTCTACACCCAGCCTGACCGCCCGGCTGGCCGTGGCCAGAAACTCATGCCCTCGGCGGTCAAGCAGTTGGCCGTTGAAAACGCCATCCCGGTGTACCAACCGCAGAGCCTGCGCAACGCCGAGGCCCAGGCGGAGCTTGCCGCGCTCAAGCCAGACCTGATGGTGGTGGTCGCCTACGGTCTGATCCTGCCCCAGGTGGTGCTGGATATCCCGCGCCTGGGCTGCATCAACAGCCACGCCTCTCTGCTGCCGCGCTGGCGCGGCGCCGCGCCTATCCAGCGTGCAGTCGAAGCCGGCGATGCCGAAAGCGGCGTGACCGTGATGCGCATGGAAGCCGGCCTCGACACCGGCCCCATGCTGCTCAAGGTCGTGACCCCGATCAGCGCCGAGGACACCGGTGGCACCCTGCACGACCGCCTCGCCCAGATGGGCCCGGGCGCCGTGGTGCAGGCCATCGCGGGCCTGGCCGACGGCAGCCTGCAAGGTGAGGTTCAGGATGACGCCCTGGCCACCTATGCCCACAAGCTGAACAAGGACGAAGCACGCATCGACTGGAATCGCCCAGCCATCGAGCTGGAACGTCTGATCCGCGCCTTCAACCCGTGGCCGGTGTGCCACAGCACCCTGGACAGCGAGAGCGTGAAGGTCCTGGCCGCGCAGTTGTCCACAGGCAAGGGCAACCCTGGCGAGATCCTTTCCGCCAGCAAGGACGGCCTGGTGGTCGCCTGCGGCGAAGGCGCCCTTAGCCTGACCCGTCTGCAATTGCCGGGGGGCAAGCCACTGGCCTTCAGCGACCTGTTCAACAGCCGCCGCGAGAAGTTCGCAAGCGGCAAGGTACTGGGCCAATGAATCCTCGCCTGGCCGCCGCCCGCGCCTTGGCCGCCGTACTCAGCGGCAAGGCCTCGCTCAACAGCTCGTTGCCCGCGCAACTGGACAAGGTCGAGGAACGTGACCGCGGCCTGGTCCAGGACCTGGCCTTCGGCACCGCCCGCTGGCAGCCACGCCTGGATCTGCTGGCCGCCCAACTGCTGCAAAAGCCCTTCAAGGCCGCCGATGCCGATGTTCAGGCCTTGCTGCTGGTCGGCCTGTACCAGTTGTTCTACACCCGCATTCCGGCCCACGCCGCCATTGGCGAAACCGTCGGTTGCGCCGACAAGCTCAAGAAGCCGTGGGCCAAGGGCTTGCTCAATGCCGTGCTGCGCCGCGCCCAGCGTGAAGGCGAGGCACTGCTCGCCGACATGGAGCGCGACCCGGTGGTGCGCACCGCTCATCCACGTTGGCTGCAAAAGGCACTCAAGGCATTCTGGCCGCAGCAGTGGGAAGCGATTTGCGCTGCCAACAACGCCCATCCGCCGATGATCCTTCGGGTCAACCGCCGCCACCACAGCCGTGATGCCTACCTGGCGCTACTGACCGAGGCCGGCATCAGCGCCAGCCCTTGCCAGTACAGCCGCGATGGCATCCTGTTGGCCGAAGCCTGTGATGTGCGCGGCCTGCCAGGCTTCGCCGAGGGCTGGGTCAGCGTGCAGGACGAGGCCGCGCAACTGGCCGCCGACCTCATGGAACTGGCGCCCGGCCAGCGCGTACTGGACGCCTGCTGCGCCCCGGGTGGCAAGACCTGCCACCTGCTCGAAGCCGAAGCCGGGTTGGCCGAAGTGGTCGCCATCGACCTGGAAGCCAAGCGCCTGGCGCGGGTGCGCGAGAACCTCGACCGCCTGCAGCTGGATGCCCAGCTGATCGCCTGCGATGCCCGCGACACCGCCAGTTGGTGGGACGGCAAACCGTTCCAGCGCATCCTGCTCGACGCGCCCTGCTCGGCCACCGGCGTCATCCGCCGTCACCCGGACATCAAGCTGACCCGCCAGGCTGACGACATCCCGGCCCTGGCGACGCTTCAAGGCGAGCTGCTCGATGCCCTGTGGCCGACCCTCGAAGTCGGCGGCATGCTGGTCTACGCCACCTGTTCGAGCCTGCCGACGGAAAACACCGAAGTGATCGACGCCTTCCTCGCCCGCACCCCCGGTGCCCGCGAGCTGGACCTGGCACTCGAGGCCGGCCTGCGCCAGCCCCACGGCCGCCAGCTGCTGGCCCAGGAAGGCGGCCACGACGGTTTCTACTATGCCAAGCTGATCAAGATCGCCGCCTCGCGCGGGTAAGCACAAGGACTAGGAGTAGCGGATGAAGATCATCATCCTCGGCGCAGGGCAGGTGGGCGGCACGCTGGCAGAGCACCTGGCCAGCGAAGCCAACGACATCACCGTGGTCGACACCGACGGCGACCGCCTGCGCGACTTGGGCGACCGCCTGGATATCCGTACCGTGCAGGGCCGCGGCTCGCTGCCCACGGTGCTGCGCCAGGCCGGCGCCGATGACGCCGACATGCTGGTGGCGGTGACCAACAGCGACGAGACCAACATGGTGGCCTGCCAGGTCGCCTATTCGCTGTTCCACACGCCCACCAAGATTGCCCGGGTGCGCGAGTCGGCCTACCTGACTCGTGAAGAGCTGTTCGACAACGACCATATCCCGGTGGATGTGCTGATCAGCCCGGAACAGGTGGTGACCAACTACATCAAGCGCCTGATCGAGCACCCCGGCTCCCTGCAGGTGATCGACTTCGCCGACGGCAAGGCGCAACTGGTGGCGGTCAAGGCCTACTACGGCGGCCCACTGGTGGGCCAGCAACTGCGCCAGATCCGCGCCCACATGCCCAACGTCGATACCCGCGTGGCGGCCATCTTCCGTCGTGACCGCCCCATCACGCCGCGAGGCGACACGGTGATCGAAGCCGACGACGAGGTCTTCTTCATTGCCGCACGCAAGGACATCCGGGCGGTAATGGGCGAACTGCGCCGCATCGATGAGACCAACAAGCGCGTGGTCATCGCCGGTGGCGGGCAGATCGGCGAACGCCTGGCCGAGGCCATCGAAAGCCGCTACCAGGTGAAGATCATCGAGATGAGCCCGACCCGCTGCCGCCATCTCTCCGACACCCTGGAAAGCACCGTGGTGCTGCAGGGCAGCGCCTCGGACAAAGACCTGATGCTCGAGGAGAACATCGCCGACGCCGACATCTTCCTGGCCCTGACCAACGACGACGAGGCCAACATCATGTCCTCGTTGCTGGCCAAGCGCCTGGGTGCACGCAAGGTGATGACCATCATCAACAACCCGGCCTATGTGGACCTGGTCCAGGGCGGCGATATAGACATCGCTATCAGCCCGCAGCTGGCTACCATCGGTACGCTGCTGGCCCACGTGCGCCGCGGCGACATCGTCAGCGTGCACTCGCTGCGCAGGGGCGCGGCGGAGGCCATCGAGGCGGTCGCGCATGGCGATGCCAAGTCGAGCAAAGTGATCGGCAAGGCCATCGAAGACATCGCCCTACCGCCAGGCACGACCATCGGCGCGATCATCCGCGACGAGGAAGTGCTGATCGCCCACGACGACACAGTGATCGAAGCGGGTGATCATGTGATCCTGTTCGTTGTGGATAAAAAGCACATCCGTGACGTGGAAAAGCTGTTCCACGTGGGCCTGAGTTTCTTCTAAGGAGAAAACGGCATGCGCGAATCGCTGGAAAAGATGCTGGCCAAGGGTGTGGATAACGCCCTGCTGCGCTTTGGCCTGGGCAAGGCGTGGCTCGATGAAGGCAACGGTGCCGAGGCGGCGGTGCACTTGGCGCGCTGCGTGGAGCACGACCCGAAGTATTCGGCGGCCTGGAAGCTGCTGGGTAAGGCCTACCAGCTACAGGGCGACCTGGCGGCGGCGCGCAAGGCCTGGGAGGAGGGGATCGCGGCGGCGCAGGCCCATGGGGACAAGCAGGCCGAGAAGGAGATGGCGGTGTTCCTGAAGAAGCTCGACAAGGCAGCAGGTTGACGCGATCCCTATGGGGGCGGGTAAACCCGCTCCCACAGGGGCCCTGCTGAAACAGGCAGAGTTGTATTCAGCCTGTTCCAGCGGCGGTGGATAACTCAATACCAGCGCGCTTCGCCCGCCGGACGCTTCTTGAAGCGCTTCATGCTCCACATGTACTGGCTTGGATACTCGCGTACGTAACGCTCGACGACCTTGCTCATGGCGGCCGCCGCCACGGTCACATCCTCGCTGTACATCTCCTCGGGCGCAGCCTCCAGGAAAACCTTGAAGCCAGAGCCGTCCGGCAGACGCAGCGCATGCAGGAACACGCCCACCGCCTTGCCACCCGCCAGCATGTTGGGCACGAACTTGCTGGTCAGCGCCTGGGTGCCGAGAAATGGCACGAACACGCCGGCGGACTCGGCCGGCTCCGGGTCGGCCGGAATACCCACCTGACCGCCGCGACGCACTTCCTTGATCACGCTGAGGATGCCTTCCTTGGTCGAAGGCGCCACGCGGTTGCCCATCTGCACCCGCTGCTCGCGCAGCAGGTCATCCACAGCCTTGAGCTTGGGCGGGCGGTAGAAGATGATCGGTTTGCACTGGCTGCAATAGAAGTGGTTCAGCACCTCCCAATTGCCCAGGTGACTGGTGATACCCACTACGCCCTTGCCCGAGGCCAAGGCCTGCTCCAGGACCTCCAGGCCGTGTACTTCCTTGATCAGCTCCAGCGAGCGCTGGGGCGGCCAGATCCAGGCGCAGGCGCTTTCGACGAAGGACTTGCCGATATCCTTCAATGCACGGCCCACAAGTTGCTCGCGCTCGGCCGGGTTCATTTCCGGGAAGCACTTGGCCAGGTTGATGCGCACCACATTGCGCGAACCGTTGGGGATCTTCCACATGAGCCAGCCGATACCCGCACCGACCCGCTGCACTGCGCCCCAGGGCAGCTTGGCGAACAGTCGCAGCACCCCGACCATCAGGGCGCCTTTGAATTTTTCCACAGCCGGATTCCTTATTTCTGCAAGGCGGGCATTGTAACGCTTCAGCGCAGCAACGCGGCGTAGCGATCACAGTCGGTGGTGTGGTCCATGACCATGCCGGTGGCCTGCATGAAGGCATAGCAGATGGTCGGCCCGACGAACGTGAAGCCGGCCTTCTGCAGGGCCTTGCTCATGGCCCGGGCCTCGTCGGTAACCGCCGGCACCTCGCCACGCGTCTTGAAGTGGTTGATCCTGGGCGCGCCACCGACGAACGACCACAACCACTCGGCCGGGTTATCCACAGCCAGCCAAGCCTGCGCGTTGCGCCGCGCGGCCTTGAGCTTGAGGCGATTGCGGATGATCCCCGCGTCGAGCATCAGCTCTTCGATCCGCTCGTCGCTCATCTGCGACAGCTTCACCGGGTCGAAACCATGCAGTACCTCGCGGTAGCGCTCGCGTTTCTTCAATACCGTGATCCACGAAAGCCCGGCCTGGAACCCTTCGAGCAAAAGCATCTCGAAGAGCAACGCCGGGTCACGCTGAGGCGTTCCCCACTCCTGGTCGTGATAGGCCTGGTACAACGGATCGTCGGTACACCAGAAGCAGCGTGGCATAAGGCTCCATTCCATGGGTAGAGGGCGAGGCGAATCGGGTTATACTCCCGCTCTTTACATCCGCATCCCCAGATACAGGTGAATTTCGTGAGCCAGCCTACGCCAGCCGTGCGTACCTTCCAAGACCTCATCCTCGCCCTGCAGCAATACTGGGCGGAGCAAGGTTGTGTGGTGCTTCAGCCCTACGATATGGAAGTAGGCGCCGGCACTTTCCATACCGCCACTTTCCTGCGCGCCGTCGGCCCGGAAACCTGGAACGCCGCCTATGTGCAGCCTAGCCGTCGCCCAACCGACGGACGGTATGGCGAAAACCCCAACCGCCTGCAGCACTACTACCAGTTCCAGGTGGTGCTCAAGCCGAACCCGGCCAACTTCCAGGAGCTGTACCTCGGCTCGCTGAAGGCGATCGGCCTGGACCCGCTGGTCCACGACATCCGTTTCGTCGAAGACAACTGGGAATCGCCGACCCTCGGCGCCTGGGGCCTGGGTTGGGAAATCTGGCTCAACGGCATGGAAGTGACCCAGTTCACCTACTTCCAGCAAGTCGGTGGCATCGAGTGCTTCCCCGTTACCGGTGAGATCACCTATGGCCTGGAGCGCCTGGCCATGTACATCCAGGGTGTGGACTCGGTCTATGACCTGGTCTGGGCCGACGGCCCGTTCGGCAAGGTCACCTATGGCGACGTGTTCCACCAGAACGAAGTGGAGCAGTCGACCTACAACTTCGAGCACGCCAACGTCGAGAAACTGTTCGAGCTGTTCGACTTCTACGAAAGCGAAGCCAACCGCCTGATCAAACTGGACCTGCCGCTGCCGACCTACGAAATGGTCCTGAAGGCGTCCCACACCTTCAACCTGCTCGACGCCCGCCGCGCCATCTCGGTGACCGAGCGTCAGCGCTACATCCTGCGCGTACGTACCCTGGCCCGGGACGTGGCGCAAAGCTATCTGCAAGCCCGCGCACGCCTGGGCTTCCCGATGGCGACCCCTGAACTGCGTGACGAAGTGTTGGCTAAGCTGGAGGCTGCACAATGAGTGCTCAAGATTTTCTGGTCGAACTGGGCACCGAAGAGCTGCCACCGAAGGCCCTCGCCAGCCTCGGCGACGCCTTCCTGGCCGGCATCGAGAAAGGCCTGCAGGCCGCCGGCCTGAACTACACCGACAAGCAGGTCTATGCCGCCCCGCGCCGTCTGGCCGTGCTGATCCGCCAGCTGGACGTGCAGCAGCCTGACCGCAGCATCAACATCGACGGCCCGCCCCGCCAGGCCGCCTTCGACGCCGAAGGCAACCCGACCCAGGCCGCCCTGGGCTTCGCCAAGAAATGCGGCGTCGACCTGGCCGAGATCGACCAGAGCGGTGCCAAGCTGCGTTTCTCGCAGCACATTCCGGGCAAGGCCACCGCCAGCCTGCTGCCGACCATCGTCGAAGACTCGCTCAACGACCTGCCGATTCCCAAGCGCATGCACTGGGGCGCCAGCCGTGAAGAGTTCGTGCGCCCGACCCAGTGGCTGGTGATGCTGCTCGGCGACCAGGTCGTCGAATGCACCCTCCTGGCCCAGCAGGCCGGTCGCGAATCCCGTGGCCACCGCTTCCACCACCCGGAAAACGTGGTCATCACCACCCCGGCCAACTACGTCGAGGACCTGCGCAAGGCCTACGTGCTGGCCGACTTCGCCGAGCGTCGCGAGCTGATCGCCAAGCGAACCGCGGAGCTGGCCATGCAGCAGGAAGGCACCGCTGTCGTGCCGCCGGCACTGCTGGACGAAGTGACCGCCCTGGTCGAATGGCCTGTGCCGCTGGTGTGCTCCTTCGAGGAGCGTTTCCTGGAGGTGCCGCAGGAGGCCCTGATCACCACCATGCAGGACAACCAGAAGTACTTCTGCCTGCTGGACAGCGAAGGCAAGCTGCTGCCGCGCTTCATCACCGTGGCCAACGTCGAGAGCCGTGATCCGAAGCAGATCGTACTGGGCAACGAAAAGGTCGTGCGTCCGCGCCTGACCGACGCCGAGTTCTTCTTCAAGCAGGACAAGAAACAGCCGCTGGAAACCTTCAACGAGCGCCTGAAGAACGTGGTCTTCCAGGCTCAGCTGGGCACTGTCTACGACAAAGCCGAGCGCGTTTCCAAGCTGGCCGCGTTCATCGCTCCGCTGATTGGCGGCAATGCCCAGCGCGCAGGCCGCGCAGGCCTGCTGTCCAAGTGCGACCTGGCCACCGAGATGGTCGGCGAATTCCCTGAGATGCAAGGCGTTGCCGGCTACTACTACGCCCAGAACGACGGCGAGCCGGAAGACGTGGCCCTGGCGCTGAACGAGCAGTACATGCCGCGCGGTGCTGGCGCCGAGCTGCCGCAGACCCTGACCGGTGCCGCCGTGGCCATCGCCGACAAGCTCGACACCCTGGTCGGCATCTTCGGCATCGGCATGCTGCCGACCGGCAGCAAGGATCCCTACGCGCTGCGCCGTGCCGCCCTGGGCGTGCTGCGCATCCTGATCGAGAAGCAGCTGGACCTGGACTTGACCACTGCGGTCGAGTTCGCCGTCAAGCAGTACGGTGCCAAGGTCAAGGCCGCCGGCCTGTCCGAGCAGGTGCTGGAGTTCATCTTCGACCGCCTGCGCGCGCGCTACGAAGACGAAGGCATCGACGTCGCCACCTACCTCTCGGTGCGTGCCCTCAAGCCGGGCTCTGCCCTGGACTTCGATCAGCGCGTGCAGGCCGTGCAGGCCTTCCGCAAGCTGCCTGAAGCCGAAGCCCTGGCCGCGGTGAACAAGCGTGTGTCGAACCTGCTGAGCAAAGCCGAAGGCGCCATCGCCGACCACGTCGAGCCGAAGTACTTCGACAATGCCAACGAGTTCTCCCTGTATTCGGCCATCCAGCAGGCCGACCAGGCCGTGCAACCGATGGCTGCCGCGCGTCAGTACAGCGAGTCGCTGGCCCGCCTGGCCGCCCTGCGTGATCCGGTCGACGCCTTCTTCGAGGCGGTGATGGTCAACGCCGAGGATGCCAAGGTCCGCGCCAACCGTTATGCCCTGCTCAGCCGCCTGCGCGGCCTGTTCCTGGGCGTGGCCGACATCTCGCTGCTGGGGTAAGCCTTGAAACTGCTGATTCTTGATCGAGACGGAGTGATCAACCACGACTCCGACGCCTACATCAAGTCGCTGGAAGAGTGGATCCCCATTCCCGGCTCGATCGAGGCCATCGCGCAGTTGAGCAAGGCAGGCTGGACGGTGGCCGTGGCCACCAACCAGTCCGGCATCGCCCGCGGCTATTATCCGCTGGCGACCCTGGAGGCCATGCATGCGCGCCTGCGCGCGCTAGTGGCCGAGCAAGGGGGGGAGGTGGGTTACATCGTGCATTGCCCGCACGGCCCGGACGACGGTTGCGATTGCCGCAAACCCAAGCCTGGCATGCTGCGGGCGATTGCCGAGCATTATCAGGTCGATCTGGCTGGCGTCTGGTTTGTCGGCGACAGCAAAGGTGACCTGGAGGCCGCCCTGGCCGTCGATGCACAACCTGTGTTGGTGAAGACCGGCAAAGGACAAAGGACGCTGGAAAAAGGCGTTCCGCAAAACACCTTGATTTTCGACGATCTGGCGGCCATCGCCAGAGAACTAATTTAAGTAGTGCGCCCGCTGTGGCGCACTTTTCCTTAGGCGGGCAGGCCCCGCAACGGTACATGCCACTATGTCGATCCTGCAGGCGATCAGAATCTTTCTTTTTTACCTGCTGTTGGGCACCAGTTCGCTGCTGTGGTGCTCGCTGAGTTTCTTCGTCGCACCGTTTCTGCCGTTCCACAAACGCTACCGGTTCATCAATGTTTACTGGTGCCGCTGCGCCGTGTTCCTGGCACGGGTGATCCTGGGCATTCGCTACAAGGTCACCGGCGCCGAGAACGTGCCCAAGGAGCCCTGCGTGATTCTCTCCAACCACCAGAGCACCTGGGAGACGTTCTTCCTTTCCGCGTATTTCTCGCCACTGAGCCAGGTGCTCAAGCGTGAGCTGCTGTACGTGCCGTTCTTTGGTTGGGCAATGGCGATGCTTCGCCCGATCGCCATCGACCGTAAAAACCCGAAGGAGGCCCTACGCCAGGTCGCCAGCAAGGGCGACGAGCTGCTCAAGCAGGGCGTGTGGGTGCTGATCTTCCCCGAGGGCACCCGGGTGCCCCACGGACAGATCGGCAAGTTTTCCCGAGGCGGCACCGCCCTGGCGGTGAATGCCGGGCTGCCGGTGCTGCCAATCGCGCACAATGCAGGCAAGTTCTGGCCACGTGAAGGCTGGGGCAAGCGCCCGGGGACCATCGAAGTGGTGATCGGCGAGCCGATGTACCCGGTGGGCACTGGCCCGCGGGCGATCGCAGAGCTCAACGACCGCGCCCAGGCCTGGAACGAGGCGGCCCAGCGGGCCATGGGATCGCTGCCACCGGTGGCGGAAAACCAAGCGGAACACAACGTTTGACGATCTGTGGATAACTTGTGAGCAAGTTTTGGATCATCACCTCGAAATGCAACTTAAGTATTTGATTTAAAAGCTTATTTCTTTGTATGACCGTTTCTTGAAAATCGTGCATAAGTTTTTTCGCAGCATAAAAAAACCGGCTTTTACGCCGGTTTTTTTGTGTCCGCAGCACCGCTGATCGCGTGAAGACTTGCGGGAGCGGATAAACCCGCTCCCGCAAACTACCCTGCGCGCGACCAAGGCCGGGCGCTAGACCTTGTCGATATCCACATCCTTGGTCTCTTTCAAGCAGAACAACCCCACCACCAGGCTCACCCCAGTGATCAGCACCGGGTACCACAGCCCATAGAAGATATCGCCGGTGTACACCACCAAGGCGAACGACACGGTCGGCAGGAAGCCACCGAACCAGCCATTGCCGATGTGATACGGCAGGGACATGGAGGTGTAGCGGATGCGGGTCGGGAACAGCTCGACCATTACTGCCGCCAGGGGCCCATAGGTCATGGTGGCAATCAGGATCATGGCGACGATCAGCACCACCACCATCACCTGGTTGACGCTCGCGGGATCCGCCTTGGCCGGGTAGCCAGCCTGCTCGATGGCCGAGCGCATGGCCGCCTCGTCGAACCCATCGATGCGCTGCTCGCCGATGGTGACCAGCACCTCAGAGCCCACTGGCGCATCCACCGAGCTGTAGGGCAGGCCTTGTTTGACCAAGAACGTCTTGACCTTGTCGCACGGGCTGTCGAAACGAGCCTTGCCCACCGGGTCGAACTGGAAGGTGCAGCCTTGTGGGTCGGCCGTGACGACGATCGGCGCCTGCTGGCTGGCTGCGTCGATCTGTGGATTGGCGTAGTGGCTCAGGGCCTTGAACATCGGGAAGTACAGCACTGTGGCCAGCAACAGGCCAATCATCAGGATCGGCTTGCGCCCCACCCGATCGGACAACCAGCCGAAGAACACGAAGAACGGTGCACCGATCACCACGCTGATGATCAGCAGGGTATTGGCCTGGGCCGGGTCCATCTTGAGCATCTGGGTCAGGAAGAACAGCACATAGAACTGGGCCGTATAGAAGGTCACGGCCTGGCCGGCGTTGATGCTGAACAGCGCGGTCAACACGACCTTGAGGTTCGGCCAGGAGGTGAAGGATTCGCGGATCGGCGATTTGCTGACCTTGCCTTGAGCCTTCATCTTCACGAAGGCGGGCGATTCTTCCATGCTCATGCGGATCCAAGTGGAGATCGCCAGCAGGAAGATCGACAACAGGAACGGCAACCGCCAGCCCCAAGCCTCGAATTCGTCACCACTGATGTAGCGGCTGCCCAGCACGACGACCAGCGAAAGCAGCAAACCAAGCGTTGCGGTGGACTGGATGAACCCGGTATGAAAACCACGCTTTCCAGGCGGTGCGTGCTCGGCGACGTAGGTTGCCGCGCCGCCATACTCACCGCCCAAGGCCAGGCCCTGAAGCATGCGCAGCAGCACCAGGATGATGGGCGCGGCGATGCCGATGCTGGCATAGGTGGGCAGCAGACCAACGGCGAAGGTCGATAGGCCCATCAGCACGATGGTCACCAGGAAGGTGTACTTGCGCCCGATCATGTCACCCAGGCGGCCGAAGACCAGCGCGCCGAACGGGCGGACCAGAAAGCCGGCGGCAAAGGCCATCAGCGCAAAGATGAACGCCGTGGTGTCGTTGACCCCTGCAAAAAACTGCTTGCTGATCACCGCCGCCAATGCGCCATAGAGAAAAAAGTCATACCACTCGAACACCGTCCCGAGGGATGACGCGAAAATGATCTTACGTTCCTCACGTCGGCTGACCGTGCTGGCAGCCGTACCTTGCTCTTGGATGTAATCCGACATCGTTGCTGTCCTCGGCCCGTAGGCCACAGTGATTATTGTTGTTTTCCACTGTCGGCGGCCTCTGACCGCAAGCCGCCGGTGTTGCACGCACCCGGGTCAGGGCGTCGGTATCGCGGTGTCGCTGAGGTTGGTCTGGGTGAGAGCCCCCTTGAGGATCAGTTGCGCCGCCTTCTCGGCGATCATCAACGTGGGTGAGCAGGTATTGCCTGAAACGATCTGCGGCATGATCGATGCGTCAGCCACGCGCAGGCCGGGCACTCCCTGTACGCGCAGCTGGTTATCCACAACGTCCAGCGGGCCGCTGCCCATGCGGCAGGTGCCCACGGGATGGAAGATAGTGGTGCCGATCTTGCCGGCGGCCTCGTGCAGTTGTTCCTCAGTCTGCAGGGCCGGGCCGGGCAAGTATTCACGCGGATCGAACGCTGCCAGGGCGGGGGCCTGCACGATGCGCCGAGTGACACGAATGGCATCGGCGGCGACTTTGAGGTCTTGCGGATCACTCAGGTAATTGGGATCGATCAATGGCGCAGCAAGCATGTCCGCGCTGCGGATATCGATGCGGCCGCGGCTGACCGGGCGCAGGTTGCACACCGAGGCGGTGAACGCCGGGAAGCGGTGCAACGGCTCGCCGAAGCGCTCCAGCGACAAGGGTTGTACGTGGTACTGCAGGTTGGCGGTGGCCTGCTCGGGGTCCGAACGCACAAAGGCACCCAGCTGGCTCGGGGCCATGGCCAACGGGCCACTGCGGTCATAGAGGTAGCGCAGGCCCATGCCCATCTTGCCCCACAGGCTGTTGGCCATCTGGTTGAGCGTACGGGTGTTGCGGATCTGGTAGATCAGGCGCAGTTGCAGGTGGTCCTGCAGGTTGCCGCCCACGCCCGGCAGCTCATGACGAACCCCGATGCCCAACCCCTCGAGCAATTTTCGCGGCCCGATGCCAGAGCGCTGCAGGATGCCAGGCGAGCCGACCGAACCGGCGCACAGAATGATCTCCCGTCGCGCCTTGAATGCCTGCCAGGCCCCTTGCCAGCGGGCTTTGACCGCTGAGGCCCGGGCATTCTCGAGGATGATCTGGTCGACCTGCACACCGGTGAGCACCGTGAGGTTTGGACGCCCTTGCACCGGCCGAAGGAAGGCCTTGGAGGCATTCCAACGCACACCGCTGCGTTGATTGACCTGAAAATATCCACAACCTGCGTTGTCGCCGGTATTGAAATCCGCCACCTTGGCGATGCCACTCTGCTCGGCAGCATCGCGGAAGGCATCGAGGATCGGCCAGCTGTAGCGCTGCTGTTCGACACGCCATTCGCCCTCGGCGCCATGGCTGTCGCTGGCACCGGCGAAGTGACGCTCGCTGGTCTTGAACAATGGCAACACATCCTTCCACGCCCAGCCGTCATTGCCTTGTTCGGCCCAGCGGTCGTAATCGGCCGCCTGGCCGCGCATGTAGATCATGCCGTTGATCGAGGAGCACCCACCCAGCACCTTACCCCTTGGATAACCCAGGCTGCGTCCACCCAGGCCTGGCTGCGCCTCGGTCTTGAAGCACCAGTCGGTGCGTGGATTGCCGATGCAGTAGAGGTAACCGACGGGAATGTGAATCCAGGGATAGTTGTCGCGGCCACCCGCCTCGAGCAGCAGAACGCGGCAGGAAGGGTCGGCGGACAAGCGGTTGGCCAGCAGGCAACCGGCAGGACCGGCACCGACGACCACATAGTCGAAGACTGAATCGGCTGATGGCATGTGAAACCTCGCGCCTGATTTTTATTCTTGTCCCTGACCATCTTATTGATTAATTTCGAGGACGAAACACGAGATTTCGCGCAGCCGCTGTGCGTTTTAGCACAGCGCTATACCTGAGCCGGCCCCTTCGCGGGTAAACCCGCTCCCATAGGTTATCGCCGAACTCAGGCTCGGCAATAACCTATGGGAGCGGGTTTACCCGCGAAAGGGCCAGCGCGAACAGCCAAAAGGATCAGCATGTTCGACTGGAACGATCTGCGGTTTTTCCTCGAGTTGCAGCGCAGCGGCCGTCTGCTGAGCGCCGCCAAACGCCTCAACACCACCCACAGCACCGTCGCCCGGCACATCGAGAGCATCGAGCAGAGCCTGGGCACCGCGCTGTTCGTCCAACACGCTCAGGGTTATGAACTCACGCCGTCCGGACAGGCCCTGCTCAAGCATGCCGAAGCCATGGAGAACGTGGCCTTGCTCGCCCAGGAAGAGATCACCCAGGCCATCACGCCATTGGGCAAGATCCGTCTAGGGGTCACCGAGGGCATCGGCATCATGTTCTTCACCCCACGTATGAACGCCCTGTTCGAGCGTTACCCGGGGCTGGAAGTGGAACTAGTGGCGGTGCCGCGGTTCGTCAGCATCCTCAATCGGGAAGCAGAGATCAGCATCCACCTGGAGCGGCCCAGCGCCGACCTGCTGATCACCCGCAAACTCACCGATTACCGCCTGGCGCTGTACGCTAGCCAAGCGTACCTGGACCGGGCACCGCCCCTGCGCAACCGCGAGGACCTGGCCCGGCACAGCTGGATCGGCTATGTCGACGACCTACTGTTCAGCCAGGAGCTGCTGTTTCTAAACAGTTTTTGCCGGGCCCCAAACGTGGTGTTCCGCAGTACCAGCGTGATCGCCCAGCAACATGCCGCACGCGCCGGGCTGGGCATTGCCGTGCTGCCCAACTACATGGCTCGCCATGACCCCTCGCTGGTGCGGGTGCTGCCCAGTGAAACCATCCAGCGCAGCTACTGGATCTGCACCCGCCGGGAGTTGCACAAGTCGGTGCGCCTGCGGGTGGTCTGGGACTACCTGCTGGCCTTGTGCAACGCGGAGCAGGACGAGCTGCTAGCCGAGTAGCGCCTTGCCCGCCAACAGCAATGCAGCGCCGATCCCTGTCACGGCGAACAGTTGCTGCAGACGTGGCCCGGCCAGCTTGCTCGCCAGGGGGCGGGCCAGCAGCAGACCCAGCACGGCCCCGACGGCAAACGGCGCGCCTACCGCCCAGTGCATGACACCGGCCAGGCTGGCGCTGACCACACTGCCGGTAGATACCAAGGCGATCACCGCCAGGGATGTGGCGACGATGCTCTTCATGTCCAGGTTGGTGTAGCGGTTCAAGGCCGGAATGATGACGAACCCGCCACCGACGCCCAACAGTCCGGACAGCAGCCCCGACAGCACACCGGTAAACGCCAACGCGCGGGCGCAAGGCAGGGTCCAACGTAACCGCCCCTGCAACGGGTTGAGCACGCAGGGCATGATCTGACGCTCACCGCAGGCCGGCTCGCCGCGCAGTTCACGGCTGGCCTTGCGCCAAATGCGCTGGCAGGCATAGACCAACACGGCAGCGAACACCAGCGAAAGTGGCGTATTGGGCAGACGGTGCGCCAGCATCAGGCCGAGCGGCGCCGCGATCACCCCAATGGCCGCGATGAACAACGCCGCACGATACCGCACCACACCCTTGCGCAAACCCAGCACAGCGCCGACTCCGGCCGCCAACCCCACGGCGAGCAAGCCGATGGGCGCCGCTTCGACCATCGACAAACCGAGGCCGAACACCAACAGGGGCACGGCAAGAATGCCCCCGCCGGCACCAGTGAGCGCCAGCACGGCACCAATGATCGCGCCAAGCCCAGCTCCGATCAGTTGATGTTCGATCACTGCCCGACCTCAGCCACCAGCGGTTGGGGTCGCGCCAGCCATTCACGACCTTTGAGCATGCCTTTCCAGTACAGCGGCGGGAGTATCTGCGCCTTGAGCAGCCAGGCCAGGCGAGTGGGCTGGCGGCCGTCGAGCAACCAACGCGGAAAACTCGGCGCCACCTTGCCGCCGTAGGTGAACTCGGCAAGCACGATTTTCCCGCGCTCGACGGTCAGCGGGCAGGAACCATACCCATCGTACTGGGCGAGGGTAGGCAGGCGCCCCAGCGCAACCAGCACATTGTTGGCCACCACCGGTGCTTGCTTGCGCGCCGCGGCAGCAGTCTTGGCATTGCTGGTGTTGGTGACATCTCCCAGCGCATGGATGTTGGTGAACTGGCGGTGGCGAAGCGTGGCGGGGTCCACATCGACCCAACCGGCAGCATCGACCAGCGGGCTCTGACGAATGAAGTCCGGCGCGACTTGCGGGGGCACCACATGCAGCATGTCGAAAGCCTCGACGCGGGTCTCGCTGCTGCCGTCGGGCAGTGTACGCACGAAAGTCGCACGCTTGTTCGGGCCATCCACCGCTACCAGGCGATGGGTGTAGTTCAGGTCCACTGCGTACTTGTCGATGTAAGCCATCAGGGCCGGGACATAGTCAGGTACACCGAACAACACCGCGCCGGCATTGAAGAAACTGGCCTTGATCGCGCCCAGGTTGCCTTGGCGCAACCAATGGTCACAGGACAGGTACAGCGCTTTCTGGGGCGCGCCGGCGCACTTGATTGGCATCGGCGGCTGGGTAAAGAGCGCACGGCCTTTTTTCAGGTTCTGCACCAACTGCCAGGTGTAGGGTGCCAGGTCATAGCGGTAGTTGGAGGTAACGCCGTTGCGCCCTAAGGTGTCGCTTAGGCCTTCGATGGCGTTCCAGTCGAGCTTGAGGCCTGGGCAAACCACCAACTGCTCGTAGCTGACGGCGCGACCATCCTCGAGCACGACCAGTTGCGCCTGGGGATCGAAGCGCTCGACCCGCGCTTTGATCCAGCGTACGCCACGCGGAATGGTCGAGGCCATGGTCCGGGCCGTGCTCGGCGCATCGAACACACCCGCGCCGACCATGGTCCAGCCAGGCTGGTAGTAATGCACGTCGGCCGGATCGATCACGGCGATGTCCAGGGACGGGTCGCGGCTGATCAGGCTGGAGGCGGTAGCGATACCGGCGGCGCCGGCACCGACAATGACCACCTTGTGGTGGTCAGCGCATGAAGAATCGGCAGGGGACTGCAAGGCAGGCATGGCGGTGTTTCCTTGGAATAGTCGTTATGTGTTCAAAGCACGTTCAGCGGAATCTTCAGATAGCTCACGCCATTGCCCTCAGGCTCGGGGAACTGGCCGCTGCGCATGTTGACCTGCACCGAGGGCAGGATCAGCACGGGCATCTCGAGGGTGGCATCACGGGCTTCGCGCATGGCCACGAAGTCGTCCTCGCTGATGCCTTGGTGGATGTGGATGTTGCTGGCGCGCTGTTCGGCCACGGTCGTGACGAAGCGCATCTCCCGGCCACCTGGCAGGTAGTCGTGACACATGAACAGCTGAGTCTTGTCAGGGAAGGCCAGCAGGCGGCGAATCGAGCGATACAGCGTGCGCGCATCAGCGCCGGGGAAATCACAGCGCGCGGTGCCATAGTCCGGCATGAACAGCGTGTCGCCCACAAATACCGCCATCTCGCCGCTGTCCTCCACCACATAGCTCATGCACGCCGGCGTATGTCCCGGCGTATGCAGGGCACGGGCGCGCAGGTTGCCAATCAGGAAGATCTCCTCGTCTTCGAGCAGTACATCGAACTGACTGCCGTCTCGGGCAAAGCCTGGCGCTTCGTTGAACAGTTCGCCGAAGGTCTTCTGCACCTGGGTGATGAGGGCACCGATCGCTACATGTCCGCCCAGCTTTTCCTTCAGGTAGGCCGCTGCGGAGAGGTGGTCAGCGTGGACATGGGTTTCCAGTATCCACTGGACCTTGGCACCCAACGCCTGTACCCGGGCGATCAAGGCATCGGCCGATTCGGTGCTGGTACGACCTGATTTGGGATCGTAATCCAATACGCTGTCGATCAGCGCGCACTGGCCAGAGCTTCGGTCCAGGACGAGGTAACTGATGGTCGAGGTCACCTTGTCGTACAAGGCTTCCACATGAAGGTTGCTGCCGATGATCATTGCACGTCTCCAGATTTATCCACCGCGCCTTCTAGAGGCGTAGGCAGTATTTGGAGGTTTATCAAGATGCATGCCAGTCGGGATCCGTGGGGAGCGCTGGCTGTTACGCAGACGAGGTGGTGTCTGGAAGGCCAGTAAAAACAGGGAAATCTCGGTGACGCCATTGCAGCTGGAGCACGGGTGATGCGAGCCAGGGCCCCATTTGAACCCCGGGGATCTGCCATGCCTGTCAGCCCATTTGGCAGTCGACTGTCAGCTAATGGCAGTGTTTGGCAGTCCCTGTTAACCTCGCCGGGTACTCGCCATCGGTCACCGTTATGTCCGCGTTTAGTGTGTCAGCCCAGCATCCCGCCATCCTCGCCCTGGTGTCCTACCTGGAACACGATGTGCTGCCCAGCATCATCCTGGACACCGACTACAACATCCTCGCGGCCAATGCTGCCTATCGCCGCCAGTTTGGCAAGGATGACCACGCTCCCGTGGGAGAGAAATGCCACCGGGTTTCCCACCACTATGCGGTGCCGTGTGATCAGGCGGGCGAGCATTGCCCTTTGCGCAAGGCTTGGGACAGCAAGGTGCCAGAGCGGGTTTTGCACATCCATCACACGCCTCGCGGGCCTGAGCATGTGGACGTGGAGCTGCGCCCGATCCTGGATGAACAGGGCAGGGTGGTGGCTTTCGTCGAACGGCTCACCAGCGTGACGCTTGCCTCGGCTCAGCCTCAGGAGCAAGGGCTGGTTGGGCGATCCGCAGCATTCAAGACGGCCCTGGCGAGCCTGCAGCGAGCAGCACCAGCGCAGATCCCAGTGTTGTTGCAAGGCGAGTCCGGTACCGGCAAGGAGCTCTTCGCCCGTGCCTTGCACCTGGGCAGCCCTCGGGCCAACGGTCCCTTGGTGGTGGTCGATTGCACGGGCCTCACCGAATCGCTGTTCGAAAGCGAGTTGTTCGGGTACGAGAAGGGCGCCTTCACCGGCGCCACCCAACGCAAGATCGGCCTGGCTGAAGCAGCCCATGGGGGCACCCTGTTCCTCGACGAGATTGGCGAAGTCCCCCTGGCGATGCAGGTGAAACTACTGCGCCTGATCGAATCCGGCAGCTTCCGGCCCGTGGGCAGTACCCGCACGGTCCACTCCGATTTTCGCCTGGTCTCGGCGACCCATAAGCCTCTAAAGGAAATGGCCGCCGCCGGTACCTTCCGCGAAGACCTGTACTATCGCATCAGCGGCTTCCCCATCCGTTTGCCCTCCCTGCGAGAGCGCGTGGAAGACCTGCCCTTACTGGCCGAGAGCCTGCTGCAGCGCATGGGCAAGCAATCACCGAAACTGCAGCCTGAAGCCCTCGAGCGGCTCAGCCTGCATCCCTTCCCGGGGAACATCCGCGAGCTGCGCAACATCCTCGAGCGGGCACGCCTGTTTGCCGATGAGGGTCTGATTCGACCTGAGCATCTACCGGATGACATCGGCCCGTCGGCAGCTCAAGGTTCACGTCATCGCAGTCGCAATGAGCTGGGCGACTTGGCTCAGGCCTTGGAAAACTTCCGCGGATCACGCAGTGAACTGGCCCGTCATCTGGGCATGAGTGAGCGGACGTTGTATCGACGCCTGCGTGAACTGGGGCTGTAGATTCTGCGAGCCCATAACAAAAAGCCCCGGCAATGCCGGGGCTTTTTGTTTGTGCGGTGGGCCTGATCAGAAGTCCAGGTTGGATACCGACAAGGCGTTGCTTTCGATGAAGTCACGACGCGGCTCGACCGCATCACCCATCAGGGTGTTGAACAGCTGGTCGGCAGCGATCGCATCTTCGATGGTCACCTTCAGCATCCGGCGTACAGTTGGGTCCATGGTGGTTTCCCACAGCTGATCCGGGTTCATCTCACCCAGACCTTTGTATCGCTGGATGGTGTGACGCTTGGCGGTTTCGTTCATCAGCCAGTCCAGGGCTTCCTTGAACTCAGTGACCGCCTTGCGACGCTCGCCCCGCTGCACGTAGGCACCTTCACCGAGGAGGGTACTGAGTTTGGCGCCGATGGCGACCACGGTGCGGTAGTCGTTACTGCCGAAGAAGTCACGATTGAAGGTGACGTAGCTGGCCAGGCCATGGGAGGTGATTTCCACTTCCGGCAGCCAGAGGTTACGTTCCTTGTCTTCGCGCAGGCTGGCCTGGTAGGTGAGACCGGACTTCTGGCTGTTGTTCAGACGCTCTTGGAACTGAGCCAGCCAGCTCTGCATGACTGCCTGGTTAGCCAGTTGCTCCAGAGTGACTTCCGGCAGGTAGATGAAGTGCTCGGTCAGCTCTTCCGGATACAGGCGCGACAGACGCTTGAGCGTTTTCATCACGGAACGGAATTCGTTCACCAGGCTTTCAAGCTGAACGCCGGAAACCGCTGGCGCCGATTCGTCCAGGTGCAGGCTGGCATCTTCGAGGGCCGACTGGGTCATGTACTCTTCCATGGCCTCGTCGTCCTTGATGTACTGCTCCTGCTTGCCTTTTTTCACCTTGTACAGCGGCGGCTGGGCGATATAGATGTAGCCGCGCTCGACCAGCTCCGGCAGTTGGCGGAAGAAGAAGGTTAGCAGCAGGGTACGGATGTGCGAACCGTCAACGTCAGCATCGGTCATGATGATGATGTTGTGATAACGCAGCTTGTCGATGTTGTACTCTTCACGGCCAATACCGCAGCCCAGGGCAGTGATCAAGGTGCCCACTTCCTGGGACGAGATCATCTTGTCGAAACGCGCTTTCTCGACGTTGAGGATCTTACCCTTGAGCGGCAGGATCGCCTGGGTGCGACGGTTACGACCTTGCTTGGCCGAGCCACCCGCGGAGTCACCCTCCACCAGGTACAGTTCGGAAAGGGCAGGGTCCTTTTCCTGGCAGTCGGCGAGTTTGCCTGGCAGGCCGGCGATGTCCAACGCACCTTTGCGGCGGGTCATCTCACGTGCCTTGCGCGCCGCTTCACGGGCACGGGCAGCATCGATCATCTTGCCGACCACTGCCTTGGCTTCGTTGGGGTTTTCCAACAGGAAGTCGGCAAAGTACTTGTTCATCTCCTGTTCCACGGCGGTCTTCACCTCCGAGGAAACCAGCTTGTCCTTGGTCTGCGAGCTGAACTTCGGATCCGGCACCTTGACCGAGATGATCGCGGTCAGACCTTCACGGGCATCGTCGCCGGTGGTCGCAACCTTGTTTTTCTTGGCCAGGCCTTCCTGTTCGATGTAGTTGTTCAGGCTACGGGTGAGCGAGGAGCGGAAGCCGACCAGGTGGGTACCACCGTCGCGCTGCGGAATGTTGTTGGTGAAGCACAACAGGTTTTCGTTGAAGCTGTCGTTCCACTGAAGGGCGACTTCGACACCCACACCGTCGTCACGCTGAACATTGAAGTGGAACACCTGGGAGTTGACCGGGGTCTTGTTAGTGTTCAGGTATTCAACGAACGCGCGCAGGCCACCTTCGTACTTGAAGAACTCTTCCTTGCCGCTGCGTTCATCCTTGAGCAGGATGCCGACGCCCGAGTTCAGGAACGACAGTTCGCGAATACGCTTGGCGAGGATGTCCCAGCTGAAGTGGATGTTCTTGAAAGTTTCGGCCGAAGGTTTGAAGTGGATGTGGGTACCGGTGCTTTCACTCTCACCGACCACGGCCATCGGGGCCTGTGGAACACCGTGAACGTACGTCTGCTCCCAGATCTTGCCGCTACGGCGAACGGTCAGTACCAGCTTCTCGGACAGGGCGTTCACAACGGAAACACCTACACCGTGCAAGCCGCCGGAAACCTTATAGGAGTTGTCGTCGAACTTACCGCCTGCGTGCAGGACGGTCATGATGACCTCGGCTGCCGAGACACCTTCTTCTTTGTGTACGTCGACAGGAATGCCGCGACCGTTGTCGCGAACACTGATGGATTCGTCCGGGTGAATGATGACAGTGATGTCGTCGCAATGACCAGCGAGGGCTTCGTCGATCGAGTTGTCGACCACCTCGAAGACCATGTGGTGCAGGCCGCTGCCATCATCGGTGTCGCCAATGTACATGCCGGGGCGTTTGCGCACGGCATCCAGTCCTTTCAGCACCTTGATGCTGGAGGAGTCGTACGTTTGATTTTCGCTCATGCCTTCACTCCCGATGGTCGTGGGTCTGGGTGATACGGCCTTGTTCCACGTGGAACAAAGCGACTGGCGTTTCCGTCTGCCAGCCTTCCCTCAGTAATTCGTGATCTACACAGGTGATAAAAACCTGGCAGTGTAATTCTTCAAGCAAGCGACATAGCGCGAGACGATGCTGCTCATCCAGTTCGGACGGCAGGTCATCCACGAGATAAATACAGTGACCGCGGCGTGCCTGACTGACGAGATGGCCCTGGGCGATCCGCAAGGCGCAGACCACGAGCTTCTGCTGTCCTCGGGACAAAATGTCGGCGGCATTGTTTGTGCCCAATCGCAGACGCAAATCAGCACGCTGCGGCCCCGCCTGGGTATGCCCGATTTGCTGATCGCGAAGAAGAGAGGAGGCGAGCACTTCGTTGAGTTCCCGGTCCTTGTCCCAGCCTCGGTAGTAGCTCAGGGTTAACCCGTCCAGCTCAACCAGTTCGCTCAGGGTTCGCTCGAAGACAGGCTTCAAGGCCTTGATGTAATTGCGACGGTATTCATCTATCTCCGCACTGGCCAGGCATAACTCCCGGTCCCAGGCGGCTTGCGAAGCAGCGTCAAGTGTACCATGACGCAACCATGAGTTCCGCTGCCGCAGCGCCTTCTGCAGGCGTTGCCAGGCAGTCATGAATCGAGGTTCCACGTGGAACACTCCCCAATCCAGGAACTGACGGCGTACTTTTGGAGCGCCTTCGAGCAGGCGGAAACTGTCCGGGTTGATGAGTTGCAACGGCAGTAGCTCCGCCAGTTGGGCGGTGCTGCGTGCGTTCTGTCCATCGATCCGGATGGTGAAATCCCCCTGGCGATCCCGCGATATACCCAGGTTGCTGGTGCCACCCTCCACAAGCTGAACCTCGCCGAAGACGGTACAGGTGGGCTGCTCGTACTGGATAACCGGATTCAGGCGCGTACTGCGAAAGGAGCGGGCGAGCCCCAACAGGTGGACAGCTTCCAGCACGCTGGTCTTGCCGCTGCCATTGGCGCCGTAAAGGATGTTGATGCGGGGGGAGGGGGAGAGGGTCACCGGGTGCAGGTTGCGCACCGCGGTGACCATGATACGTCGAAGTGACATTTGACCTGCTACAGGTTACAGACGCATCGGCATGACGACGTAGGAGGAGTCATCGTTGCCGGCTTCCTGGAGCAGGGCGCTGCTGTTGGAGTCGGACAGGATCAGGCGAACCTGCTCCGTGGTCATGACACCCAGCACGTCCAGCAAGTAGCTGACGTTGAAACCGATCTCCAGCGAGCTGCCGCTGTAGTCGACGCTGATCTCTTCTTCCGCTTCTTCCTGCTCCGGGTTGTTGGCCTGGATTTTCAACTGGCCGGAAGCCAGCTGCAGGCGGATGCCCCGGTACTTTTCATTAGAGAGAATCGCGGTACGGCTGAACGCTTCGCGCAGGGCCTGACGATCACCGATCACCAGCTTGTCGCCGCCTTTTGGCAGGACTCGCTCGTAGTCCGGGAACTTGCCGTCCACCAACTTGGAGGTGAAGGTGAACTCGCCCGTGGTGGCACGAATGTGATGCTGGCCGAGAACGATGCTGACCATACCTTCCGGGTCAGTCAGTAGGCGCGCCAGCTCGAGGATACCCTTGCGTGGCACGATGACCTGGTGGCGCTCGGCCTGGCCAATGGCCGCCTGCATGGAGCACAGGGCCAGACGGTGGCCGTCGGTGGCAACCGCGCGCAGGGTGTCGGTCGATACTTCCAGCAGCATGCCGTTGAGGTAGTAACGCACGTCTTGCTGGGCCATGGCGAAGCTGGTGCGTTCGATCAGGCGACGCAGCTTGCTTTGCTCCAGGTTGCAGGTCAGCGAGCCTGGACCTTCCTCGACGGTCGGGAAGTCGTTGGCAGGCAGCGTCGACAGTGTGAAACGGCTGCGACCGGCCTTGACCAGCAGCTTCTGCTCGTCGACCTTGATGTCGATCAGAACGTCGCTGGGCAGGCTCTTGCAAATGTCCATCAGCTTGCGCGCCGGGACAGTGATTTCGCCCGGCTCGGCCGGCTCTTCCAGTTGCACGCGGCCAACCAGCTCGACTTCCAGGTCGGTACCGGTCAACGACAGTTGCTGGCCTTGCACGACCAGCAGCACATTGGACAGGACCGGCAAGGTCTGGCGGCGCTCGACGACGCCTGCGACCAGTTGCAGGGGTTTCAACAGGGCTTCGCGTTGAATGGTGAAATGCATGGTCTAGTCCCTTGCCTTCAATTAGCTGCACCGACGTTCATCAGGTCGTCAGCGTGCGCAGCAGGTTCTTGTAGTCCTCGCGGATGTCCGCGTCGGATTCCTTCAATTCGTTGATCTTGCGGCAGGCGTGCAGCACGGTGGTGTGGTCCCGGCCCCCAAACATGTCGCCGATTTCCGGCAGACTGTGGTTGGTCAGTTCCTTGGACAACGCCATGGCCACCTGGCGGGGACGCGCGACCGATCGCGAACGCCGCTTGGACAACAGATCGGCGATCTTGATCTTGTAGTACTCGGCCACGGTGCGCTGAATGTTATCCACACTTACGAGTTTGTCTTGCAGCGCCAGCAAGTCCTTGAGCGACTCGCGGATCAGCTCGATGGTGATATCCCGACCCATGAAGTGGGAGTGGGCGATCACCCGCTTCAGGGCACCTTCGAGTTCACGCACATTGGAGCGGATACGCTGGGCGATGAAGAAGGCCGCGTCGTGAGGCAGTTCGACCTTGGCCTGGTCGGCCTTCTTCATGAGGATCGCCACACGGGTTTCCAGCTCCGGTGGCTCCACGGCGACTGTCAGGCCCCAACCGAAGCGCGACTTCAGACGCTCTTCCAGGCCTTCGATCTCCTTTGGGTAACGGTCACTGGTGAGAATCACCTGCTGACCGCCCTCGAGCAAGGCGTTGAAGGTGTGGAAAAACTCTTCCTGGGATCGCTCCTTGCGGGCGAAGAACTGGATATCGTCGATCAGCAACGCATCGACCGAACGATAGAAGCGCTTGAACTCATTGATCGCATTGAGCTGCAACGCCTTGACCATGTCGGCGACGAAACGCTCGGAGTGCAGGTAGACCACCTTGGCATTCGGGTTCTTCTTCAGCAGGTGGTTACCCACAGCGTGCATGAGGTGGGTCTTACCCAGGCCCACGCCACCATAAAGGAAGAGCGGGTTGTAACCATGCTTGGGGTTGTCGGCAACCTGCCAGGCCGCGGCGCGAGCCAATTGGTTGGACTTACCCTCGACGAAGGTTTCGAAGGTGAAGGTACGGTTGAGGTAGCTGGTGTGCTTGAGCGCGCCTTCGACCTGGACCGTGCGTTGCTCGGTGCGTGTGCTGGTGGCAGGCGTAGAAGCAGGCTCGCCCATGGCGTCGAAACTGTCGCGCGAAGACGGCTCTTCGATCTCGAGCGCAGGCGCCAGTTCAAGCGCAGGTTCAACGACCGGCTCGCTGGGCTGCACGACCTGTGCGGCTTGCTGGACTTGGGTCTGCTGGGCCATTGACGCAGCGACCGCGGCACTGACAGGCGCATTGGGTGCAGCACGCGGAGCGGAACTGCGACGGCTGCCTATTAATAAGGAAAGGGCAGGCGCAATGCCATTGCCACGCTCGCCCAACAGCTCGAGCAGACGACCCAGGTACTTTTCGTTGACCCAATCGAGAACGAAACGGTTGGGCGCATAGACGCGCAACTCGTCGCCTTCGGCTTCGACCTGTAGCGGACGGATCCAGGTGTTGAATTGCTGGGCAGGCAGTTCATCGCGCAGAAGCTCCACGCACTGCTGCCAAAGTTCCACTGACACGGATATCCCCTGAGTTGAAAGCCGGATGAGGCAAAAACAAACCGCCATTGTACCGGGAGGTAGACCAGTTATCCACATGTGGCACCGACTTGCACAGGGACAAATCGGCCAAAAAACTTCCTAAACACCCTTCATGCAATGTGAATAAGGCCTGTGGATAACCAGGCATGAGCACTATGCACAACCCAACCATCAAGCCTGTTGATAACTCACCTGTGGATAACAAGGCATTCGCTCCACAGGTTGTGCGTATCATCAGCACAACGAAGGCACGGCTTACCGACAAGGTTATGATTCTCTGAAACGCGCACCAATAAAGGCGTACGAGAGGTTATCCACAGAAGGTTATCCACTAAAGATCTATAAGTTCTTCAGAAAAGCTTTTTATATGTCCTTCTATTTTTTTCATGTTGTCTTCTCGTCCACGTTCGATCAAGCCACGTGACGGCCTTCGACCCCTTGGTACCTTCTATAGGCAAAAGCTGGTTGGAAATTGACCTATGGGCTTGCTTTCTCTAGAATCGCCGGTCTCTTAAAAAGGGGGCCATTCCGGCCCGTTGTCGACAAACCCAGGTAACACGCCATGAAACGTACTTTCCAACCAAGCACCATCAAGCGCGCGCGCACCCACGGCTTCCGTGCCCGTATGGCTACCAAGAACGGCCGCGCTGTTCTGTCGCGTCGTCGTGCCAAAGGCCGTAAGCGTCTGGCAATTTGATTTTTCGGCACAGGTGGTGAGTCAGGACTTCAGTCGGGATAAGCGACTGCTTACACCCCGGCACTTCAAAGCGGTCTTCGACTCCCCAACCGGCAAGGTTCCAGGGAAAAACCTGCTTATCCTTGCTCGCGAGAACGGCCTCGATCATCCGCGCCTCGGCTTGGTGATCGGCAAGAAGAGCGTCAAGCTCGCCGTTCAACGCAATCGTCTCAAGCGCTTGATGCGCGATTCGTTCCGTCTGAACCAGCAGCTGCTCGCTGGGTTGGACATCGTGATCGTCGCGCGCAAGGGATTGGGCGAGATTGAAAACCCAGAATTGCACCAACACTTTGGCAAGCTCTGGAAGCGACTGGTTCGCAGTCGGCCCTCTCCAGCGGCTAATGCCGATTCCGCAGGGGTAGACAGTCACGATGCGTAAACTGGCACTCGTTCCGATCCAGTTTTACCGTTATGCCATTAGTCCACTAATGGCCAGCCACTGTCGTTTCTACCCCAGTTGCTCCTGTTACGCTTATGAAGCCATTGAAAATCATGGCCTCTTGCGTGGTGGGTGGCTGGCCGTTCGTCGCCTGGGGCGTTGTCATCCGTGGAACGACGGTGGTTTCGATCCCGTTCCACCCGCTCCTTCCTCCCGAACTTCTTCGATAGCCGAGTAATCATGGATATTAAACGCACGATCCTGATCGTCGCCCTGGCAATCGTGTCCTACGTCATGGTCCTGAAATGGAACCAGGACTACGGTCAGGCTGCCTTGCCGACTCAGAATACTGCTGCCAGCAATGTTGCCCCGGCGCTGCCGGACACCGTTCCGGCCGGCAATAACGGCGCCAGCGCCGATGTGCCGAGCACCAATGCTGAAGCGAGCCCAGCGGAGCTGGCACCTGTCGCTGTCAGCAAGGACCTGATCCGGATCAAGACTGATGTCCTGAACCTGGCTATCGACCCGGTCGGCGGTGATATCGTCCAGTTGACTCTGCCGAAGTACCCGCGTCGCCAGGATCATCCGGACATTCCGTTCCAGCTGTTCGACAATGGTGGCGAGCGTGTCTACCTGGCCCAGAGTGGCCTGACCGGCAGCAACGGCCCGGACGCCCGTTCCACCGGCCGCCCGCTGTACGCTTCCGACAGCAAGAGCTACCAGCTGGCTGATGGCCAGGACCAACTGGTCGTGGACTTGAAGTTCAGCGAGAACGGCGTCAACTACATCAAGCGCTTCAGCTTCAAGCGCGGTGAGTACGACCTGACCGTCAGTTACCTGATCGACAACCAGAGCGGCCAAGCCTGGAACGGCAACCTGTTTGCCCAACTCAAGCGTGACGCCAGCTCCGATCCGTCGTCGAGCACGGCCACTGGCACCGCTACCTACCTGGGCGCTGCCCTGTGGACAGCTTCGGAGCCGTACAAGAAAGTGTCGATGAAGGACATCGACAAAGGCAGTTTGAAAGAAAATGTGTCCGGTGGCTGGGTTGCCTGGCTGCAGCACTACTTCGTGACCGCCTGGATCCCGAACAAATCGGACAACAACGTCGTCCAGACCCGCAAGGACAGCCAGGGCAACTACATCATCGGTTACACCGGCCCCGCCCTGAACGTCCCAGCTGGCGCCAAGGCTGAAACCAGCGCCATGCTGTATGCCGGTCCCAAGATCCAGTCCAAGCTCAAGGAACTGTCCCCAGGACTGGAATTGACTGTCGATTATGGCTTCCTGTGGTTCATTGCCCAGCCGATCTTCTGGCTGCTGCAACATATCCACAGCCTGCTGGGTAACTGGGGCTGGTCGATCATTGTCCTGACCATGCTCATCAAGGGTCTGTTCTTCCCGCTTTCCGCCGCCAGCTACCGTTCGATGGCACGTATGCGCGCCGTTGCGCCGAAACTGGCCCAGCTCAAGGAACGCTTCGGTGACGATCGCCAGAAGATGTCCCAGGCGATGATGGAGCTGTACAAGAAAGAGAAGATCAACCCGCTGGGCGGCTGCTTGCCGATCCTGGTCCAGATGCCGGTGTTCCTGGCCCTGTACTGGGTACTGCTGGAAAGCGTCGAGATGCGCCAGGCCCCATGGATGCTGTGGATTACCGACCTGTCGATCAAGGATCCGTTCTTCATTCTGCCGATCATCATGGGCGCCACCATGTTCATCCAGCAGCGTCTGAACCCGACTCCGCCGGATCCGATGCAAGCGAAGGTCATGAAGCTGATGCCGATCATCTTCACCTTCTTCTTCCTGTGGTTCCCGGCCGGTCTGGTGCTGTACTGGGTTGTGAACAACTGCCTGTCCATCGCACAGCAGTGGTACATCACTCGTAGCATCGAAGCTGCGACCAAAAAAGCCGCTGCTTGACGAACGGCTGACGGCCTGTGAATAAAAACGCCCCCTCGTGGGGCGTTTTTGCTATCTGTGTATTTTCCGTAGAGGTTTTCGAGCATGAACACTGTGCGTGAAACCATCGCCGCCATTGCCACCGCCCAGGGGCGCGGAGGCGTTGGCATCGTCAGGTTGTCCGGTCCGCTGGCCAGCCAGGCAGGGCAAGCCATCACCGGCCGCACGCTGACGCCACGCCATGCCCACTATGGGCCGTTCCGTGAAAACGATGGCCTGGTGCTGGATGAAGGCATCGCCTTGTTCTTCCCGGGGCCGAATTCGTTCACCGGCGAGGATGTCCTGGAGTTGCAGGGCCACGGTGGTCCGGTGGTCCTGGACATGCTCCTGCAGCGCTGTCTGCAGTTGGGCTGCCGCCTCGCACGCCCAGGTGAATTCAGCGAGCGGGCGTTCCTCAACGACAAACTCGACCTCGCCCAGGCTGAGGCGATCGCCGATCTGATCGAGGCAAGCTCCACCCAGGCAGCGCGAAACGCCCTACGCTCGCTGCAGGGCGCTTTCTCCAAGCGGGTGCATGACCTAACCGAAGCGTTGATTGCATTGCGTATCTACGTCGAGGCGGCGATCGACTTCCCTGAAGAGGAGATCGATTTTCTGGCCGATGGCCATGTACTTTCGATGCTCGATAACGTGCGCAGCGAGTTGTCCACAGTACAGCGCGAAGCCGGGCAGGGCGCTTTGTTGCGCGACGGCATGACTGTCGTCATCGCTGGTCGTCCGAATGCCGGCAAGTCCAGCCTGCTCAATCGCCTGGCCGGCCGGGAAGCGGCTATCGTCACAGACATCGCCGGGACCACGCGGGATATCCTGCGTGAACATATCCACATCGATGGCATGCCGCTGCACGTAGTGGACACCGCTGGCCTGCGCGACACCGACGATCATGTGGAAAAGATCGGCGTGGAACGTGCCCTGAAGGCCATCAATGAAGCGGATCGGGTGCTATTGGTGGTCGATTCCACGGCGCCGGAAGCGAGCGATCCATTCGCCCTGTGGCCAGAATTTCTCGACCAGCGGCCAGACCCGGCCAAGGTCACACTGATACGGAACAAGGCCGACCTCAGTGGTGAATCGGTCGGTATGGAGCAGTGCGAAGATGGCCACGTGACCATCACCCTCAGCGCCAAGGGTGAAGACAGTGGGCTGGACTTGTTACGCGATCACCTCAAGGCCTGCATGGGCTACGAACAGACTGCGGAAAGCAGTTTCAGCGCCCGTCGCCGTCATCTGGAAGCCCTGCGCCAAGCCGAGACGCATCTGGAGCACGGTCGTGCTCAGCTGACTCTGGCCGGTGCCGGAGAATTGCTGGCCGAAGACCTGCGGCAGGCGCAGCAAGCACTAGGGGAGATCACCGGGGCATTCAGTTCCGACGACCTGCTGGGACGCATCTTCTCGAGCTTCTGTATCGGTAAATAACGCTGCATCGGTGTTTCACACAAAGCCGCTCCCCAGGGAGCGGTTTTTTTTTGCCTGTGGAAAGGCCGGGCAGGCAGCCCTTCGGGACAAAAATCATCAACAGACATAAACCAGAGCGGATGAGGTCTGTGGAAAAGTCGGCTTCAGCACCGTTGATAACCGACCTTTTTTGTTGAGGACAAACCGCCCTGTGGGTAATAAGCACTTTAATCCACAGGTTAAACGCCGTTATCCAGAACCCTCATGCCCCTTCCAACACAGGGTTTTGAATTCGCCAAGGCTGCATGAACAAAGGGCTGCATAAGTTTATCCACAGATTGCTGGGGGCATAAGAATAAACATAAAAACAAAGCTTTTTTAAATTTTTCCTCTTTGTTTTCTTTTTCCTGCCATTCATCCACAGCCTGGTCAAATTTTGCTCAGAAGGTTCCTTTGAAGGGGGTGAAGTCCCTATACTTGTCCGCTTACCTTCTCTATTCGCAAAAACAGGCACGAGGTGCGTGGTGGATTTCCCTTCCCGTTTTGAAGTGATCGTCATCGGCGGCGGCCATGCCGGTACCGAGGCTGCGCTTGCGTCCGCACGCATGGGTGTGAAAACCCTGCTGCTGACCCATAACGTGGAAACCCTCGGTCACATGAGCTGCAACCCGGCTATCGGTGGCATCGGCAAGAGTCACCTGGTCAAGGAAATCGATGCGCTCGGCGGCGCCATGGCGCTGGCCACCGACAAGAGCGGTATCCAGTTCCGTATCCTGAACAACCGTAAAGGCCCGGCCGTCCGTGCGACCCGTGCCCAAGCTGACCGCGCCATCTACAAGGCCGTGGTCCGCGAGATCCTGGAAAACCAGCCGAACCTGTGGATATTCCAGCAGTCCTGTGATGACCTGATCGTCGAGCAGGACCAGGTCAAAGGTGTAATTACCCAGATGGGTCTGCGCTTTTTCGCCGACTCGGTGGTACTGACCACAGGTACCTTCCTCGGTGGACTTATCCACATCGGTCTGCAGAACTATTCCGGCGGTCGCGCAGGTGATCCGCCCGCGATCGCCCTGGCCCACCGCCTGCGTGAACTGCCACTGCGCGTCGGTCGTCTGAAAACCGGTACCCCGCCACGTATTGACGGGCGTTCGGTGGATTTCTCGGTGATGACCGAGCAACCCGGCGATACACCGATTCCGGTCATGTCGTTCATGGGCAATTCCGACATGCATCCACGCCAGGTGAGCTGCTGGATCACCCACACCAATGCCCGTACCCACGAGATCATCGCCTCGAACCTCGACCGTTCACCGATGTACTCGGGCGTCATCGAAGGCGTAGGACCGCGCTACTGCCCGTCGATCGAAGACAAGATCCATCGCTTCGCCGACAAGGAAAGCCATCAGGTGTTCATCGAGCCGGAAGGCCTGACCACTCACGAGCTGTACCCCAACGGCATCTCTACTTCGCTGCCGTTCGATGTACAGCTGGACATCGTCCGGTCGATCCGTGGCATGGAAAATGCCCACATCGTTCGCCCGGGCTATGCCATCGAGTACGACTATTTCGACCCACGCGACCTCAAGTACAGCCTGGAGACCAAAGTCATCGGCGGGCTGTTCTTCGCCGGGCAGATCAATGGCACCACCGGCTACGAAGAGGCCGGTGCCCAAGGCCTGCTGGCCGGCACCAACGCCGCGCTTCGGGCCCAGGGCCGTGACAGCTGGTGCCCGCGCCGCGACGAGGCCTACATCGGCGTACTGGTCGACGACCTGATCACCCTCGGTACCCAAGAGCCGTACCGCATGTTCACTTCGCGCGCCGAATACCGGCTGATCCTGCGCGAGGACAATGCCGACCTGCGCTTGACGGAAAAGGGCCGCGAGCTGGGGCTGATCGACGACGCCCGCTGGGCCGCGTTCTGCGCCAAGCGTGAAGGCATCGAGCGTGAGGAGCAGCGGCTGAAGTCGACGTGGATCCGTCCGGGAACGCCCGAAGGCCAAGCAGTTGTGGATAAGTTCGGCACGCCGCTGAGCCATGAATACAACTTGCTCAACCTGCTGGCGCGTCCTGAAATCGACTATGACGGATTGATCGAAGCGACCGGTGGGGAACAAATCGATCCACAGGTGGCCGAACAGGTCGAGATCAAGACCAAGTACGCCGGCTACATCGACCGTCAGCAGGAAGAAATCGCCCGACTGCGTGCCAGCGAAGATACCCGTCTGCCTGTGGATATCGACTACACCACGATTTCCGGGCTGTCCAAGGAGATCCAGAGCAAGCTCGGCCAGACGCGTCCAGAGACCCTCGGGCAGGCTTCGCGTATTCCGGGCGTGACGCCGGCGGCGATTTCCCTGTTGCTGATTCATCTGAAAAAACGCGGCGCAGGCCGCGAATTGGAGCAAAGCGCTTGAGTTCCCTGGTCACCCCGCAACATGCAGAAGAGTTGTCCACAGGCGCGCGCCAGCTCGGTGTCGAGCTGAGCCCGCAGCAGCAGGAAAAACTGCTGGGTTACCTGGCCCTGCTGATCAAGTGGAACAAAGCGTACAACTTGACCGCAGTGCGCGACCCGGACGAGATGGTGTCGCGCCATCTGCTCGACAGCCTGAGCGTCATGTCGTTTATCCACAATGACACCCAACGCTGGCTGGATGTCGGCAGCGGCGGCGGTATGCCGGGTATTCCGCTGGCCATCCTGCATCCCCACAAGCAAGTGACGCTGCTCGACAGCAATGGCAAGAAGACACGCTTCCTCACCCAGGTGAAGATGGAGCTCAAGCTGGACAATCTGCAGGTTATCCACAGCCGGGTGGAAGAGTTCCAGCCGGCCCAGCCGTTCTGCGGGATCATCTCCCGTGCGTTCAGCAGCATGGAGAACTTCACCAACTGGACACGCCACTTGGGCGACGCCCGGACGCAATGGCTTGCAATGAAGGGGCTGCATCCGGCCGATGAACTGGTAGCATTGCCCGCAGACTTCACAGTGGAAAGCGAGCAGGCCCTGACCGTTCCGGGTTGCCAGGGCCAGCGCCATCTGCTGATACTGCGCCGCAAGGCATGACTGGGAACACACGCAACAATGGCTAAGGTATTCGCAATCGCGAACCAGAAAGGTGGTGTGGGCAAGACCACCACCTGTATCAATCTCGCCGCATCGCTGGCCGCGACCAAACGTCGTGTGCTGCTGATCGACCTCGATCCACAGGGCAACGCCACCATGGGCAGTGGTGTGGACAAACACGTCCTGGAGCATTCGGTCTATGACCTGCTGATCGGGGAATGCGACCTGGCCCAGGCCATGCACTACTCCGAGCATGGCGGCTTCCAGCTGCTGCCAGCCAACCGCGACCTCACCGCCGCGGAAGTGGTGCTGCTGGAAATGCAGATGAAGGAAAGCCGCCTGCGCAACGCGTTGGCGCCGATCCGCGAGAATTACGATTTCATCCTCATCGACTGCCCACCCTCGCTGTCGATGCTGACCCTCAATGCCCTGGTCGCCTCCGATGGCGTGATCATCCCGATGCAGTGCGAGTACTACGCGCTCGAAGGTCTCAGCGACCTTGTGGATAACATCAAGCGCATCGCCGCCCGCCTGAACCCGGAGCTGAAGATCGAAGGCCTGCTGCGGACCATGTATGACCCGCGCCTGAGCCTGAACAACGATGTGTCGGCCCAGCTCAAGGAGCACTTCGGCGACCAGCTGTACGACACGGTCATCCCTCGCAACATCCGCCTGGCCGAGGCGCCGAGTTTCGGCATGCCGGCCCTGGCCTACGACAAGCAATCGCGTGGCGCACTGGCCTACCTGGCACTGGCCGGGGAACTGGTACGCCGTCAACGCCGTCAATCACGCACTGCACAGACAACTTAAGGAATCCGCATGGCCGTTAAGAAACGGGGTCTCGGACGTGGGTTGGATGCACTGCTCAGTGGTCCTTCCGTCGGCGCGCTCGAAGAGCAGGCTGTGAAGGTGGACCAGAAAGAACTGCAACACCTGCCGGTCGAACTGATCCAGCGTGGCAAGTATCAGCCACGCCGCGACATGGACCCCGAAGCGCTCGAAGAACTGGCGCACTCGATTCGCAACCAGGGCGTGATGCAACCGATCGTGGTCCGCCCGATCGGCGAGAACCGCTACGAAATCATCGCTGGTGAGCGCCGCTGGCGCGCCACCCAGCAGGCTGGCCTGGACACTATTCCGGCTATGGTCCGCGAAGTGCCGGATGAAGCCGCCATCGCGATGGCCCTGATCGAGAACATTCAGCGTGAGGACCTCAACCCGCTGGAAGAAGCCCTGGCGCTGCAGCGTCTGCAGCAGGAATTCGAGCTGACCCAGCAACAGGTCGCCGATGCCGTGGGCAAGTCGCGGGTCACCGTGGCGAACCTGCTGCGCCTGATCTCACTGCCTGAAGCGATCAAGACCATGCTGGCCCATGGCGACCTGGAGATGGGCCATGCCCGTGCATTGCTTGGGCTGGAAGAAGATCGCCAGGAGGAGGGGGCGCGGCATGTTGTCGCACGTGGCCTTACCGTGCGCCAGACCGAGGCGTTGGTGCGTCAATGGCTCAATGGCAAATCTGATCCGGTCGAGCCGAGCAAACCTGATCCGGATATCGCGCGGCTTGAACAGCGTCTGGCAGAGCGCCTGGGCTCGGCGGTTCAGATACGCCATGGCAACAAGGGCAAAGGCCAACTTGTAATTCGTTACAACTCTCTTGATGAGTTGCAAGGCGTACTGGCTCACATTCGCTGAAACACTTCCTGTTGTAGCGCGCAGTCGGAAATCACTACCGAAGAGTTGAATAGGGGTTAAACCACCCCTATACTCTGCGCGCATTTTGTCGGCACAAATTATGCCAAGTCATTGCTGACTTGACGGTCGACTTTCGAGGAGCAGTTGTGATGGAAATCCGCACGCCAAACCGCTTGCCTTTCCATCGCTGGGCGGTTTTTCCGGTACTGCTGGCTCAATGTATCGTGTTTCTGCTGGCAACTCTGGTGTTGTGGCAGTGGCAAGGAGCGGTCAGCGGTTATTCAGGTCTCTGCGGAGGGCTGATTGGCTGGCTGCCCAATGTGTATTTCGCCTGGAAGGCTTTTCGCTATAGCGGGGCCAGGGCAGCGCAGGCCATCGTCAAGTCGTTTTACGCAGGCGAGGCAGGCAAATTGATTTTGACGGCAGTGCTTTTTGCACTGACCTTCGCAGGAGTGAAGCCATTGGCGCCGTTAGCAGTATTCGGCGTCTTCCTGCTGACCCTACTGGTCAGCTGGTTCGCGCCCCTGCTGATGAATAAAAGACTTTCGAGACCTTAGGGCGTTTGAGGCAACCATGGCAGCAGAAACCGCTTCGGGCTATATCCAGCACCACTTGCAGAACCTGACCTACGGTCAACTACCAGACGGCAGCTGGGGCTTCGCCCATTCGGCTGCAGAAGCCAAGGCAATGGGCTTCTGGGCGTTCCACCTGGACACCCTGGGTTGGTCCGTCGCGCTGGGTCTGATCTTCCTGTTCATTTTCCGCATGGCAGCCAAGAAGGCGACTTCCGGCCAGCCTGGCGGTCTGCAGAACTTCGTCGAAGTACTGGTGGACTTCGTCAATGGCAGCGTGAAGGACTCCTTCCATGGCCGTAGCCCGGTGATCGCCCCGCTGGCGCTGACCATCTTCGTCTGGGTGTTCCTGATGAACGCCATCGACCTGGTACCGGTCGACTGGATCCCGCAACTGGCCATCCTGATCTCCGGCGACCCGCACATTCCGTTCCGTGCCGTGTCGACCACCGACCCGAACGCGACCCTGGCCATGGCCTTCTGCGTGTTCGCCCTCATCATTTTCTACAGCATCAAGGTCAAGGGCCTGGGCGGCTTCATTGGTGAGCTGACCCTGCACCCGTTCGGCAGCAAGAACATCTTCGTTCAGATCCTGCTGATCCCTGTGAACTTCCTGCTGGAATTCGTCACCCTGATCGCCAAACCGATCTCGCTGGCACTGCGTCTGTTCGGCAACATGTACGCCGGCGAGCTGGTGTTCATCCTGATCGCCGTGATGTTCGGCGCCGGCATCCTCTGGCTCAGCGGCCTGGGTGTGGTGCTGCAGTGGGCGTGGGCTGTGTTCCACATCCTGATCATCACCCTGCAAGCCTTCATCTTCATGATGCTCACCATCGTCTACCTGTCGATGGCGCACGAAGATAACCATTAAGACCGCCTGGCGTGTCTGATAGCCTTCCCTGCCTGTTTGGGGGGAAGGCTGAAAACGTCCGCAAGGGCACCGCTGTACCAAACGATTTGTTTTACCGCTTCAAACTAAAAACCTAACCAATACGACGTAAAAGTCGGGAGGAAAGATGGAAACTGTAGTTGGTCTGACCGCTATCGCTGTTGCTCTGCTGATCGGCCTGGGTGCTCTGGGTACCGCCATTGGTTTCGGCCTGCTGGGCGGCAAGTTCCTGGAAGGTGCTGCTCGTCAGCCTGAGATGGTTCCGATGCTGCAGGTCAAAATGTTCATCGTTGCCGGTCTGCTCGACGCCGTAACCATGATCGGTGTTGGTATCGCTCTGTTCTTCACCTTCGCGAACCCCTTCGTTGGTCAGATCGCCGGCTAATCACTCGTTTCTACGAGTTGATTGGTGTGATGGACAAAGACCGAGCGAGGTGTTGGCGTGAACATTAATGCAACCCTGATTGGCCAATCCGTTGCTTTCCTGATTTTTGTGCTCTTCTGCATGAAGTACGTATGGCCTCCGGTCATCACTGCTCTGCAAGAGCGCCAGAAGAAGATTGCCGACGGCTTGGACGCTGCCAACCGCGCAGCTCGCGACCTGGAGCTGGCCCAAGAGAAAGCGGGTCAGCAACTGCGTGAAGCAAAGGCACAGGCAGCCGAAATCATTGAGCAAAGCAAGAAACGCGCTGCTCAGCTTGTCGAGGAAGCCCGTGAACAGGCTCGCGTCGAAGCTGACCGTGTGAAGGCTCAGGCTCAAGCCGAGATCGAACAGGAACTCAACAGCGTCAAAGACGCCCTGCGTGCCCAAGTGGGTGCCCTGGCCGTTGGCGGTGCTGAAAAGATCCTTGGCGCCACAATCGATCAAAACGCGCATGCGGAGCTGGTTAACAAACTGGCCGCTGAAATTTAAGCGAGGGCGATCATGGCAGAACTGACCACGTTGGCCCGACCTTACGCTAAGGCTGCCTTTGAGCACGCCCAGGCCCATCAGCAACTGGCCAATTGGTCAGCCATGCTCGGCCTGGCTGCTGCGGTGTCGGAAGACGACACCATGCAGCGCCTGCTCAAGGCCCCGCGACTGACAAGCGCAGAAAAGGCCGCCGCATTCATTGAAGTGTGCGGTGACAAGTTCGATGCACAGGCACAGAATTTCATTCATGTTGCCGCGGAAAACGATCGTCTCCTGCTCCTGCCGGAGATTGCCGCTCTGTTCGACCTGTACAAGGCCGAGCAAGAGAAATCCGTGGACGTGGAAGTCACCAGTGCTTTTGCGTTGAACCAAGAACAGCAAGACAAACTCGCCAAGGTTCTCAGTGCACGGCTCAGCCGGGAAGTGCGCCTGCACGCGTCGGAGGATGCCAGCCTGATCGGCGGCGTCGTCATCCGCGCCGGCGACCTGGTAATCGATGGCTCGGTTCGCGGCAAGATCGCGAAACTGGCCGAAGCATTGAAATCTTGAGTTTGAAGGGGCAGCAGAGCAATGCAGCAACTCAATCCTTCCGAAATTAGTGAAATCATCAAGGGTCGCATCGAGAAGCTCGATGTCGGCTCCCAAGCCCGTAACGAAGGTACCGTCGTAAGCGTTTCCGACGGTATCGTGCGGATCCACGGTCTGGCCGACGTTATGTACGGCGAAATGATCGAGTTCCCGGGCGGCGTATACGGTATGGCACTGAACCTGGAGCAAGACTCCGTAGGTGCGGTGGTACTGGGTGCGTACACCTCCCTCGCCGAGGGCATGAGCGCCAAGTGCACCGGTCGCATCCTTGAAGTGCCGGTCGGCAAGGGCCTGCTGGGTCGCGTCGTTGACGCGCTGGGCAACCCTATCGATGGTAAAGGTCCTCTGACCACCACCGAAACCGACGCGGTCGAGAAGGTCGCTCCGGGCGTTATCTGGCGTAAATCGGTAGACCAGCCTGTACAGACTGGCTACAAATCGGTCGACGCCATGATCCCGGTTGGCCGTGGCCAGCGCGAGCTGATCATTGGTGACCGTCAGATCGGTAAAACCGCCATGGCGGTCGACGCGATCATCAACCAGAAAAACAGCGGTATCTTCTGCGTCTACGTGGCCGTCGGCCAGAAGCAGTCGACCATCGCCAACGTCGTTCGCAAGCTGGAAGAAGCCGGCGCCCTGGCCAACACCATCGTTGTTGCCGCCAGCGCCTCGGAATCCGCCGCACTGCAGTTCCTGGCCCCGTACGCCGGCTGCACCATGGGCGAATACTTCCGTGACCGCGGTGAAGACGCACTGATCGTTTACGATGACCTGTCCAAGCAGGCCGTTGCCTACCGTCAGATCTCCCTGCTGCTGCGCCGTCCGCCAGGACGTGAAGCGTACCCAGGCGACGTGTTCTATCTCCACTCCCGTCTGCTGGAGCGTGCTTCGCGCGTTTCCGAAGAGTACGTCGAGAAGTTCACCAACGGTGCCGTGACTGGCAAGACCGGTTCCCTGACCGCTCTGCCGATCATCGAAACCCAGGCTGGCGACGTTTCCGCGTTCGTTCCGACCAACGTGATCTCGATCACCGACGGTCAGATCTTCCTGGAATCGGCCATGTTCAACTCGGGCATCCGTCCTGCAGTTAACGCCGGTGTTTCGGTATCCCGTGTAGGTGGTGCCGCCCAGACCAAGATCATCAAGAAGCTGTCCGGTGGTATCCGTACCGCTCTGGCTCAGTACCGTGAACTGGCTGCATTCGCCCAGTTCGCTTCTGACCTGGACGAGGCTACCCGCAAGCAGCTGGAGCATGGTCAGCGCGTTACCGAGCTGATGAAGCAGAAGCAGTACGCTCCGATGTCCATCGCGGACATGGCGCTGTCGCTGTACGCCGCTGAGCGTGGCTTCCTGACCGACGTAGAAGTCTCCAAGGTCGGTAGCTTCGAGCAAGCACTGATCGCCTACTTCAACCGTGATCACGCCGAACTGATGGCCAAGATCAACGTGAAGGGTGACTTCAACGACGAAATCGACGCTGGCATCAAAGCTGGTATCGAGAAGTTCAAGGCCACCCAGACCTGGTAAGCCGCAGCGGGGGCTACGGCCCCCGCTTGCTAACCTGATAGGTGATACATGGCAGGCGCAAAAGAGATTCGCAGTAAGATTGCGAGCATCAAAAGCACGCAAAAAATTACCAGCGCCATGGAGAAAGTGGCGGTCAGCAAGATGCGCAAGGCACAACTGCGCATGGCTGCTAGCCGTCCTTACGCGGAGCGTATCCGCCAGGTGATCGGTCATCTGGCCAACGCCAACCCGGAATACCGCCACCCGTTCATGATCGAGCGCCCTGTAAAGCGCGCCGGTTATATCGTGGTGAGCAGTGACCGTGGTCTGTGCGGTGGCTTGAACACCAACCTGTTCAAGGCCCTGGTCAAGGACATGAACGAGAACCGCGAACAGGGCGTTGAAATCGACCTGTGCGTGATCGGCAGCAAGGGTGCGACTTTCTTCCGCATCTTTGGCGGCAACGTCGTAGCCGCGATCAGCCACCTGGGCGAAGAGCCATCGATCAACGATCTGATCGGCTCCGTCAAAGTGATGCTGGACGCCTACCTGGACGGCCGTATCGATCGCCTTTCGGTGGTTTCGAACAAGTTCATCAACACCATGACCCAAAAACCGACGGTCGAGCAATTGGTACCGTTGGTGGCAACCCCGGATCAGGATCTCAAGCATCACTGGGACTACCTGTACGAACCCGACGCAAAAGAGCTGCTGGACGGCTTGATGGTGCGTTACGTGGAGTCGCAGGTGTACCAGGCGGTGGTCGAGAACAACGCTGCTGAACAAGCAGCCCGGATGATCGCCATGAAGAACGCCACAGACAACGCCGGTGATTTGATCAGCGAACTCCAGCTGATCTACAACAAGGCGCGTCAGGCTGCGATCACCCAGGAGATCTCGGAAATCGTCGGCGGCGCTGCCGCGGTTTAACGGTTCAAATATTCAGAGGATCCAGCTATGAGTAGCGGACGTATCGTTCAAATCATCGGCGCCGTCATCGACGTGGAATTCCCACGTGACGTCGTGCCGAGTGTTTACAACGCGCTGAAAGTACAAGGCGCGGAAACCACCCTCGAAGTTCAGCAGCAGCTGGGCGACGGCGTGGTTCGTACCATTGCGATGGGCTCGACCGAAGGCCTGAAGCGCGGTCTGGATGTCGTCGACACCGGTGCTGCCATCTCCGTTCCAGTCGGTAAGGCCACCCTGGGCCGTATCATGGACGTTCTGGGCAACCCGATCGACGAAGCTGGCCCGATCGGCGAGGAAGAGCGTCGCGGTATCCACCAGAAGGCGCCTTCGTTCGCTGACCAGGCAGGCGGCAACGACCTGCTGGAAACCGGCATCAAGGTAATCGACCTGGTCTGCCCGTTCGCCAAGGGTGGTAAGGTTGGTCTGTTCGGTGGTGCCGGTGTCGGCAAGACCGTTAACATGATGGAACTGATCCGTAACATCGCCATCGAGCACAGCGGTTATTCCGTGTTCGCCGGTGTGGGTGAGCGTACTCGTGAGGGTAACGACTTCTACCACGAGATGAAGGACTCCAACGTTCTCGACAAAGTAGCGCTGGTCTACGGTCAGATGAACGAGCCACCAGGAAACCGTCTGCGCGTAGCGCTGACCGGCCTGACCATGGCTGAGAAGTTCCGTGACGAAGGTAACGACGTTCTGCTGTTCGTCGACAACATCTATCGTTACACCCTGGCCGGTACCGAAGTATCCGCACTGCTGGGCCGTATGCCTTCTGCAGTAGGTTACCAGCCGACCCTGGCCGAAGAGATGGGCGTTCTGCAAGAGCGTATCACTTCGACCAAAGAAGGTTCGATCACCTCGATCCAGGCCGTATACGTACCTGCGGACGACCTGACCGACCCGTCGCCAGCCACCACCTTCGCCCACTTGGACGCCACCGTCGTTCTGTCCCGTGACATCGCCTCCCTGGGTATCTACCCAGCGGTCGACCCACTGGACTCGACTTCGCGCCAGCTGGACCCGAACGTGATCGGCAACGAGCACTACGAAACTGCCCGTCAGGTTCAGTATGTTCTGCAGCGCTACAAAGAGCTGAAGGACATCATCGCGATCCTGGGTATGGACGAACTGTCCGAAGCCGACAAGCAACTGGTTGCCCGCGCTCGTAAGATCCAGCGCTTCCTGTCGCAGCCGTTCTTCGTGGCCGAAGTCTTCACCGGTTCGCCAGGCAAGTACGTTTCCCTGAAAGACACCATCGCTGGCTTCAGCGGTATCCTCAAAGGTGACTACGACCACCTGCCAGAACAAGCGTTCTACATGGTCGGCAGCATCGACGAAGCGATCGAGAAAGCCAAGAAACTGTAATCCCGGCGCCCCGAAAGGGGCGCTAATCAGGTTGAGGCAAGCAGATGGCTATGACAGTCCATTGCGATATCGTCAGCGCGGAAGGAGAAATCTTCTCCGGTCTGGTCGAGATGGTGGTTGCGCACGGCAACCTGGGCGATCTGGGTATCGCTCCAGGCCACGCGCCGCTGATCACCAATCTGAAACCAGGTCCGATCACGCTGACCAAGCAGGGTGGCGATCGCGAGGTGTTCTACATCTCCGGTGGTTTCCTGGAAGTGCAGCCGAACATGGTCAAGGTACTCGCCGATACCGTGCAACGTGCCGCCGACCTGGACGAAGCCTCCGCTCAGGATGCCGTCAAGGCTGCTGAGAAGGCCCTGCATGAGAAAGGCGCGGATTTCGACTACAGTGCCGCATCCGCACGTCTGGCCGAGGCCGCAGCTCAGCTGCGTACCGTCCAGCAGATCCGCAAGAAGTTCGGCGGCTGAAACCGCAGGCTTCATGCAGATTGAGAAAAAGGGTAGCCATCGGCTACCCTTTTTCTTTTTGTTCTTCATATACCGGTCATGTCACTGACCGCCCAGGATTGGTAGCCAGTCAATGTCTCTCGATATCGTTATTCTCGCCGCAGGCCAAGGCACTCGCATGCGTTCGGCGCTGCCCAAGGTACTGCATCCGGTTGCTGGCAACTCCATGCTGGGCCATGTTATCCACAGCGCCCGACAGCTCAAGCCCACGGGCATTCATGTGGTCATCGGCCATGGCGCGGAGTTGGTGCGTGAGCGTCTGGCCGCCGACGACCTGAACTTCGTGATGCAGGACAAACAGTTGGGGACCGGCCACGCTGTTGCTCAGGCCCTGCCAGCGATCACCGCCGATACCGTACTGGTGCTCTATGGCGATGTGCCGTTGATCGAGGTCGAAACCTTGCAGCGCCTGTTGGCCAAGGTCAGCGCCAACCAGCTGGGCCTGCTGACCGTCGATCTGGAGGACCCGACTGGTTATGGCCGCATCGTTCGTGATGCCCAGGGCCAGGTGATAGCCATCGTGGAGCACAAGGATGCCAGCGATGCGCAGAAAACGATCAAGGAAGGCAACACCGGTATTCTGGCCATGCCGGCGGCCCGCCTGGCCGACTGGATGAGCCGTTTGTCCAACAACAACGCTCAAGGCGAGTACTACCTCACTGACGTGATCGCCATGGCGGTGGCCGATGGCTTGGTGGTGGCCACCGAGCAGCCTCATGACCCGATGGAAGTGCAGGGCGCCAATGATCGGCGTCAGCTGTCGGAGCTCGAGCGTCATTATCAGTTGCGCGAAGGTCGTCGTCTGATGGCCCAGGGCGTGACACTGCGTGACCCGTCGCGCTTCGATGTGCGAGGCGAGGTGACCGTCGGTCGCGATGTGCTGATCGACATCAACGTGATCCTCGAAGGCAAGGTGGTCATCGAAGACGACGTGCAGATCGGCCCCAACTGCGTGATCAAGGACAGCACCCTGCGCAAGGGCGCGATCATCAAGGCCAACAGCCATATCGAGGGTGCCGTGATGGGCGAGGGCAGCGATGCCGGCCCCTTCGCTCGCCTGCGTCCGGGCAGTGTGCTGGACGCCAAGGCCCATGTGGGTAACTTTGTCGAACTCAAGAACGCCCACCTGGGTGAAGGCGCCAAGGCCGGTCACCTGACTTATTTGGGCGATGCGCAGATCGGGGCGCGTACCAATATCGGCGCGGGCACCATCACGTGCAACTACGATGGCGCCAACAAGTTCAAGACGGTAATGGGCGAGGATGTGTTCATCGGTTCCAACAACTCCCTGGTCGCCCCTGTGGAAATCCAGTCCGGCGCAACCACCGCAGCCGGTTCGACCATCACCCAGACGGTCGAAGCCAAGCAGTTGGCCGTGGCCCGTGCCCGCCAGCGCAACATCGATGGCTGGAAGCGTCCTGAGAAAATCAAGAAGAGCTGAATTATCCACAGTCAGTTATACACAGGCCGGCTTATGTGAATAAGCCGGCTTTTTTCTATCTGTGGAAAACCAACGGGAACACAGCAAGCCGCTCTTACTTGAACAGCGCAATTGGCCGACAAAATGCGGTAGGCAGTGCTTGACGAATCATCGTCCTTAGGTTTTGATTGCAACCATTATCTTTCGAATCGAAACTTAATCCGCCAATGTCGAAACGAAACACTCCTCAGCGTCGCCACAACATTCTGGCTTTGCTCACCGAGCAGGGCGAAGTAAGTGTGGACGCGTTGGCCAAGCGTTTCGAAACCTCTGAAGTGACCATTCGCAAGGACTTGGCGGCGCTCGAATCCAATGGTCTTCTGCTGCGTCGCTATGGCGGCGCCATCCCTGTGCCACAGGAAATGCTCGTCGAGACCGTGCAGCCTGTGTCGAGCTACAAGCAGGCGATTGCCAAGGCAGCCGTCGGACGGATTCGCGAACACGCGCGCATCATCATCGACAGCGGCAGCACGACCGCCGCCATGATCCCGCAGTTGGGGCGCCAGCCCGGTCTGGTGGTGATGACCAACTCCCTGAACGTGGCCCGCGCCATCAGCGAACTGGAGCATGAACCGGTGCTGCTGATGACCGGCGGTACCTGGGATCCCCATTCCGAATCCTTCCAAGGTCAAGTCGCCGAGCAGGTCCTGCGTTCCTACGATTTTGACCAGCTGTTCATCGGTGCCGATGGCATCGACCTCGCCCGTGGCACGACGACCTTCAATGAACTGCTGGGCCTGAGCCGGGTCATGGCGGAAGTCGCCCGAGAAGTGATCGTGATGGTCGAGTCGGACAAGGTCGGGCGCAAGATCCCCAACCTTGAGCTGCCCTGGGGCAGCGTCAACACCCTTATTACAGATGATCGCCTGCCGCTGGAGGCACGCGAACAGATTCAAGCCCGCGGCATCAATCTGATCTGCGCCGCGATCAGCCAGGAGCAATAACCATGTGTGGAATCGTCGGTGCCGTAGCCGAGCGTAATATTACTGCCATCCTCATCGAAGGCCTCAAGCGCCTGGAGTACCGCGGGTACGACAGCGCCGGCCTGGCGGTTCTGACTGCCCAAGGCGTTCTCGAGCGCCGCCGTCGCATCGGCAAGGTCAGTGAGCTGGAAGCCGCTGTTGCCGCCGACCCCTTGGCAGGCCAGCTGGGCATCGCCCACACCCGTTGGGCTACACACGGTGCGCCGACCGAACACAACGCCCACCCGCACTTCTCCGGCGACGACGTGGCGGTTGTTCACAACGGCATCATCGAGAACCACGAAGCCCTGCGTGAAGAGCTCAAAGGCCTGGGCTATGTCTTCGCATCGCAAACCGATACTGAAGTCATCGTGCACCTGATCCACCACATCCTGAAAACCGTTCCCGACCTGACCGATGCCCTCAAGGCTGCCGTCCAGCGCCTGCACGGTGCCTACGGCCTGGCACTGATCAGCAAGCACCAGCCAGACCGCCTGGTCGCCGCCCGCAGCGGTAGCCCACTGGTGATCGGCCTGGGCCTAGGGGAAAACTTCCTAGCCTCCGACCAACTGGCACTGCGCCAGGTCACCGACCGCTTCATGTACCTGGAAGAAGGCGACATCGCCGAGATCCGCCGCGACCAGGTGAGCATCTGGGACCAGGCTGGCCACAAGGTCCAGCGGGAGACCGTGCAGTACCACGAAGGGGCGGAGGCCGCTGACAAAGGCGCCTATCGCCACTTCATGCTCAAGGAGATCCACGAGCAGCCGAGCGTCGTTCAACGCACGCTGGAAGGTCGTCTGGGCAAGGATCACGTCTTGGTCCAGGCCTTCGGCCCGCAAGCCGCCGAGCTGTTCGCCAAGGTGCGCAATGTCCAGATCGTCGCCTGTGGTACCAGCTACCACGCCGGCATGGTCGCCCGTTACTGGCTCGAAGAGCTGGCTGGCATTCCGTGTCAGGTCGAAGTGGCCAGCGAGTTCCGCTACCGCAAGGTGGTGGTGCAGCCGGACACCTTGTTCGTCTCCATCTCCCAGTCCGGCGAAACCGCCGACACCCTGGCCGCCCTGCGTAACGCCAAGGAGCTGGGCTTCCTTGGCAGCCTGGCAATCTGCAACGTGGGCATCAGCTCGCTGGTGCGCGAGTCGGACCTGACCCTGCTGACCCTGGCCGGCCCGGAAATCGGCGTGGCCTCCACCAAGGCCTTCACTACCCAGCTGGTGTCGTTGATGCTGCTGACCCTGGCCCTGGGCCAGGTGCGCGGCACCCTGCCGGCAGGCGTCGAGGCCGAGCTGGTGGAAGAGCTGCGCCGCCTGCCGACCCGCCTGGGTGAAGCCCTGGCGATGGACAGCATCGTCGAGAAGACCGCCGAGCTGTTCGCCGACAAGCACCACACCCTGTTCCTGGGCCGTGGCGCCCAGTACCCCGTGGCCATGGAAGGAGCGCTCAAGCTCAAGGAGATCTCCTACATCCACGCCGAGTCCTACCCAGCCGGTGAGCTCAAGCACGGCCCCTTGGCTTTGGTAGACAACGACATGCCGGTGGTGACCGTCGCACCGAACAACGAGCTGCTGGAAAAGCTCAAGTCCAACCTGCAGGAAGTCCGCGCCCGCGGCGGTCAGTTGGTCGTGTTCGCCGACGAGAATGCCGGCATGAGCAACGGCGAAGGCACCCACGTGATCAAAGTGCCGCACGTCATCGATGCGCTGGCGCCGATCGTCTACACCATCCCGCTGCAGTTGCTGTCGTACTACGTGGCCGTGCTCAAGGGCACTGACGTCGACCAGCCGCGTAACCTCGCCAAGTCAGTGACGGTGGAGTAAGACTTTCCATGTGTTTCTCAGCGCATGACTGCATGGAATAAAGTTCTACACAATGCATAAGCCCCCGTATCTACGGGGGCTTTTCATTTCTGGGCCAAATCGTTGGTTCGGATCTCAAGATAAACGAGCAGCCGTTACACAGCCGCGCTGTGCTCGCGAAGATCCACGTTCAAGATGCGGTCGTTGTTCGGAGGAGCGCTGGAGGATTACCCAGTTTTTTGAGGAAGTACCAGAATGGCATCCATTGCAACCAATGCATTCAACGCGAGCGCTGAAACACCCACGGTAGCGCGTGCGGGGAAAGGCGCCTCGAAATAACGGCTCATGATTTCGTTCACGGCACCGAAGTGCGAGAGGTCCGTGAGATAAATAGTGAGTTTTCCAACGTTCGAGAAACTACCGCCTGCGGCTTGTGCTACGGCCTTGAGGTTCTCGAGCACCTGAATGGTTTGGGCTTCAATACCCTGAGCCAACTCCATCTTTTCAGGATGAAGCGCGATTTGCCCTGTCAGGAAAACCAAATCACCCATGTGGACTGCTTGCGAATACGGGCCGATAGCTTTCGGCGCCTGATCACTGTGGATAGCGACTCTGCTCATCAAAATTGATCCTGTCTTAGGGGGCGATCCAACCTGCCTGCCAACGCTCGTCCTGCAAAATGAAGCGGGCCCGCTGGTGGATATCCTGGGTAAGGTCGAGCCACTCGACTTTGTTCAGGTGGACAGCCACTACAGCAAAATTTTCAAAGCCGTCTCTGTGCGTTTCATAGGCAGTTGACGGTAAAGGGATCGCCTCGCCTGGTATGTTCCCATGACGAAAGAGTGCTTGAGTCCTGTCACGCGCGTGCACCCAGTGCTGGGCAAGCAACGAGGTATCCATTAAAGGTTCGGCTAGGCCCTCACACCGAATCTGGAGCTTGCCTGTGGGGTCAATGGACGCGATGCCGACTCGAGGTTCAGCAAGCATCTCTGCGTATTTGGCCGACCGTTTGTCCACATAGAAAATGATCGACCTGGTGAACTCATCTGTATAACGCAGAACCACGGTGCTTACCTTGGGTTGCCCTTCAGCATTCACGGTAGCCAGTTGCATCAAGCGAAATGGATTCGGACCATCACCTACAGGGATAGATAAATCCGACCATACCTTGGCCAGAATCAGATCTAACATGACGATCCCAATGCATGAAAAAGGGTCGAGTAATGCACACGACCCTGAGGCCATCAGACGCTGCGGGTAACCCCGCCGTCGACCTTGATGTTCTGGCCGGTAATGTAGGCGGCCCCTTCGCTTGCAAGGAAGGCGATAGTGGCGGCGATTTCCTCGCTGGTGCCATAGCGCTTGAGCGGCACACCTTCACGGCGCTCTTCCGTTGCAGGGAGGCTGTCGATCCAACCAGGCAGCACGTTGTTGATGCGAATGTTGTCGGCAGCATACTTGTCAGCAAAGATTTTGCTAAACGACGCCAGGCCGGCACGGAATACCGCCGAAGTAGGGAAGAGTTCGCTTGGTTCGAACGCCCAGGCAGTAGAAATATTGATGATCGCACCGCCGTTCTGACGCTGCATGTACGGTGTTACCAGGCGCGTAGGACGGATGACATTGAGCAGGTATGTTTCCATACCCTTATGCCAGTCCTCGTCGCTGATCTCGAGGATCGGCGCACGGGGGCCGTGCCCGGCGCTGTTTACCAGTACGTCAATACGACCCCATTTCTGGATGACTGCGTCGACCAAGCGTTGCAGATCTTCATTTGACTGGTTACTACCGGTGACCCCAATACCACCCAGTTCTTGTGCCAGCGCTTCCCCTTTGCCCGAGGACGACAGGATACCGACCTTGAAGCCATCAGCAGCCAGTCGACGTGCTGCTGCTGCTCCCATGCCGCTACCACCGGCAGTGACGATTGCTACTTTTTCTACTGACATACATCCTCCTGAATGAGGCGTGGATGGGTTGTTGGTGAATTGAGACTAGCACTGCCCAGCGCTCACCAGAGAGACATCAACGCTTCTTCAAGTCAGTAGATTTTTTATTGGCTAGCTTGCGCCATCAGCCATTCACGCACCGTTTCAAGGGCCGCCGGCTGATGGGCGTTTCGCGGCCAGACCAGGTAGTAGGCTTTCTCCAAACTCATCTGGTGAGTCATCGCCAGCGCTAATCTGCCCGCTTCTATATCTGCTTTAACGAAGTAGTAGCTAGCCAAGGCCAGCCCTTGCCCGGCTGCAGCTGCCTCGATAGCTAACACCGTCTGATTGAACCGTATATTTCTGAAGGGTAGGCGCACGGTACTCTGGAAGGCTTGTTCAATGAACTGCGGCCAAAAGTTGTGTGCGTCATGCAGCAGTGTGTATTCCTGGAGCTTCTCTATGCTCTCTGGCCTACCGAGTTTCTCGATCAGGGCCGGACTACCGACCGCAACGATACGTTCAGGCAAAAGGAGCTTGGCATTGAGCATGTTCTCGAAAGGCGCTCGCCCGTAGCGGACAGCGATATCCGCTCCGTCAGGTCGGAATTGAGAAATTCGATCAGTGGCGAGTACCTGCAGATTGATCTGAGGATGCTCTGCTGAGAACGAAGGCAGTCTAGGTATCAGCCACTTCGCCGCAAACGTAGGCGTGACACTGACCGTCAGATCCAGATCATCGGGTTTGAGGGCCTCAGTGGCCGTGCTGATCAAGGCGAAGGCCTCACGAATGGCAAGGCTGTAGGTCCTCCCCGGATCCGTCATGCGCAACCCCCGGGGCAGTCGCTCGAACAGCTTCAACTCAAGAATTGCCTCAAGCCCTCGAATTTGCTGCGCCACAGCAGCCTGCGTCACTCCCAGTTCCTCGGCGGCCAGCCGGAAATTCAAATGGCGGGTAACCACCTCAAAGACCCTTAGCGCGTTAAGAGGCGGCAAGGAGGAATGTCTGGTCATGATAATTTTTCTACTGACACTCGAATGATCTCCTGTCTCGCGGGGAACGAGTAATACAGTTTCAGAGGCTACGTCGAAGCAGCACGGAAAGGAACCTGTGTCAGTAGAACCAGCAGGGACTTGATGAATCAGCCGCCTTCACGCCCATGGGCCGATGCTACCGACCCATTGGCGACTGAATCGTGCTCCCGCCTGTGTGGGGCAAACGATGTTCCGAGTAGCCAGCTCACGAGCGGTCGCCTCCCTGGCCCGGGCGCTTCTCCAAGCGTCCAACGACCTCCGTGGCCAATTCAATGAACGCACGTGCCGCCGCGCTCTGATAGGCGCCCTTGCGCTGCATGAGCACGGCGGTGCGCTGGAGTCGCAGCGGGTCCAGCTCGATGGCGACCAGCTCGTCGTGGGCGAGGGCGATGGTGGTGGGCAGCAGGGTGGACAGTGTGGTTCGGCGGACCACTTCAATGACCGCGTTGATGGCATTGGCCTCCATTTGCACACGTGGGCGGATGTCGTGCTGGCGGCAGTATCGGTCGATCTGCTCGCGGGTGGCGAACTCACTGCTGAGCAGGATCAGCGATTCGGCGTTCAAGGCTTCTGGCCCAATGACGCGTTGCCCGGCCAGCGGATGCTTTGCGCCGACCACCAGGGCGAGGGTTTCGACCAGCAGCGGGTAGGCCTCGATGTCTTGGGCATGCACTTCTTCGAACGCGATTCCGACGTCCAGCTCATCGGATAGCAGCAGTTCTTCCATGCGCTCCTGGGCGATTTCACGCACGTTCAAGGTGATGTTCGGATAGTGGCCGTGGAATGCCTCGACGAGCGGGCCCACCAGGTAGGTGGTAAAAGTCGGGGTGACGGCCACCCGAAGCGAGCCTCGGCTCAAGTCGCCCACGTCATGAATGGCGCGCTTGCCCTCCTGCAATTCCTGAGACGCCCGTTGTGCATAACGTAGATAGACCTCCCCGGCATCGGTCAGCCGCGTCGTGCGGCCTGAGCGATCGAACAACTGCGCACCGAGGCTTTCCTCCAGTTGCCGGACCTGCTGGGACAGGGCCGGCTGCGAGACGTGCAGGGCCGTCGCGGCCCGCGTGAAGCTCTGGTGTTGCGCGACGGCCAGGAAGTACTGGATATGCCGTGCCAGCATGGGTCTTTCTCATAAGATTATCTGATGCAGTGCATCATAAATTAGACTTTTACCTTATGAAATGGGCTGCGTAACCTTTGCCTCATCGCATCGCGACCTGAGGAGTCAGCCATGAAAGACATCATCGACGGTTTCCTGAAATTCCAGCGAGACGCCTTCCCCGAGCGCGTGGGCCTGTTCAAGAACCTGGCGACCCAGCAAAGCCCGCGGGCGTTATTCATCTCTTGCTCGGACAGCCGCCTGGTACCAGAGCTGGTGACCCAGCGTGAGCCGGGTGATCTGTTCGTCATCCGCAACGCCGGCAACATCGTGCCGTCCTACGGCCCCGAGCCGGGTGGCGTGTCGGCTTCGGTGGAATATGCCGTCGTCGCGCTGCAGGTATCGGACATCGTGATCTGCGGCCACTCCGATTGTGGCGCCATGACGGCCATCGCTACCTGCAAATGCCTGGACCACATGCCTGCCGTGGCCGGTTGGCTGCGCTATGCCGACTCCGCCCGGGTGGTGAACGAGGCGCGTAACCACAAGGACCCGCAGGCGAAGGTCGAGGCCATGGTGCGCGAGAACGTGATTGCCCAGTTGGCCAACATCCAGACGCACCCATCCGTACGTCTGGCCCTGGAAGAGGGCCGTGTCGCGCTGCATGGCTGGATCTACGACATCGAGAGCGGCTGCATCGACGCCTTCGATGGCCGTACCGGCCAGTTCGTGTCCCTCGCCAGCAACCCCAATGTCCGCGCTGTCGCTCATCAGCTGCAGCGCGTTGTGTGAACCCCTTTCATCCCCACGGAGATATCACCATGATCCAGTCCCAAGTCAGCCAGAATGCCCGCGTTGCCCTGACCGAAGTCATCCTTCTGTCCAAGGCTCGCAAGGATCTGTCCTTCGCTCAGATCACCGACGGTACCGGCCTGTCCGAAGCGTTCGTTACCGCCGCGCTGCTGGGTCAGCACCCACTGCCCGCGGAAGCTGCACAGGTTGTAGGTGACAAGCTGGGCCTCGACGCGGACGCAGTGGCGCTGCTGCAGACCATCCCGCTGCGTGGCAGCATCGAAAACCGTGTCCCCACCGACCCGACCATCTATCGCTTCTACGAGATGCTGCAGGTGTACGGCACCACCCTGAAGGCACTGGTCCATGAGAAGTTCGGCGACGGCATCATCAGCGCCATCAACTTCAAGCTGGACGTGAAGAAGGTCGACGATCCAGAAGGTGGCTCCCGCGCGGTGATCACCCTGGACGGCAAGTACCTGCCGACCAAGCCTTTCTGATTCGGTCACAGGTCAATGACCCGGCTGCCGCAAGGCGGCCGGGCCTTTGAACGAGGAATGACACGCATGGATTTGATCTTTCGAAATGTACGTATCGACGACAGCCGGCCTCTGACGGATGTGGCGGTGCTTGACGGCAAGATCGCCCAGATTGCTCCGACCATTGCCGTCCAGGCGAAGCAGGAAGTGCAGGGCAACGGCAATGTGCTGATTCCTGGGTTCGTCGAAGGGCACCTGCACCTTGAAAAAGCCAACGTGATGCATCGCAAAGCCAATCGCTCTGGCACCTTGCAGGAAGCGATCGCTGTCACCGCCGAGCTCAAGCCTACCCTGACCCGTGAAGATATTCTGGAGCGTTCGACCCAGGTACTGCGTGCATTGGTGCAGGCGGGCAGCACCCATGTGCGTGCGCATGCCGAATTCGACCCATCACAAGGTTTCACGGGGTTGGATGTGGTGCTGGAACTGCGCGAGCGATTCCGTGACGTCATTGATATCCAGGTGGTCGCCTTCCCCCAGGAAGGGATCTTGAAGCTGCCTGGGATGAAGGAAATGATGGTCCAGGCGATGGAGAAGGGGGCCGATGTCGTCGGCGGCATTCCGTATAACGATGTTTCGCCGCTGGAGCACATCGACTTCGTGTTCGAGCTGGCCAAGCAGTACGACAAAGATATCGACTTGCATCAGGACTTCGCCGATGACGCCGAGAACATGACCATCGAGTACCTTGCGCGAAAAACCATCGAGCAGGGGTATCAGGGTCGTGTCTGCGTAGGCCACTTGACCAGTCTGGGAGCGGTTCCCCCGGATAGACAGGCTGCCATTATCGATCTGCTGCGAGAGGCGGGTATCAGTGTCATGTGCCTGCCAGCGACCGACCTGCACCTGGGCGCCCGCGGTGACAGCCATAATGTGCGTCGGGCACTGACGCCGGTACGGGCATTGCGCGACGCAGGCGTGAATGTCTGCCTGGCGACCAACAACATCCGCAACGCATTCACGCCTTATGGCACGGGGGATTTGTTGAACATCGCACAGCTTGCCCTTTCGGCTTGCCATCTGGGGGGCGCGGATGATCAGGCGACCGTTCTTGCGATGCTCACGACAAGCCCAGCCAAAGCGTTGGGATTGAAAAAACACGGCCTGGCGGTGGGGAATGATGCCGACCTGGTGCTGGTCGACACGCAGTCGGTCCGTGATGTGATTCTCGACCTGCCGGCGCGCCTGATGGTGCTCAAGCGCGGCCAGGTCGTCGCGACCTCCGAATACCGCCGTTCTGTCGCTTTTTGAGCATCCCAAAAGAAGGGGCGAACCGTGATGTTCGCCCCTTGCTCGGTTTTTTTCGATGCGATCTGAGTGTCGTCAGATCTGCATCGCCATGCCATCGACATTCATCGCTGCCTGGCGCAAGGCTTCGGAGCGGGTCGGGTGCGGGTGGCAGGTGAGGGCGATGTCTTCGGCCGAAGCCGAGAACTCCATGGCCACGCAGAACTCGCCGATCATTTCGCTCACGCTTGGACCGACCAGGTGCACGCCGAGCACTTCATCGGTATTGGTGTCGGCGATGACCTTGGCGAAGCCTTCGGTCTCGTGGTTGATCTTGGCGCGGCTGTTGGCGGTGAAGGGGAACTTGCCCACCTTGTAGGCGCGGCCTTCGGCCTTGAGCTGTTCTTCGGTCTTGCCGACGCTGGCCAGTTCCGGACGGGTGTAGATGACGCCTGGGATCAGGTTGTAGTTGACCTCATGGGCCTTGCCAGCGATGCGCTCGATGCACGACACCGCTTCGTCTTCGGCCTTGTGCGCGAGCATCGGCCCGGAGGTGACATCGCCGATCACCCAGATGCCGGGTACCGAGGAGCGATGGTGATCGTTGGCCAGCATGCCGCGCTTGTCGGTCACAAGGCCTGCGCTTTCCAGGTTCAGGCCCTGGGTGTATGGGCGACGGCCGATGGCCACCAGCACGTAGTCGGCTTGCAGGGTTTCGGCTGCGCCGCCGGCGGCGGGTTCGAGGGTCAGGCTGACGCTGTCGGCGGATGGCGTGGCCTGGGTCACCTTGCTGCCGAGCTTGAAGGTCATGCCTTGTTTGGCCAGGGCCTTCTGCAGGGTCTTGGCGGTCTCTTCGTCGGTGCCAGGGCAGATGCGGTCGAGGTACTCGATGACCGTGACCTCGGCGCCCAGTCGACGCCAGACCGAGCCCAGTTCCAGGCCGATCACGCCTGCGCCGATCACCACCAGGTGCTTGGGTACCTGGGGCAAGGACAGGGCGCCGGTGGAGTCGATGATGCGCTTGTTGTCGATGGTCACGCCTGGCAGCGGAGTCGGCTCGGAGCCCGTGGCGATGACGATGTCCTTGGCTTGCAGGGTGGTCTCGCTGCCGTCCTCGGCTTTGACGATCACCTTGCCCACGCCGTCGAGACGGCCCCAGCCTTTAACCCAGTCGACCTTGTTCTTGCGGAACAGGTACTCGATGCCCTTGGTCAGGCCGGTCACGCTTTCGTCCTTCTGCTTCATCATCTGGGCCAGGTTCAGCGTTGGCTTGACCTCGATACCCAGATGGGCGAATTCCTCGCCGCTGGCGGCCTCGTAGAGCTCCGAGGCGTGAAGCAAGGCTTTCGATGGCATGCAGCCAACGTTAAGGCAGGTACCACCGAGGGTCGAGCGGCCCTCGACGCAGGCGACGCTCATGCCCAGCTGGCCGGCGCGGATCGCTGCGTTGTAGCCGCCGGGGCCACCGCCGATGATCACCACATCATAGGATTTCATGGGTTTTACTCCAGGAGTGAAGAAGCGCAGAGGGCCACAAGATTAGTCTGCGAAATCAAGGTTGTATACAATCTTGCGCGCAATTCGTACTGAATAGCTCTAGACCATGGTCTTGATAAACGGAAACTTCCGGTGAATGAACTACCCTTGCCCCGGTGACGTCCCAAATATCAGATGGGGCGTCCGGAACACATGAAGGGAGGGACATTCATGCTTGCGCAACTTCCACCTGCGTTGCAGAGCCTGCACTTGCCTTTGCGTCTGAAGCTGTGGGATGGCAACCAGTTCGATCTAGGGCCCAGCCCGCAGGTCACCATCCTGGTCAAGGAGCCTCAGCTGATCAGTCAGCTGACCCACCCGAGCCTGGACGAACTGGGTGTCGCCTTCGTCGAAGGTAAGCTGGATCTGGAAGGCGATATCGGGGAAGTCATCCGCGTCTGCGACGAGCTCAGCGAAGCCCTGCTCCAAGACGAGGATGAAGGATCGCCAGAGCGTATCGCGCATGACAAAGCCACGGACGCCGAAGCCATTTCCTACCACTATGACCTGTCCAATGAGTTCTACCAGCTGTGGCTCGACCAGGACATGGCTTACTCCTGCGCCTACTTCCGCGAACCGGACAACACCCTCGACGAAGCCCAGCAGAACAAGTTCGATCACCTGTGCCGCAAGTTGCGCCTGCAGGCTGGGGACTATTTACTGGATGTGGGCTGCGGCTGGGGTGGGCTGGCGCGTTTCGCCGCACGTGAGTATGGCGCCAAGGTGTTCGGCATCACCCTGAGCAAGGAGCAGCTCAAGCTTGGTCGTGATCGGGTCAAGGAGGAGGGGCTGACCGATCAGGTCGAGCTGCGGATCCTGGACTATCGCGACCTGCCTCAGGACGGGCGCTTCGACAAGGTGGTGAGTGTCGGCATGTTCGAGCACGTCGGCCACGCCAACCTGGCGCTGTATTGCCAGAAGCTGTTCGGCGCCGTGCGTGAAGGCGGCCTGGTGATGAACCATGGCATCACGGCCAAGCACGTGGATGGCCGGCCAGTCGGGCGAGGCGCGGGCGAGTTCATCGACCGCTATGTCTTCCCCCACGGCGAACTGCCGCACCTCTCGATGATCACGGCGAACATCTGTGAGGCCGGGCTGGAAGTGGTGGACGTGGAAAGCCTGCGCCTGCACTACGCCAAGACGCTCAATCACTGGAGCGAAAACCTCGAGCACCAACTGCACAAAGCCGCCACCCTGGTGCCGGAGAAGACACTGCGCATCTGGCGCCTGTATTTGGCCGGATGCGCCTATGCCTTCTCCAAGGGGTGGATCAACCTGCACCAGATCCTGGCGGTGAAACCCTACGCCGATGGGCACCATGACCTGCCCTGGACCCGCGAGGACCTCTACCGCTGACTTACAGGATCGGAGAAATCAGCCGGGCGATACGCATCCCAAGTTGTTGCAGGCGATGCGTATCGCGGCTGTCCTCGGCAGTGATCTCCCGGGCTTGGGCAAAGTCATCGAGCAGCATCGACTCGACCTGGTCGGCGAAGGCTCGGTCGACGGTCAGCAAGGTGATCTCGAAGTTCAGACGGAACGAACGGTTGTCCAGGTTGGCGCTGCCGATCGCACTTACCTCGTCATCGACCAGCACCACCTTCTGGTGCAGGAACCCTGGCTGATAACGGAACATCCTCACCCCGGCCCGTACCGCTTCGAAGGCGAACAGACTGGACGCTGCGTAGACGATACGGTGATCCGGCCGCGACGGAATGAGGATACGCACATCCACGCCGCGCAACACCGCCAAGCGCAGGGCGGCGAAGACAGCCTCATCAGGAATGAAGTACGGGCTGGTGATCCACACGCGCTGGGTGGCCGAGTGGATGGCTTCCAGGAAGAACAGCGCACAGGTTTCCTGCGGGTCTGCCGGACCGCTGGCCAGTGCCTGGCAGAGCACGCCGTTATCCGGATAGGTGTCGGGCAGGATCAACGGCGGCAACTGGCGGGCGGCCCAATACCAGTCTTCGGCGAAGGACTCCTGCAAGCAGGCAAGCACCGGGCCGCTGACCTGAACGTGGGTGTCACGCCAAGGCGACAGGCGAGGGTGGCCACCGAGGTATTCGTCCCCCACGTTGTGCCCGCCGAGGAACCCCGCCAGGCCATCGACGACGACAATCTTGCGGTGGTTGCGGAAGTTCACCTGGAAGCGATTGAACCACCCACGGCGTGTGGCAAATGCATGGATCTGCACGCCACCCTCCCGCAGGGTCTGGCTGTAGCTGGCCGGCAATGCATGGCTCCCTACCCGGTCATACAGCACGAAGACCTGCACGCCTTCGGCCGCCTTGCGCAGCAACAGCTGCTGCAGTTTCCTGCCGATGTCGTCGTCATGGATGATGAAGAATTGCACCAGCACGGCCTGCCGGGCTTCGGCGATGGCTGCGAAGATGGCATCGAAGGTGGCCTGGCCATTGATCAGCAGTTTCACTTCGTTGTTGGCCAGGCACGGCATGCGCCCGAGTTTCGGCATTGCCCGTAGGGCGGCATAGCTCTCCGACTCCCGGGCGGTCAGCGCTTCCTCGACCCAAGGCCGCCAATTGAGATTGGCCATGGCGACGTGCATTTCCTGATTGGCCTGGCGTCTGGCTTGGATGTAGGCATAGAAGGAGCGGGCCCCAAACACCAGGTAGGGAATCAGCGTGAAGTAAGGGATGAAGAACAAGGACATCGCCCAGGCGATGGCACCCTGGGCGGTGCGTACGGTGAACACCGCATGCAGCGCGGCGATGATGCCTAGCAGATGAATCAGGCCGAGCACATAGCCGAAGAAATAGGGGCTGTGGAAATCCATATGCGTCCTGCTTGCTGAGAGCCTGACGATAACAGAGCATGTTCCTGACCCGCCTTGCAACCCGGAAGCGGAAATGACGTCTAAGGCTCAATCGGCAGAGGCCGTTATATCGAGGAGCATTTATCCATGAAGATTCGTCTGCCACTGCTGGCGCTGGCATTGGGCCTGAGCGCACCACTGGTACATGCGCAGATGTTGCAACCGGGCTTGTGGGAGCTGACCACCAGCAACATGCAGGTCGATGGCAAGCCATTACCGGACATGAAATTCATGCTCGGGCAATTGAAGAACCTACCACCTGAGCAACGCGCCATGATGGAAGGCATGCTGGCCAAGCAGGGCATCACCGTGGGTGGTAAGGGCGTGCGCTCCTGCCTGACGCCAGAACAGGTCCGGACCAATGACATTCCGCTGCAGGACCCTCAGTCCGGCTGTACGCAGAAGATCACCGACCGCACAGGCAATGTATGGAAATTCCAGTTCAGTTGCCCTCGTGCCCAAGGCACCGGGCAGGCGACCTTCCTCAGTGACCGGGAGTTTCATACCCAGGTCAGTGGTACGTTCAACGCTTCGGGGGTTCAGCAGCAGGGCAGCATGAACACCAAGGCTGTCTGGCTAGGTAATGACTGTGGTTCGGTGAAACCTCGCAGTTGAGGCTTCAGAACCGATAGCGACTGATCGCCACTGCGTCGTGGGCATGCAGACTCTCTGCATGTTCCACCCGCAGGCTGAACCCCTCTACCCATTGCACTTTCCGCAGCGCCTGGTGCAGGCGCCTGGCGGCATCCTCGCAGAACATCAGGTTCTGTCCATTGGCCAGGGCGAACGCCTGTTCGTCTGCGCGCTTTACCGCTGTTTGTACCGCCGTACCCAAGGCAAGCTCTAGCGTGTCGATGAGCTCGGAGAGGGGCAAATGCTGCAGGTTCTCTCGCAGTCGTACCCGGACCTGGGCCTCACTGCGCTGACTATGGGGGGTGGCGACGATGCCCTGATTGCTGCCGAGCCATTCCAGCAGGGTCGATTGATCGGGTACCTGCTCTGGAAAGTCCTTGAGGAACTGCTGCTGAATCAGCTGGCGGGCGAGCGCCGCGGAACAAGGGCAGGTGGAGGAATAGGGAATCACCACAGAAAGTTCCACGTGGAACATTTCATTTTCGGTCTTCGCATCCAAGGTGACGGGATAGCTTTTCCAGCCGGCCAAGGGGCTGACCAGCGCAGGTCTTTTCAGCAAATACTCGAAGCGCAAACTCAGCTGTGCCGTTGAAGAAAGCCCGACGTGGGTGTCGAGGAAACTCGCCAGCAGCCGACGGAGCAGCCGTGGACTTAGCTCGGTGTTTTCCATGGCTTCCAACGCCAGGTAGAGCCGCGACATGTGAATCCCTCGGGCGGCGCCGTCTTCCAGATTGACGCCTGCATCGGCTTGGGCATTGAGGGTGCGTCCTTCAAATTGCAACGGCACGGCGATGCCGCACATACCCACCCAGTCCAGGGGGAGGGCGACGACCTCGGGATGGGACTGTGTGGCAATGTCGGGAAGCGTCAGACTGGTCATCATGGGGTCTCTGGAAAGGGTCGACAAACGCGGCTTGGCGAAATTGTATTGTTATATTATAACGGTGCGCAATGCATCGTTTCGAATGCGCTTGCCTGTCGAGGTACGACCAATGCCCCACCGTTTACCTGTCACCGTGTTGTCCGGCTTTCTGGGAGCTGGCAAAAGCACTTTGCTCAACCATGTGCTGCGCAATCGTGAAGACCTGCGCGTCGCCGTGATCGTCAACGACATGAGCGACATCAACATCGATGCCAGCGAGGTACAGCGCAACGTCAGCCTGAACCGTGCGGAAGAAAAGCTGGTGGAGATGAGCAATGGCTGCATCTGCTGCACGCTGAGGGAAGATTTGCTCGAGGAGGTCGCGCGGCTGGCGAGCGAGGGTCGTTTCGATTACCTGCTGATCGAGTCCACCGGTATTTCCGAGCCTTTGCCGGTAGCTGAGACGTTCACTTTCCGTGACGAACAAGGTCGCAGTCTGTCGGACATGGCACGCCTGGACACCATGGTCACGGTAGTCGATGCGCTCAATTTTCTGCGCGACTATCAGGCAGCCGACAGCCTGGCCAGCCGCGGTGAATCCCTGGGTGAAGACGACGAGCGGTCCATCAGCGATCTGTTGATCGAACAAGTGGAGTTCGCCGACATACTGCTGCTGAGCAAGATCGACTTGGTCAGCCAGCATGAGCGAGACGAACTGACAGCTATCCTGCGCAGCCTCAACGCACGGGCGCAGATCGTGCCGATGGTCATGGGCCAAGTGCCGCTGGCGCGTATTCTCGATACCGGCCTTTTTGACTTCGAGCAAGCCGCCCAGGCACCGGGCTGGTTGCAGGAGATGCGTGGCGAGCACGTGCCGGAAACACAAGAGTACGGGATCGCTGCGGGGTCCTGGCAGGCCCGTCGCCCGTTGCATCCGCAACGCTTCCACGACTTTATCCACAAGCCTTGGAGCAACGGCAGGTTGCTGCGCTCAAAGGGGTTCTTCTGGCTGGCCAGCAAGTTCCAGGAGGCGGGAAGCTGGTCCCAGGCCGGCGGCATGATGCGCCATGGGTTCGCCGGTCGCTGGTGGCGCTTCGTACCGCAGGAGCAGTGGCCGCAGGACCCCGAGAGCACCCAGGCGATCCTCAAGCATTGGACACAAGAGTGCGGCGATTGCCGGCAGGAGTTGGTGTTCATTGGGCAGAGTATCGACTTCGCGCAGTTATCCACAGAACTGGATGCGTGTCTGCTGACCGACGAGGAATGGGCGCAAGGGGAGATGGCATGGCTGCGTCTTCCCGATCCGTTCGGGCCTTGGTATGACGAAGCGGCGTGAAGGTGTGGATAACTGTCGGCGGGTTGACTGGTGGAAACGAGGGCGCATAGTTGGAAGCTATTTCCAAGGTGTGGCCCATGCTCCAGAACATCCCGACCCACGTGATCGCAGGCCCATTGGGCGCTGGCAAGACCAGCCTTATACACCAGCTGTTGGCTCAGCGCCCGTCAGGTGAGCGCTGGGCCGTACTGGTCAACGAGTTCGGTCAGGTTGGCCTGGATGCGGCGCTGCTGAGCCGGGACGAGGATGGCATTGCAATTGGCGAGGTGGCCGGCGGCTGCCTGTGCTGCGTCAATGGCATGCCGTTCCAGGTCGGCTTGGGCCGTTTGTTGCGCAAGGCACGCCCTGATCGGGTGTTCATCGAGCCTTCCGGTCTGGGCCATCCTCAGTCTTTGCTGGCCCAGCTGGGTCAGGCTCCCTGGATGGGTGTACTGGCCGTGCAGCCGTTGGTGATGGTGCTGGACGCACAGGCTCTGGCCCGTGGTGAACCTTTGCCCGACGCGCAACGTCAAGCCTTGCCCGCGGCTGCACTGCTGGTTTTCAACAAGGCTGGGGCTTTGGATGAAGCCCAGCGCCTGTTGATAACCGCACAGTTCCCCGAGTCTCCGGGGCTTTGGACCGATCATGGGCGATTGTCGGTGGACCTGTTGCCCGTCACGTCTGACACGGCGCACCCTCTCGAGGTTGTGGACAAACTGCCCAGGGAGACACCTTCGAACCCCGCTGGCGCCTTGTGGACAGATCCTCGTCGGCCAATCTGTCTCGCCCAGCAAGGCGAGGGTGGCTGGAGCGTTGGCTGGCGTTGGCACCCCTCCCAGCGTTTCGACGCGACGCGTTTGCTCACAATGCTTGAAAGTTGGCCGTGGCGCCGCGCAAAAGGTGTTATCCACAGCGACGCTGGCTGGCAGTCCTTCAATGGCCTGGAAGGCGAGGCGCTGGTTTGGCAACCGAGCGAATGGCGCAAGGATTCACGTCTTGAGTTGATCTTCGATCAGCCGCAGTTGCTGGACACCCTCCAGGCAGCCTTGGTCGCCTGCCGCCTGGGGGCCTGATCAGTTGCGCCAGCGGTTATGTTCCTGGCGCCACTGCTGCATCTCGATGACGTTGTCCGCCTTCGGCGGAACCTTGATTTCGAACGGATAGGGCGCCAGCTCGATCTGCAGGGTGTGGGCACCAAACTGCGTCACCGTCCCAGGGTGGCGTTGCTCGCCGGTCACGGTGAACTCGAACCCATAGACACGCGCCAGGCGCTTGCGGCCATTGGCATCGCGCACGAAGGCGATGCGTTTGAGGGCGACGTTGTCGTCGAGCAGTTCAAGGTCAAGCTTGGTGCAATGTTGCTTGACCCGTTCAAGGGCCTTTTCGCGCAGCCCATGGTTGTGCCACAACCAGGCACCGGCGGTCGCCACTACCATCAGGACGAAGAGGTTCTCCAGGGTCAACATTTGCATATGCTCCAAAACGGTAGATCCAGCTTAACTGTGTCCCTGGCCTGTCGTACAGGTGGTAAACGGGTTCATACTGCGCGGCGCACATCTATTGAAACAGCTTTGGAATTTCCTACATGAAACGTACACCGCATCTGCTTGCTATCCAGTCCCACGTGGTCTTCGGCCACGCCGGAAACAGCGCTGCGGTGTTTCCCATGCAGCGGGTCGGGGTCAATGTCTGGCCGCTGAACACCGTGCAGTTCTCCAACCATACCCAGTATGGACAGTGGGCCGGTGAAGTGCTGGCTCCGGCGCAAATTCCTGCGTTGGTGGAAGGCATTTCCAACATCGGTGAACTGGGCCATTGCGACGCGGTGCTTTCCGGTTACCTGGGCAGCGCCGAACAGGGGCGGGCGATCCTGGCGGGTGTCCAGCGGATCAAGGCGGTGAACCCCAAGGCGTTGTACTTGTGCGATCCGGTCATGGGGCATGCGGAAAAAGGCTGCATCGTGCCGGTCGAAGTCAGTGAATTTCTCTTGGAGGAAGCCGCCTCTGTGGCGGATATCCTGTGCCCCAACCAGCTTGAACTGGACAGCTTCTGTGGTCGTCGGGCCGAATCCCTGGAGGATTGCGTGGCCATGGCACGCGGTCTGCTTGAGCGCGGCCCCCAGGTGGTACTGGTCAAGCACCTGTCCTATCCGGGGCGCGCCGAGGATGCCTTTGAAATGCTGCTGGTGACCCGGGAGCACAGCTGGCATCTGCGCCGACCATTGCTGGCCTTCCCGCGTCAGCCGGTAGGGGTGGGTGACTTGACCTCTGGCCTGTTCCTGGCCCGAGTGCTGCTGGGTGATAGCTGGGTCCAGGCGTTCGAGTTCACCGCTGCGGCAGTGCACGAAGTGCTGCTGGAGACCCAGGCCTGCGCGAGCTACGAACTGCAACCGATCAGGGCCCAGGACCGCATCGCCCATCCGCGTGTGCGCTTCGAGGCGCAGCGGTTGGCGATCTAGGCCAATGAAAGGGCTGCTGTGCAGCCCTGTCGGTTGCTCGACCTCTAGATCGAATCGGTCTTGAGGTTCTGGTAGCGCTGCTCCAGTTCCTGGCGGATCTGTCGGCGCTGCTGGCCCTGCAGGAAGCGCCGCTTCTCTTCGCTGCTCTGGGGCTGGCGTGGTGGGACCTGCACCGGACGGCGGTTGTCGTCGACCGCAACCATGGTGAAGAAACAGCTGTTGGAGTGCCGTACGGAGCGCTCGCGGATGTTTTCGGTCACGACCTTGATGCCCACTTCCATGGACGTATTGCCGGTGTAATTGACCGAGGCGAGGAAGGTCACCAGCTCGCCGACATGCACAGGCTCGCGGAAGATCACCTGGTCCACCGACAAGGTGACCACGTAGGTGCCGGCATAACGGCTGGCGCAGGCATAGGCGACCTCGTCGAGGTACTTGAGCAGGGTGCCGCCATGGACGTTGCCGGAAAAGTTGGCCATGTCCGGGGTCATCAGGACGGTCATCGTCAGCTGGGCGTTTCCAGGTTCCATAGTGTGCTCACGGGTTGGTTGCGCTGAAATGGGGCTGGTATCTGCGGACACTTCTGTTTCCCCCTCATAGGGTTTCCCCATCCTGGTACGGGACGTCGCCTGACGCGCTTCCGTCACGCGGATCGTGCCATCTCTGGCAGCAAAATCGCCGATCTGTTTCTGCATATTGCACCGGCTATTCATGCGAAGGCGCGATGTTAACCTGAGCGAGCCCATGCAACATGGGCTTTCCTGCTTTGAACACAGTATCTACGTGCTGCTCGCTCGGGTTTGCCTTGGCAGAGGAGCGGTCTGCCCGGGCAACGAGAAAAGGAGTACCTCGCCATGCATGCCATCAGCTTCATCCAGGATCTGGCCGTGATCATGCTGGTCGCCGGGGTGGTTACCATTCTCTTCCACCGCTTCAAGCAGCCGGTGGTGCTGGGCTACATCGTCGCAGGCTTCATCATCGGGCCTCATACACCACCCTTTGGCCTGATCCACGATGAGGACACCATCAAGACCCTGGCTGAGCTTGGGGTGATCTTCCTGATGTTCTGCCTGGGCCTGGAGTTCAGCCTGCGCAAGCTGTTCAAGGTCGGCGCTACGGCGTTCATCGCCGCCTTCCTGGAAATCGTCCTGATGATCTGGATCGGTTTCGAGATCGGCCGCTGGTTCGGCTGGAGCACCATGGACTCGCTGTTCCTGGGGGCGATCCTGGCCATCTCCTCGACCACCATCATCGTCAAGGCGCTCAATGATCTGAAGATGAAGAACGAGCGCTTCGCCCAGCTGATCTTCGGCGTGCTGATCGTCGAGGATATCCTCGGCATCGGCATCATCGCCCTGTTGTCGGGCATCGCCGTCAGCGGCACGGTCAGTTCCGGCGAAGTGTTTTCCACCGTCGGCAAATTGTCGCTGTTCATGATTGTTGCACTGGTGATCGGCATCCTGCTGGTGCCACGGCTGTTGGCCTATGTGGCGAAGTTCGAAAGCAACGAAATGCTGCTGATCACTGTATTGGGGTTATGCTTCGGCTTCTGCCTGTTGGTGGTCAAGCTCGAATACAGCATGGTCCTGGGCGCGTTCCTGATCGGCGCGATCATGGCCGAATCCCGGCAGTTGCTGAAGATCGAGCGTCTAATCGAACCCGTACGCGACCTGTTCAGCGCCATCTTCTTCGTTGCCATCGGCCTGATGATCGACCCGCGCGTGTTGCTCGACTACGCCTGGCCGATTGCAGTGATCACCCTGGCGGTGGTGCTGGGCAAGATGCTGTCGTGCGGCATGGGGGCATTCATCGCCGGCAATGATGGACGCACTTCGCTGCGTGTTGGCATGGGGCTTTCACAGATTGGCGAGTTTTCCTTCATCATCGCCGCCTTGGGCATGACCTTGCAGGTCACCAGCGACTTTCTTTATCCGGTGGCTGTGGCCGTGTCGGCCATCACCACTTTGCTTACGCCTTATCTGATTCGCGCTGCCGATCCGCTCTCGCTCAAGCTTGGCAAGGTGGTGCCCGGGCGCCTGGCGCGGGTGCTGTCGTTATACGGGGAGTGGCTGCGCAGCATTCAGCCCCACGGCGAGGGTGCGCTGGTCGCGGCGATGATCCGGCGTATCCTGATGCAGGTGGGTGTCAACCTGGCGCTGGTCATCGCGATTTTCTTTAGCGGTGGGTACTTTGCCGCGCGCATTGGCCACTGGTTGAGCGAATGGGTCAGCGATGTCAGCCAGCAGAAGGCGCTGATCTGGGGGGCCGCCTTGTTGTTGTCGCTGCCTTTCCTGATTGCCGCCTATCGCAAGCTCAAGGCGCTATCGATGCTGTTGGCGGAGATGAGCGTGAAGCCGGAGATGGCCGGACGGCACACTCAACGTGTCCGTCGGGTGATTGCCGAGGTGATTCCGTTGCTGTCGCTGCTGGTGATCTTCCTGCTGCTGTCGGCGCTCTCGGCGAGCATCCTGCCGACCAACGAGTTGCTGCTGGTCATCGCAGTCGTGGCAGCGGTGGTGGTGGCCTTGCTGTGGCGATGGTTCATCCGGGTGCACACCCGCATGCAGATCGCCTTGCTGGAGACGCTGGAAAACAACCGGGATCAATCCCACTGAGCGTTTGCGCACTCTGCGCAAGGCGACGTCGCAGTCCGAGGGGATGGAACGGTAACGCCGCCGCCAGGCGCAGAACGCCTGGCGATTCTACGTTGAGTGGTGGCTATGAGCCATCTCTGGGCGCAAGAAATTACGTCGCACTGAGGGGGGCGCGGGCTTTGCGAGAAGTACGGCTCAGCTTTCCAGCCAGACGTCCCGGACCCAGTGCCAGACGGTTTCCCAGTTATCTTCGCTGATCGCTTCTTCCTCGGCGTCCCACAGCACCACGGTGCCGTCTTCTTCGACACAGTAGTAATTATCCCCATCCTGACACAGTGGGACCAGGTCGCGTGGTACGCCAGCGTCCCAGGCGTTGGCGGCAACGTCTGGCAGGTAGGTGTGGGACTGGGGGTCGGTGACGGTCACCGGCTCCAGGCTGCCGTAGACTACGTCGCTGACTGTCAGCAGGAACTCGCGCAGGCCGAACGGCATGTTGATCAGCAACTCTTCCTCGATTTCTACCAACAGGTCCTCGTCCGGCAATTCCAGTGGCACCGGCACGGGTTCATTGGCTTCACGGAGCTGATCGATCACTTCTTCCACGGCTTACATCCTCTGGCCTTGATGACAACGCTGCGGTTTATACCCTAGTAGCCCGCTGTGCCAAAAGCAAAAACCCCGGGCAAGCCCGGGGTTTTGTGTGCAACGCGGTGGATCAGCCGTTCTGGCGGATACCGGCGAGCAGCCAAGGCTGGTTTTCGCCCTGGGCACGCTCCATGTGCCAGCTTTCGCTGAACGCTTCACCCTGGTCGAAGCGCGAGGTCTTCGACACACCATGGAAGGTCAGGGTGGCGACAGTCTTGTCGGCACGATCGTCGACGCCTTCGAGCTGCACATCGAGGTTGTCGATGTAGGTGGACTGGAAGCCATCACCCAGGTCGGCACGCTCGCGCTTGAGGAACTCGAGCATCTGCGGGGTGACGAACTCGGCGATCTTGTCCATTTCGTTGGCATCCCAGTGCTGCTGCAGCGACATGAAGTGAGTGCGGGCAGCGGACAGGAAGCTTTGCTCGTTGAACCAGGCCGGAGCGTTGATGACCGGTGCGCCAGCAGCGGCCGAAGCGCCACCGAAGACCGACGGTTGGGCTGGCTGGGCATGGGTTTCACGCTGGTAGGGCGCATGGCCGGCACCGGCCATCTGCGGCTGCTGCTGGCGGCGGCGGGCGGCGATGAAGCGGAACACCAGGAAGGCGATCAGGCCCATGATCAGGAAGTCGAAGATCTGCATGCCCTGGAAGCCGTCGCCCATGAACATGGAGGCCAGCAGGCCACCGGCGGCGATACCGGCCAGTGGGCCCAGCCAGCGCGAAGCACCGCTGGCGGCGGCCGGTGCACGGCCGGGAGCGGTCGGCGCGGCGGCAGGTGTGGTTGGCGCAGCCTGGCGGGTCTGGTGGATAGGCGCGGAGCCCGAGCTCTTGCCGCCGCCGAAACGCTTGGCGTTGGCGTCCAGGCTCAGCGTCAGGCCGACGCACAGCGCCAGTACGATGCTAAGAAAACGTTGCATAGATGGGATTTCCCCTGTGGGTGGATTGCACGCGCGTCATGTTGCACATGTTGTAGGAGACATGACCAGCGCCATAATGTTTCCAGCTTTTGCCTGAATGGTCTGAGGCAAGCCTGATTAGCGGGTAGGACCATTCGTCAAAATCTGTAAGAGGTGGCTTGTAGGGCAGCATTGAACCGGTGGGCTGGCCAATCCTGCGATGGGCCGCTCAGCGGCCCGAAGTTTGGAAAGCTTGTATTCGTACAATCCGCCGCTCACACGGGTTCAGCGCCAGTGGGCCTCAGATCGCTTCCAGCTTGGCATACCCCAGCATCAACCACTTGCTGCCCTCGGCGAAGTTGACCTGCACCCGTGCCTGGGCACCGGAGCCTTCGAAGTTGAGGATCACACCTTCACCAAACACGGCGTGCTGCACGCGCTGGCCAAGGTTGAACGCGGTCTGCGGGATGTTGGCATTGGCGAACAGGCTGCTCGCCTGGCTCTGGCTGCCACCGAAGGGACGGCTGACCGAATTGGACAAGCGCACCTCTTGAACCAGGCCTGCCGGAATTTCCCGTACGAAACGTGACACTTTGTTATAGGTCTCGCTGCCATACAGGCGGCGGGTTTCGGCGTAGGTCATGATCAGCTGGCGCATGGCCCGGGTGATGCCCACATAGGCCAGGCGGCGTTCTTCTTCCAGACGACCGGGTTCTTCCAGGCTCATCTTGTGGGGGAACAGGCCTTCTTCCATGCCGACCAGGAACACATAGGGGAATTCCAGACCTTTCGCGCTGTGCAGCGTCATCAGCTGGATGCTGTCCTCGTGTTCGTCGGCCTGGGCATCGCCCGCCTCTAGGGAGGCGTGGCCGAGGAAGGCGGAGAGCGGTGACAGGTCGGCGTCGTCCTCGCTCGTCTCGAAGTTGCGCGCCGCGCTGACCAGTTCCTCAAGGTTTTCTACCCGAGCCTGGCCCTTTTCGCCTTTTTCTTCCTGGTGATAGAGGATCAGGCCGGACTGCTCGATGACGGTCTGGGTCATCAGGTGCAAAGGCATTTCCAGGACCTTGGCAGCGAGGTTCTCGATCAACTCGATGAACGCGCCCAGAGCACTGGCGGCACGGCCCTTGAGAGCTTTGGCCGCCAACAGCTGGCACATGGCCTCCCACATCGACAACTGGCTGTGCCGGGCATGTTCGCGGATCGCCTCGACGGTCTTTTCGCCGATGCCGCGCGGTGGCACGTTGATCACCCGCTCCAGGGCGGCGTCGTTGCCGCGGCCTTCGAGCAGGCGCAGGTAGGCCATGGCGTTCTTGATCTCGGCGCGCTCGAAGAAGCGTTGGCCGCCGTAGATGCGGTAGGGAATGCGTTCTCGCAGCAAGGCTTCTTCAAGCACCCGCGACTGGGCGTTGGAGCGGTACAGGATGGCCACGTCGCTGCGGGCATTGCCCTGCTTGATGAAGCTCTCGATGGTCTCCACCACATAGCGCGCTTCGTCATGCTCGTTGTAAGCGGCATAGAGGGTCAGCGGCTCGCCTTCACCCATATCGGTCCACAGCTCTTTGCCCAGGCGCCCGCTGTTGTTGGCGATCAGGGCGTTGGCCGCTTTGAGGATACCGCCGGTGGAGCGGTAGTTCTGCTCCAGGCGAATCAGCTCGGCGTCGGGGAAGTCAGCGGTGTACTGATGGATGTTCTCGATCTTGGCGCCGCGCCAGCCGTAGATCGACTGGTCGTCGTCGCCCACCGCCATGAGGCTGCTGCCGCCTGCGGCAAGCAGGCGCAGCCAGGCGTATTGCACGGCGTTGGTGTCCTGGAATTCGTCCACCAGCAGGTGGCGGAAGCGCCGCTGGTAGTGTTCGAGCAGGCCAGGGTGGTCACGCCACAGGTCCAGGGCGCGAAGCAGCAATTCGGAAAAGTCGATGACCCCGGCGCGTTCGCAGGCCTGTTCGTAGGCCTCGTAGATGCTGCGCATGGTGCCCAGGAACAGATCGCCACCGGCCTGGATATGCTGTGGGCGCAGGCCTTCGTCCTTCTGGCCGTTGATGAACCATTGAGCCTGGCGGGCGGGCCAACGCTGCTCGTCGAGACCGAGTTCGCGAATCACCCGTTTGATCAGGCGCTGCTGGTCATCGCTGTCCAGAATCTGGAAATTCTGCACCAGCCGGGCTTCCTGCCAGTGGGCGCGCAGCAGGCGGTGCGCCAGGCCGTGGAAGGTCCCCACCCACATGCCGGCCGGATTGATGCCCAGCAGTTGCTCGATCCGCTGGCGCATTTCGGCCGCGGCCTTGTTGGTGAAGGTCACCGACAGGATCGAGTGGGGGGAGGCCTGTTCGACCTGGATCAACCAGGCGATACGGTGCACCAGTACGCGGGTCTTGCCCGAGCCGGCACCGGCCAGCACCAATTGACGCCCCAGCGGGGCCGCTACGGCCTGGCGTTGGGCATCGTTGAGGGAGTTCAGCAGGAGGGAGAGGTCATCATTGCGCATCCGGCCATTCTAGGGCCGCGCAGGGGGCAGGGGCAAACGGCCCCCGGAGAAATCTTGCAGGCGGTGTCAGGCCGTTCATCGGCGGCCTGGGCAGAGTCCTGTTCTTGAGCGGTCTGGGTAAACGATCGCAGGTATTTTTGAAAACATGACGTAGAGCAGTTTGGCCCAGGCCATGGCTTGTGTATGCTCCCTGCACTTTTGCGGTCTGCCAATACAAAAACACAACAAGAACACGACCCTATGACCCAGGATTTCGCGGCGATCGGAGCATCGCCGGAGACGGCAAGGAGTGTGCGCAGGCAATTTGCGACCCAGCTCTCCATCGAGCGTACCCGTCTTCTCTATCAGGGCTCATTGCTGCCCACCCTGTTAATGCTGATCAACGGCCTGCTGTGCGCCTGGCTGCTGTGGAGCCCTGAGCGCTATCTGCTGGTCAGCGTGTGGCTGGCCTGGCTGTTGGCGCTGGTGGCCCTACGGGTGATCCAGGTCGCGGCCTTCGATGCGGCGACGCCAGCGCGCCAGGCCAAGGCGTCCTGGCAGCACATGTTCCTGTCCGGCTCGGCCTTCAGTGGCCTGACGCTGGCCTGTGCGGCGATCGCTTTGGTGCCGGTGGACGATTTCGTGCAGCAGGCCTGGGTGTTCGGACTGCTGGGGGCGGCGGCGTTGTCGGCCAGTGTCGCCTATGCCGTCAGCCTGCCGGCGTTTCTCAGTTTCGCCTTGCCCTGCCTGTTGCCGCCCATCGTGTTCCTGTTCTACTTCGATGCCGGTGCGCAGCGCGGCTGGGGCTGGCTCGGCCTGATCCTGCTGGGGGCGCTGATGGTGGTGGCCTGGCAGGTCAACCGCCTGCTCGAGCGCAGCCTGTTGCGCCGCTTCCAGAACCAGGCGCTGATCGAACACCTGCAGAGCGCCCAACACCGTGGCGAGCAACTGAACCAGGCGTTGCTCGTCGAGGTGCGTCAGCGTCGTCATGCCGAAGAACAACTGCGCCAGGCCCAGGCTGGGCTCGAGCAGCGGGTGCTTCAACGCAGCCACGAGCTGGACCTGGCCAACCAGGCCCTGGGCAAGAGCGAGCAACGCCTGGCCTTGGCGCTTCAGGCCAGCGAGCTGGGGTTGTGGGATTGGAACCTGCTCACCGACGAGGTGCATCACACACAGCTGTACGCGCTGTTCGGCCTGGACCCGGAGCAGGTCCGTTCGGTACGCGCCGACCTCAAGCCGCGCTTGCACCCGGATGATCTGCCGTTGCTGCGCAGGACATTGGTCGAACACCTCAAAGGCCGCACCGAGGACTACCGGGTCGAATACCGCATCCGGCATACCCAGGGGGATTGGCGCTGGATCGAAGACCGAGGCCGTGCCGTGGAGCACGCCACCGACGGCCGGGTGCTGCGCATGCTCGGCACGCGGCGTGACATCACCGCGCAAAAGGAGCAGGAAGAACAGCAGCGTCTGGCGGCCACGGTGTTCGAAGCGGCCAGTGAAGGGATCGCGATTCTCGATGCGGGCTTCCAACTGCTCGCCGTCAACCAGGCCTTTTGCCAGATCACAGGCTTCGACCGGGAAGAGCTATTGCAGCGCAATGCCCTGGAGTTGCCCTGCAGCCGTGACGCCCGGCGTCACAGCCAGGCGATCGGCCAGGCGCTGGAGCAGCAGGGGCGCTGGCAGGGCGAGCTGGTCGAGGCGCGACGCAACGGCGAGCTGTATCCCCAGTGGTTGCAGCTCAATGGCGTACGTGACGCGCGGGGCAACATCAGCAATATCGTAGGTTTCTTCACCGACCTGTCGGCCCGACGGGAGTCGGAGGAGCGACTGCGCTACCTGGCCCACTACGACGATCTCACTGGGCTGGCCAACCGCGCCTTGTTCCGCCTGCGTCTGCATGAGGCCGGGCAACGGGTTCGGGTGAACGGGCGCAGCCTGGCGTTGCTGCACATCGATTTGGACCGCTTCAAGCTGCTCAACGAAAGCCTGGGCCACGAACTGGCCGACCAGCTGTTGAAGAAGATGGCCCTGCGCATCGCCAATGCGGTGCCTGAAGCCGATACTGTCGCGCGCTTGTCTGGCGATGAATTCGTCGTGCTGTTCGATGGCTACAGCAACCTTTCCAGCCTGGTGCGGGTGACGACCCGCCTGCTCGACAAGCTGCGTGTTCCGCAACGTTTGGGTGGGCATGAGCTGGTGATCAGTGCGTCGGTCGGCATCAGTGTGCTGTCGGACCCCAGTTTCGACCTCAACGCATTGCTCAGCCAGGCCGACATGGCCAAGCAGCACGCCAAGCACCTGGGCGGTGACAACTTCCAGTTCTATACCGAAAGCCTGCGCGCCAGCACCCTTGAGCGCCTGCAGCTGGAAAACCACTTGCGCAAGGCCATCGATGAAGGCCAATTGCTGGTCTACTACCAACCCAAGCTCTGCCTGCGCAGCGGCCGCCTGCTCGCCGCCGAGGCACTGGTGCGTTGGCAGCATCCGCAGTGGGGCATGGTGCCGCCGGGCGACTTCATCGGCCTTGCCGAAGAAACCGGGCTGATCGGGCCGATGGGCGAGTTCGTGCTGCGCGAAGCGTGCTGGCAGGCCTTTGAATGGCGGCGTCAGGGCATGAGCGTGCGGGTTTCGGTGAATCTTTCCGGCTATCAACTACGCCAGGGCAAGATCGTCAGCCTGGTGCGTCAGGTGCTGGCAGAGACGGGCCTTGCGCCGCAGTTGCTGGAGCTGGAACTGACTGAAAGCCAGTTGCTCGACAGCGTCGAACACATCATCTCGACGTTCCAGCAACTGCACCAGTTGGGGGTCAAGCTGGCGATCGACGACTTCGGTACTGGCTACTCCTCGCTGAGCTATCTCAAGCGCTTCCCGGTGGACTACGTGAAGATCGACCAGGCGTTCATTCGCGGTCTCCAGGAGGGCAGCCAGGATGCGGCGATCATCCGTGCGATCATCGCCATGGCCAAGAGTCTGGGCCTGAAGGTCGTGGCCGAAGGGGTGGAAACACAGGAGCAGCTTGCCTTCCTGCATGATCACGGGTGCGACGAGGCGCAGGGGTATCTGATCAGCAGGCCGCTGGATGCCCAGGCGTTCAAGGCCTTGTTGGAGAAATCCCCGAACATCCTGGTGAGTTGACCGTTTTCAGCTGTGCCAATGCCGCCCCTGATGGGCCAGCAGGCTGTTGGCCTGCTCCGGGCCGTTGCTGCCGGCAGGGTAGGGGCGAGGCGCCTGGAAGTGCTCTTCCCAGCCTTGCAGGATCGGGTCGATCCAGGCCCAGGCGGCTTCGACCTCGTCGCGACGCATGAACAAGGTCGAATCGCCCGCGAGCACATCCAGCAGCAGCCGCTCGTAGGCTTCCCAGCGACGTGTCTGGCCGAACACCTGGGCCAGGTTCAGGTCCAGCTCCACCGGCTCCAGGCGCATGCCTTTGCCCGGGCTCTTGGTCATCATGCGCAGGCTGATGCGTTCATCGGGTTGCAGCTGGATCAGCAACTGGTTGACCTGTCCGCCACTGAACAACTCATGGGGCACCGGCTTGAACTGGATGACGATCTGCGAGGAGCGTCGCGCCATGCGTTTGCCGGTACGCAGGTAAAAGGGCACGCCGGCCCAGCGCCAGTTGTCGATCTGGGCCTGGACCGCGACGAAGGTCTCGGTGTCGCTGTCGTTGTCCACATCCTTTTCGAAGTAGTACGCCGGCACTTCCTGGCCGCCGATCCGACCGGCGCCGTATTGCCCGCGCACGGTCTTGTCCTGCACGTCCTGACCGGTGATCGGCTTGAGGGCACGCAGGATCTTCACTTTCTCGTCACGCACCGCCTCGGCTTCGAACTGCGCCGGCGGCTCCATGGCCACCAGGCACAGAAGCTGAAGCAGATGGTTCTGCAGCATGTCGCGGGTTGCGCCTGCGCGGTCGTAGTAGGCGCCGCGGTTCTCCACACCCAGGGTCTCGCAGACGCTGATCTGCACGTGGTCGACCTGGCCGTTGCGCCAGACCGGTTCCAGCAGGGCGTTGGCAAAACGTAGCGCCATGAGGTTCTGCACGGTCTCCTTGCCCAGGTAGTGATCGATGCGAAACACCTGGGACTCGTCGAACACCGCACCGATCGCTTCATTGATGGCCGTGGCTGACTCGAGGGAGTGGCCGATGGGTTTTTCCAGCACGATGCGCGCCTCGCTGTCGGCAAGGCCCGCGATGCGCAAATGGTTGGCGATGGGCACGAACAGGTTGGGCGCGGTAGCCAGGTAGTAGATGCGCGCCAGGCCTCCAGGTTCGCCCAGGTAGCGTGCCAGGCGAACGAAATCGGCGCTTTGCGAGGCATCCATGGCGAAGTAGTCCAGGCGTGCGCAAAACCGTCGCCAGACCTCCTCGTCGAAATCCTGGCGGGCGATCTGCGCCCGGCAGTTACGTTCGGCGAGCTTGAGGTATTCATCCCGGGGCAGGTGGCGCCGCGCCAGGGCGATGATCCTCACGGCATTGTGCAGGCGGGCCTCGCGGTACAGGTGGTAGAGCGCCGGCAGCAGTTTGTGCAGGGCCAGATCGCCCGTACCGCCGAAGACCAGGATGTCGCAAGGAATAGTCAAAACCACCACTCTCCACATTGGTTTAGCTGGGCGGGTCGCTGGTCATGTAGTATAACTACAAGAAAGCTACATCCCGGCCAGCCGATCATAACCGAGTCCAGCCTGTGAATCTGTTGCAACATATCGCCCAATCGCGCCATTTGCTGCGCAAATCGGAACTGAAAGTGGCCGACCATGTGCTGCTCGATCCGGCTGCCGTCATGCACAGCTCGATGGCCGACCTTGCCCACAGCGTGGGAATCAGCGAGCCGACCATCGTACGTTTCTGCCGCGCGATCGGTTGTTCGGGCTTCCAGGATCTCAAGCTCAAGCTGGCCCAGAGCTTGGCGGCAGGCGCCAGTTTCGGCCAGTTCGCCATCCATGAAGATGACTCGGTCGCCGACTACAGCCTGAAGATCTTCGATACCACCCTGCACACCCTGATGGAAGTGCGTGAGCACCTCAACCCCCAGGCCCTGCAGCAGGCGGTGACGGCCATGGCCCAGGCCCAGCGCGTGGAGTTCTATGGTTTCGGTGCTTCCGGCGCGGTGGCCGCCGATGCCCAGCACAAGTTCTTCCGCCTGTTGCTCAGCGCCGCGGCGTATTCCGACCCGCACATGCAAGCCATGTCGGCGGTGACCCTCAAACCTGGCGATGTAGCGGTGTGCATTTCCCAGTCGGGCCGCTCCAAGGATCTGTTGATCACCGCCAATCTGGTGCGTGAAAGCGGCGCCAACCTGATCACCCTTTGCCCGAGCCAGACGCCGTTGGCCGAGTTGTCCACCGTCAACCTGGCCATCGACGTGCACGAAGACACCGAAATCTACACCCCATTGACCTCGCGCATCGCTCACCTGGTAGTGATCGACGTACTGGCCATGGGCGTGGCCATGGCCCGCGGGCCGAGCCTGGTGAACCACCTCAAGAGCGTGAAACGCAGTTTGCGCAGCCTGCGCCTGTCGCCCAAGTCGATCAAGGCGACCGACGACTGAGCCTGCTGCCGATGCGGCCTGTTCGCGGGTAAACCCGCTTTCACCGAGATCGGTGCGAACCCTGTGGGAGCGGGTTTACCCGCGAAAGGTCAGGGCAGGCAAAGCACATTTCACGGTTTTGTCACCAATCCACAGCCAAACCGTAAACCTGCACGGCCAACCTGAAGCTCCCCGCATCCTAACTGGGAGACAGGCAATGGCACGTGATCATGACGGTTCGTTCCAACCCACCGCCAAAGCTCGCAAGCAGCAGGAAAAGGACCAGCGTCGCATGGAGTTCCGCCGCGCGATCGAAAGCTACTGCGACCAGCGTCAGTTATTGCGCGACATTACCGATTACCCCGACCTGCGGGACATCACGGTTTGGCAGGTATCGGCGGCATCTTCCCCGAAAATCGCTCCACAAGCCCGCTGATTTTCGCCCGTTCGTTGCGAATGAATGCAAGGAAGGCCAAGGCCACCGGTGATTGCCGCTTGGCCTTGGATTGCACCACGCACCAACTGCGATACAGCGGCAGCTCCTCTACCGGCAGTTCTTTCAGCACCCCGGTGGCCAACTCCAGGTTCAGCGCATGGCGGGTGAGCAGGGCGATTCCCAGGCCTGCGATCACGCACTCGCGCTGGGCATCGGCCGAGGCGACTTCTAGGGTCTGGGTGAAGTGCACGCGCTTGTCCTTGAAATATTCCTCGCAGGCCTTGCGGGTGCCCGAACCCTGCTCGCGGATCAGCAAGGTATGAGGCTCGAGGTCCTGCAGGCGCAGTTTCTCCAGCTTGCACAGCGGATGGTCCGGCGGTGCCACGGCCACGATCGGGTTGTTCAGGAACGGCATGAACTCAAGCCCCATGTCCTGGGGCACCATCGACATGATGATCAGGTCGTCGCGGTTGTCCGAAAGCCGGCGGATTGCCTGGGCCCGATTGACCACCGTCAGGGTCAGGTTGACTTCTGGATGGCGTTGCTTGAACGCGGCGAACAGGTGGGGCACGAAGTACTTGGCGCTGGATTCGATCGCAAGTTTCAGCTGGCCCTGCAATGAGCCCTGCATGTCCGAAAGCTGCATGTCGAGGTTCTCCAGACGCCCGAAGATGTCCCTGCTGGCGCGCTGCAGGGCTTCGGCTGCTTCGGTCAGGTAGAGCTTCTTGCCCACGTACTCGAACAAGGGCTGGCCGATCAGTTCTTCGAGCTGGCGGATCTGTAGACTTACGGCGGGTTGCGTCAACGCCATTTCCTCTGCCGCACGGCTGTAGGAACGCAGATCGCACACCTCGTTGAAGATCTGCAGTTGACGCAATGTCATACGCATCAAGGACTTACGCATTTTCCCCCAGGCTCCCGCAAAACCTTGTTACGGCACTATAAGCTTTTACTTATGCCGACCCTAACAAATATTGATTTTTGTTTATCAACCTACAGCGATAGGGTTGGTTTGCGACTGGCCAGCAACACATGGCCACGCGCCGACCGGGAAAACCGGCTCGTGTGTTCCATCGGCTTTGGGAAGACTCCAGTGATAAAAAAAATCCTGATCGCCAACCGGGGTGAAATCGCAGTTCGGATCGTGCGTGCCTGCGCCGAGATGGGCATTCGCTCTGTGGCGATCTATTCCGACGCCGACCGTCATGCCTTGCACGTCAAGCGCGCCGACGAGGCCTACAGCATCGGTGCCGAGCCCCTGGCCGGCTATCTGAACCCGCGCAAGCTGGTCAACCTGGCCGTGGAAACCGGCTGTGATGCCTTGCATCCAGGTTACGGATTCCTGTCGGAAAACGCCGAGCTCGCGGAAATCTGCGCAGAGCGTGGCATCAAGTTCATCGGCCCTGCCGCCGACGTCATTCGCCGCATGGGCGACAAGACTGAAGCGCGCCGCACCATGATCCAGGCCGGTGTACCGGTAACGCCCGGTACCGAAGGCAACGTCGCCGACATCCACGAAGCCCTGGCCGAGGGAGATCGCATCGGTTACCCGGTCATGCTCAAGGCCACCTCGGGTGGTGGCGGCCGTGGTATCCGTCGTTGCAACAGCCGCGAAGAGCTGGAGCAAGCCTTCCCACGCGTGATCTCCGAAGCCACCAAGGCCTTCGGTTCGGCGGAAGTGTTCCTGGAAAAATGCATCGTCAACCCCAAGCACATCGAGGCGCAGATCCTGGGTGACAGCTTCGGCAACGTGGTGCATCTGTTCGAGCGCGACTGCTCGATCCAGCGCCGCAACCAGAAGCTCATCGAGATCGCCCCCAGCCCGCAGCTGACCCCGGAACAGCGTGCCTACATCGGCGACCTGGCGGTCCGCGCGGCCAAGGCCGTGAACTACGAGAACGCCGGTACCGTGGAGTTCCTGCTCGCCGATGGCGAGGTGTACTTCATGGAAATGAACACTCGCGTGCAGGTGGAACACACCATCACCGAAGAAATCACCGGCATCGACATCGTGCGCGAGCAAATCCGCATCGCCTCGGGTCTGCCGCTGTCGGTCAAGCAGGAAGACATCCAGCACCGTGGCTACGCGTTGCAGTTCCGCATCAACGCCGAAGACCCGAAGAACAACTTCCTGCCCAGCTTCGGCAAGATCACCCGTTACTACGCGCCCGGCGGCCCAGGTGTGCGTACCGACACCGCGATCTACACCGGCTACACCATTCCACCGTTCTACGACTCCATGTGCCTGAAACTGGTGGTCTGGGCATTGACCTGGGAAGAAGCCATGGACCGTGGCCTGCGGGCCCTGGACGACATGCGCGTGCAAGGCGTGAAGACCACCGCCGCGTATTACCAGGAGATCCTGCGCAATCCGGAATTCCGTAGCGGCCAGTTCAACACCAGTTTCGTGGAAAGCCACCCGGAACTGACCAATTACTCGATCAAGCGCAAACCCGAAGAGCTGGCCCTGGCCATCGCCGCCGCCATTGCTGCACACGCAGGCCTGTGAGGAACCGAATAATGTCCAAGAAAATCTTTGTCACCGACACAATCCTGCGCGACGCTCACCAGTCCCTGCTGGCCACCCGCATGCGCACCGAAGACATGCTGCCGATCTGCGACAAGCTCGACAAGGTGGGCTACTGGTCCCTAGAAGTCTGGGGTGGCGCGACCTTCGACGCCTGCGTGCGCTTCCTCAAGGAAGACCCGTGGGAGCGTCTGCGCAAGCTGCGCGCCGCTCTGCCCAACACCCGCCTGCAGATGCTGCTGCGTGGCCAGAACCTGCTGGGCTACCGCCACTACAGCGACGATGTGGTCAAGGCCTTCGTCGCCAAGGCTGCGGTCAATGGCATCGACGTGTTCCGCATCTTCGACGCCATGAACGACGTGCGTAACCTGCGTGTGGCCATCGAAGCGGTCAAGGCTGCCGGCAAACACGCCCAGGGCACCATCGCCTACACCACCAGCCCCGTGCACACCATCGACGCCTTCGTCGCCCAGGCCAAGCAGATGGAAGCCATGGGCTGCGACTCGGTCGCGATCAAGGACATGGCCGGCCTGCTGACCCCGTTCGCTACCGGTGAGCTGGTCAAGGCGCTCAAAGCTGAGCAATCGCTGCCGGTGTTCATCCACTCCCACGATACCGCTGGCCTGGCCGCCATGTGCCAGCTCAAGGCCGTGGAAAACGGTGCCGACCACATCGACACCGCGATCTCCAGCTTCGCCTGGGGCACCAGCCACCCAGGTACCGAGTCGATGGTCGCCGCGCTCAAGGGCACCGAGTTCGACACCGGCTTGGACTTGGAGCTGCTGCAGGAGATCGGCCTGTACTTCTATGCCGTGCGCAAGAAGTACCACCAGTTCGAGAGCGAGTTCACCGCCGTGGACACCCGCGTGCAGGTCAACCAGGTGCCAGGCGGCATGATTTCCAACCTGGCCAACCAGCTCAAGGAGCAAGGCGCCCTGAGCCGCATGAACGAAGTGCTGGCGGAGATCCCACGCGTACGTGAAGACCTCGGCTTCCCGCCGCTGGTGACGCCGACCTCGCAGATCGTCGGCACCCAGGCCTTCTTCAACGTGCTGGCCGGCGAGCGCTACAAGACCATCACCAACGAGGTGAAGCTTTACCTGCAAGGCGGCTATGGCAAGGCGCCGGGCGTGGTCAACGAACAACTGCGTCGCCAGGCGATCGGCAGCGAAGAAGTGATCGACGTGCGCCCGGCCGACCTGCTCAAGCCGGAGATGGCCAAGCTGCGTGCCGACATCGGCAACCTGGCTCGCTGCGAGGAAGACGTGCTGACCTACGCGATGTTCCCGGACATCGGTCGCAAGTTCCTCGAGGAGCGTGAAGCCGGCACCCTGACCCCAGAAGCCCTGTTGCCGATTCCGGAAGCCGGTGCCGTGGCAGGCCCGGGCGGCGAAGGGGTACCGACCGAGTTCGTCATCGACGTGCACGGCGAGACCTACCGCGTCGACATCACCGGTGTGGGCGTCAAGGCCGAAGGCAAGCGTCACTTCTACCTGTCCATCGACGGCATGCCGGAAGAGGTGGTGTTCGAGCCGCTCAACGAGTTCGTCAGCGGCGGTGGCAGCAAGCGCAAGCAGGCCACTGGCCCGGGTCACGTGAGCACCACCATGCCGGGCAACATCGTCGATGTGCTGGTCAAGGAAGGTGACACCGTCAAGGCCGGCCAACCGGTGCTGATCACTGAAGCCATGAAGATGGAGACCGAAGTCCAGGCCCCGATTGCCGGCAAGGTCACCGCCATCCACGTGGCCAAGGGCGATCGCGTCACGCCGGGCGAGATCCTGATCGAGATCGAAGGCTGATCCAAGCCTTCGACAGCAAGCGGTTTACCTCATGGGGAGCGATGTGCTCCCCTTTTTTTGTGCTGAATCTGTGGGGGATGTGCGCGGGCAAACCCGCTCTCAACGGTCCAGGCGGACCCGGCGGGTTTACCCGTGCAAAGGCCGCCGACACGCTCAACCTTTACGACAGGCCTCCAGCGTCTTCACTTGCCCCCCGGGCTGCTGGTTCTCTGCGCTCAACCAGCGCTCGAAGCCTGCCGCCACGCTTGGCCACTCATCATCGGTGATCGAGTACCAGGCCGTGTCCCGGTTGTGATCCTTGACCACCATGTGCTTGCGGAACACCCCTTCGAAGACAAAGCCGAAGCGCTCGGCGGCGCGTTTGGAGCGGGCATTGGCGTTGTTGCACTTCCACTCCAGGCGCCGGTTGCCCAAGGCAAAGCCGAGCTGGCTCAGCAAGTAGACGGCCTCGGTGCCGCGAGGGGTGCGCTGCATGGCGGCGCCGAAGGCGATGTGGCCGATTTCGAAGCGGCCCTGTTCGGGGACGATCGACATGTAGCTCAGGATGCCCTGGGCCTGGCCGGTGGCGCGGTCGATGACGCTGTAGAACAGCGGGTCGCGACTGGCGGCGTTGCCTTCGAGCCAGTGGTCGAAGCTCGCGCGCTCATTGAAGGGCCCGTAGGGCAAGTAGTCCCACAGCACTGGGTCCGAGCCAGGGCCCTGCAACACCTCCCAAAGGTCATTGCCGTGGTGGGCCGGGTCGAGTTTTTCCAGGCGGACGAAGCGTCCTTCGAGAGGCTCGGCGTTGGGTGTTGCCGCGGGTTTCCAGTTCAGTGCGTCTGTCATGGGCCTACAAGCCTTTGCGAAATTGAATGAAGCCCGGCCGCTCTGCGACTTGCTCGTACAGGCGGATGGCGGTGGCGTTGGTCTCGTGGGTGAGCCAGTGCACCTTGATGCAGCCGGCTGCCTTGGCGGTTGCGTAGACATGCTCGATCAGCTGGCGACCAATGCCCAGGCCGCGCTGGTCGGCGTTGACGTACAAGTCTTGCAGGTAGCAGGAATTTTCGATGCTCCAGTTGGAGCGGTGATAGATCCAGTTGACCATCCCCACGGCTTTGCCATCGACCCAGGCCAACGCTGAATGGGTGGGCTCGTTCTCATCGAGCAAACGCTGCCAGGTGCTGGCGCTGACTTCATTGGCCAATTCGGTTTCGTAGAAGCGCAGATAGGCGTGCCAGAGGGCGAGCCAGGCGGCATGGTCGTTGGCGCTCACTGGGCGCAGGGTAACGCTGGGCATGGTCTTTTCCTTCAGAGTGGGCGCATCTGCGCCGCGAGTTGGTTGTCCAGGTAATCGGAACTGCTGCCCAGACCGTCACGTACACCGGCGATGTCTTGCGCCGAGCGGTTCTGGCTGAGCTTGCGCGCACCTTGCAGGCGGGCGATGGGCATGCGCAGGCCGACGATGGCGCGCAGCATGCCGTCGATGTAATCGCTGGGTGCGTCGCTCACCTTCCAGGGTTCGGCGCGGTCTTGTTCGTGCCGATCGCTCAGGCGGCTGACGATCTCCAGCAGGCGAGGGGCGTCGTGGATCACTTGCACCGCGCCATAGGCGTGCACGGCCAGGTAATTCCAGGTGGGCACGACCCTGGGGTTTTCGGCCTTGCTCGGGTAGTAGCTCGGGCTGACATAGGCATCTGCGCCTGGGAAAACCAGCAACGCTTCGCCGCCTTGCTCCAGGACCTGCCATTGGGAGTTGGCCCGGGCCAGGTGAGCATAGACAGTGCCGTACTCGCCTTGAGCTGTATCGAGCAGCACGGGTAGATGGGTAGCGAGCAAGCCGTTTTCGCCATGGCTGACCAGAACGGCGAGGCGGGTGTCGCGCATCTGCTGGTGCAGGCGCGCGAGGTCATGTTCCTGGTGGGGCTTGGCGTTGTACATGCGAGATTCCTTGTCCAATGGCGCCATCCTAGGCAGGCTATTGGTACTCTGTAAGAGCCAATACAGCCTGTTTTTATAGGTCCAATGCCATGAGCGAACGTCCTCTCGCACTGCCCTTCGACCCCACGGGTATCGTGCTCGACCGCCGGCGCGGGCTCAGCCAGCAGCTGTACCAGACGTTGCGGGCGCGGGTGCTGGATGGACGTCTGGGCAGTGGCACGCGTTTGCCCGCCACCCGAGACCTGGCGGCCATGTTGTCGCTATCGCGCAACAGTGTGGTGCGGGCTTACGACCAGCTATATGCCGAGGGCTACATCGAAAGTCGGGTGGGCGATGGTACCTACGTAAGCCAGCTGCCCAAACTATCCACACAGGTATCCACAGGGTTATCCCTGGGGTTATCAACAGAGTTATCCACATTTTCGCCTTCTGGTACTGAAGATTTATCCAGTTCAGGGCGATCCAGCGAGCCTTTGCAGCGTCTTAAAAACAACCATCTTCCACCACCCAAGGCTGGTGCGCCGAGGGCTTTTCGCGTCGGTGTGCCGGCATTCGACTTATTCCCCTTCGAGGTCTGGGCCAGGCTGCAAGCGGGTTTCTGGCGAAACCCCGACCCTGCATCGCTCGGTTATGGCGACCCGGCGGGTGAGCCACAGCTGCGCGAACTCATCGCCGCCTACTTGCGACGCTCACGTGGGTTGTCGTGTGGCGCTGAACAAATTGTGATCACCAGTGGTGCCCAGCAGGCCATCAGCCTTTGTGCACAGTTGCTGTTGCAGCCGGGCGATGGGGTGGCTGTGGAAAACCCAGGGTACCGGGCGGCCGGCCACACCTTCGCGTTGGCGGGGGCGAAAGTCAGGGGTGTGCCAGTGGACGATGAAGGGCTGGATTGCGCGCAGCTGGCGCAACTTCCCGATTGCCGGATGGCCTATGTGACCCCGGCGCACCAGTACCCCACTGGCGTCACCATGAGCCTGGCCCGGCGCCTGTCATTGCTGGATTGGGCACAGCGTCAGGATGGCTGGATCATCGAGGACGACTACGACGGGGAGTATCGCTACAGCGGTGCGCCACTGGCGCCCTTGGCCTCCTTGGACCGGCAGGGACGGGTGCTGTACGTGGGCACGTTCGGCAAGATCGCTTTCCCGGCCCTGCGCCTGGGTTATCTGGTACTGCCTCGACCGTTGGTGGAGGCATTCAGCCAGGGGCGGGCGCTGGCGGTGCGCCATTCGGAGGTCGGCACCCAGTGTGTGATGGCGCAATTCATGGCCCAGGGGCACTTCCAGCGGCATATCCGGCGCATGCGCAAGGCAGCGCTGGCGCGGCGAAATGTCCTGAAAGCCGGGTGGCCGGAGGATGTGCCAGGGCTGGGCGCCATGCCGGAAGTGGCGGCTGGGCTGCATGTGAAAGTGGCTGTGGATAACCTTGCCCGTGAGCAAGAGTTGGTGGCCAGGGCAGAGGCGGTGGGGGTGGAGGTCAACCCGCTGAGCAGTTACTGGCTCGAAGACGGCAATGTCCCTGTGGATAAGCGCGCCGGACTGGTGCTGGGGTTCGCGGCGGTGCCTGAAGCGCAGATTGCGGATGCAGTGATGCGATTGCGCAGGGCGTGGCGACCGCTTCGCGGGTGAACCTGTTCCCACAGACACAGCGCTGACCTGACAGGCAGCTCCGTACCTGTGGGAGCGGGTTTACCCGCGAAGCATCCAACTCAAGTCCCGGACTTGATGCGTGTCCAGGCCCGGGTGCGCGCCCGTTCGGCCTCGCGTGGCAGTGGCTTGAGGGTATACAGCTTGGCCATCGCTTCGGCGGTCGGGTACAGGTTGGGGTTGTTGCGGATCGCCGGGCTGACTTTGTCGGTGGCGTCCTTGTTGGGGTTGGGGTAGCCGACGAAGTCACTGATCGGCGCGATCACTTCAGGGCGCAGCAGGTAGTTGATGAACGCGTGTGCATCCTCAGGGTTGGCGGCATTCTTGGGAATCGCCAGCATGTCGAACCAGATCGGTGCACCTTCCTTGGGCAGGCGCATGTCCACCACCACGCCATTCTTGGCGTCGCGCGCACGGTTGGCGGCCTGGGAGAAGCTACCCGAATACCCCACCGCCACGCAGATATCGCCGTTGGCGATGTCTGCCATGTACTTCGAGGAATGGAAGTAGGTGATGTGCGGGCGGATCTTCAGCATCAGATCCTCGGCTTTCTTGTAGTCGGCCGGCTTCTCGCTGTTCGGTGGCAGCCCCAGGTATTGCAGCGCCAAGGGCAGGATCTCCGACGGTGAGTCGAGCAGGGCGACGCCGCACTGCTTGAGCTTGGCGATGTTCTCTTCCTTGAAGATCAGATCCCAGCTGTCCACAGGCGCCTTGTCGCCGAGCACCGCCTTGACCTTGTCCGGGTTGAAACCGATCAGCACAGTGCCGTACATGTACGGCACGGCGAACTTGTTGCCCGGATCGTTGGCTTCGATCAGCTTCATCAGCGCCGGATCCAGGTGCTGCCAGTTGGGGAGCTTGGATCGGTCCAGAGGCTGGAACACACCGGCTTCGATCTGCTTGGCGAGGAACACGTTGGACGGCACCACCACGTCGTAGCCTGAGTTGCCGGTGAGCAGCTTGGCTTCCAGGGCTTCGTTGGTGTCGAAGATGTCGTAGATCAGCTTGACGCCGCTGTCCTTCTGGAAGTCCGTCAAGGTCTGCGGCGTGATGTAGTCGAACCAGTTGTACACGCGCAGGGTGCGCTGTTCGGCCTGGGCCTGAAGGGCACCGGTGAACAGGGTGGCAGCGATGAACGGGGCGAGCAGACGCTTGAGTCGGACCATTACCGGGCTCCTGGCTGGGCATGCTGGAAGCCTTCCAGCACGTTGACTGCGTTGATACCGATTTCTTCCACAGCGTAGCCACCTTCCATCACGAACAAGGTCGGCTTGCCGAGCTGGCCGATACGCTTGCCCATCTCCAGGTAGTCTGGGCTGTCCAGCTTGAACTGGGAGATCGGATCGTCCTTGAAGGTATCTACGCCCAGGGACACCACCACCACGTCCGGCGCGTAGGCGGCGATACGCTGGCAGGCGTCCTCCAGGGCAGCGCTCCAGGCGGCCCAGTCACTGCCGGCGGGCAGCGGGTAATTGATATTGCAGCCCTCGCCTGCGCCTTCGCCGGTTTCGTCGGCATAGCCGAGGAAGAACGGGAACTCGTCCTGCGGGTCGCCGTGGATCGAGGCGAAGAACACATCGCCGCGCTGGTAGAAGATGTCCTGGGTGCCGTTGCCGTGGTGGTAGTCGACATCGAGGATGGCGACCTTGCGGTGGCCTTGGTCAAGGAATGCCTGGGCGGCGATGGCGGCGTTGTTGAGGTAGCAATAGCCCCCCATCACTTCGGCCGCGGCATGGTGCCCTGGTGGACGGCACAGGGCGAATGCCGAATGGGCGCCTTGTTGGATCGCCGCCTGGGCAGTGAGGGCAACCTGGGCTGCGCTGTAGGCAGCTTGCCAGGTACCGGCAGTGATCGGCGCGCCGGCATCGAAGCTGTAGTAGCCAAGCTCACCATGCAGGCCAGTCGGTTTGACCTTACGCAGGGTGCGGGCTGGCCAGGTGAAGGGCAGCAGGTCACCTTCCTGGCCCATCTGCGCCCAGCGCGCCCAGGCCCCTTCGAAGAAATCCAGGTAGTCGGCGCCATGCACTCGCAGCAAGGGCGCGCGGCCGAAATCACGCGGTTCTTCGACAGGACCCAGGTTGCGCTTCTTGACCTGCTCCAGGACGTGGTCGGCGCGCGAAGGCATCTCGAAGCAGGGCATCAGCTTGCCGTCGATCAGCTCGCAGCGGCCGTGGTGCAGGCGGTGATCATCAGAATAGATCGTCAGCATTTTTATTCTCCGGGTTTACTGGCGTGGCCTCATTGTGTGAGTCGGCGCGCGGGGGGAGAACGTTGCAAACGGCCAAAAGGGGATCGATGTGGCCAAAGACAGTGTCCGGTGTGGGGGCTTGTTCGCGGGTAAATCCGCTCACACAGGCCTCCCGCTGATTTTGAATTCAGCGCAATACCGCTGGGAGCGGGTTTACCCGCGAAAAGGCCGGCACCGATCAGCCGCGAAAATGACTGGGCGCCACGCCGCTCCAGCGCTGGAAGGCATGGCGAAAGCTCGCGGTCTCGCTGAAGCCGAGCGTCTCGGCGATACGGTAGATCGGCATCTGGTCCTCGGCCAGCAACTGCTTGGCCCGCTCGAAGCGCAACTCGTCGAGCAACTGCTGGTAGCTGCAGCCCAGGGCTTGCAGGTGCCGACGCAGGGTGCGCGAGGAGCAGTTCATCTGGCGCGCCAGGCCTTCGAGCCCGGGGGCGGCATCGAGCTGGTTGATCAGCAGTTGGCGGATGCGCCCCAGCCACGCCTGGCGCCCCGTGAACTCCAGGTTCAGCTGGCGGCAACGCTCGGCCATGGCCTTATGGGTAATGGGATCGGCCAGGGGCAGGGGCATGTCCAGCCAGCGGCGCTCGAAGGCAAAGGCATTGTCATTGGCCTCGAAGCCCAGGGGGCACGGGAACGCATCGGCATAGAGCGCGTGATAGTCCGGTCGTGGATGCTCGAAGCGCGCCGCGAGCAGCGGCAGGGGGCGCCCCAGCAGGTCGTCGCAGATGACTTTCAGCGACACCAGGCAGAATTCGGCATTGAAGGCCGCCAGCGCAGGGCTGTCCTGATAATCGCTGGCACTGAACCAGATCCGCTGGCCGTCGTCCTCCAGGCGCAGGTGAAAGGCTGTGCCCAGCAGCGCGGGATAGCGCAGCGCCAAGCGCAGGGCGTCACCCAAAGTGGCACTGGAGAGCAGGGCGTAACCGAGCATCCCGTAGCATGACACATGCATGCGCCGGCCCAGTTCCAGACCGATCTCCTCGCGCAGGGTTACGGCATTGGCGCATACCTGCAGTTCTTGCTGGGTGGTGATGCGGGCATCGGCATGGCCCAAGTCCGCCGCGCCGATGCCGCTGCCGCAAAGCAGCCGCTCGGCATCGCAGCCTTCTTCCTGGAAGACCTTGAGAATCAGCGAAACTGCGTTGAGGGTGGTCAGGTGGCTGTGCAGCATGCTCGGTATCCCGTGGGGCTGGGAAGCATTATGGAGCAAGTTGTGTGCCGGACGGCTACGTGGCGCTGTTTTGCAGCCCATCATGGCCCTTGTACCGCGCGCATAAAAAAAGGGCCCGTAGCGTGCGCTCGGGCCCTTGAAAGGTTGAGAGGTGTCTAGTCCCTCGACCTGGTGAGACGTTTTACAGCGGCCTGGTTACGCCTTCAGCGGAACCAGACGTGGAGCGATCATGTTTTCCGGACGCAGGATGTCGTCGAGCATCGCGTCGTCCAGCAGCTTCTCTTCACGCACCAGTTCCAGAACACCGCGGCCGGTTTCCAGGGCGACACGGGCGATACGGGTGGCGTTTTCGTAGCCGATGTACGGGTTCAGGGCGGTGACCAGGCCGATCGAGTGCTCGACCAGTTCACGGCAGCGCTGTTCGTTGGCGGTGATGCCGACGATGCAGTGCTCGCGCAGCATGTCCATGGCGCGCTGGAGCAGGCGGATGGAGTCGAAGATCTTGTAGGCGATCAGCGGTTCCATGACGTTCAGCTGCAGCTGGCCACCTTCGGCGGCGACGGTCAGGGCCAGGTCGTTGCCCATGATGGCGAAGGCCACCTGGTTGACGGCTTCCGGAATAACCGGGTTGACCTTGCCTGGCATGATCGAGCTGCCTGGCTGGCGCGCCGGCAGGTTGATCTCGTTGATGCCGGTACGCGGGCCGCTGGACAGCAGGCGCAGGTCGTTGCAGATCTTCGACAGCTTGACCGCGGTGCGCTTGAGCATGCCGGAGAACAGTACGAAGGCGCCCATGTCGGAGGTGGCTTCGATCAGGTCGGCAGCTGGAACCAGCGGTTGGCCGCTGATGGCCGCCAGGCGCTGCACTGCCAGGGCCTGGTAGCCAGGGTCGGCGTTGATGCCGGTGCCGATGGCGGTACCGCCCAGGTTGATTTCGGTCAGCAGTTCCGGCGCCAGCGAGCGCAGGCGCTGCAGGTCTTCGGTCATGGTGGTGGCGAAGGCGCGGAATTCCTGGCCCAGGGTCATCGGTACGGCGTCCTGCAGCTGGGTGCGGCCCATCTTCAGTACGTGGTCGAATTCCTTGCCTTTGGCCGCGAAGGCCTGGATCAGGCTGTCGAGGCTGGCCAGCAGGGCGTCGTGACCCAGCAGCAGACCCAGGCGGATCGCGGTCGGGTAGGCGTCGTTGGTCGACTGCGCCATGTTCACGTCGTTGTTCGGGTGCAGGTACTGGTACTCACCCTTCTGGTGGCCCATGACCTCCAGCGCGACGTTGGCGATGACTTCGTTGGCGTTCATGTTGGTGGAGGTACCTGCACCACCTTGGATCATGTCCACAACGAACTGGTCGTGGAACTCACCGCGGATCAGGCGGGCGCAGGCCTCGCTGATGGCGGCGTGCTTGGCATCGCTCAGGTGGCCCAGCTCACGGTTGGCGTCGGCAGCGGCCTGCTTGACCATGGCCAGGGCCACGACCAGCTTCGGGTAGTGCGACAGCGGAACACCGGAGAGGTGGAAGTTGTTGGCAGCGCGCAGAGTCTGGATGCCGTAGTAGGCATCGGCAGGGACTTCAAGGGTACCAAGCAGGTCTTTTTCGACGCGGAACGATGCAGCGGAGGACATGACGGATATCATCTCGATTTAAACCCGGCACCTGCCGGAATGCCGCCAATCCTAGGCCTGCCCGGATTTTGCGGCCAATGCTGTTGCACGCTAACCTATGCACAAACGGCATACCGATTCATGTGACGCCAATTGACAAACGAGCGTGTTCCATTTTGGTGCGCGCTGGGAGACCGCTTCATGAACCTCGAAAGCAAGTGGCTGGAAGACTTCAGCGCCCTGGCCGCCACCCGCAGTTTTTCCCAGGCGGCGGAGCGTCGTTTCGTCACCCAGCCGGCCTTCAGTCGGCGTATCCGCAGCCTGGAAGCGGCGCTGGGGCTGACTTTGGTGAATCGTTCCCGCACACCGATCGAACTGACCGAGGCCGGGCAGTTGTTTCTCGTCACGGCGCGCACGGTTGTCGACCAATTGAGCGAAGTTCTGCGCCACTTGCACCATCTAGAAGGCGGGCAGGGTGAGGTGGTCCAGGTGGCTGCCGCGCACTCGCTGGCATCGGGATTCTTCCCGCGCTGGGTGGCCCAGTTGCGTAACGACGGCCTGAACATCGCCACCCGTCTGGTGGCCACCAACGTGGGCGATGCCGTGCATGCGTTGCGTGAAGGTGGTTGTGACCTGATGCTGGCGTTCTATGACCCGGATGCGGCCTTGCAGATGGATGCGGAAATCTTCCCCTCGCTGCACATGGGCACCACCGAGATGCTGCCGGTGTGCGCCGTGGGCGTCGACGGCAAGCCGTTGTTCGACCTTGAAGGCGACAGCAGCGTGCCGCTGCTTGCCTACAGCGCTGGGGCTTTCCTCGGTCGATCGGTCAACCTGCTGCTGCGCCAGCGCAACCTGCGCTATACCACTGTCTATGAAACCGCCATGGCCGACAGTCTCAAGAGCATGGCCCTTGAAGGCATGGGCATCGCCTGGGTGCCGAGGTTGTCGATGCGCGGCGAGCTGGAGCGTGGCGAACTGGCGATCTGCGGGGGCAGTCAGTGGCACGTGCCGTTGGAAATTCGCCTCTATCGCTGCGCCTTGGTCCGCAAGGCCAACGTGCGTCTGCTCTGGCGCAAGCTGGAGGGTGGCACGACGACCACACCTGTTGACCCAAAAGTCAGCCAAAGCCCCGAAAAATAAGGCCGACAGTTGGTCGCCGGGGGTGCCTGGATGGCTTCGCGTTACGTTATACTTCGCGGCCCCCAGGCCGGATCGATCCGGCCATGATCAGCAAACAAGCCACGCCGGTCGTCCCGCGTGGCTTGTTGTTTTTTGACGCGCCCAAGGGCGCACAAGCGAAGAGGCTCGACGATGAGTGCACTGGTTGGCGTGATCATGGGCTCCAAGTCCGATTGGTCCACCCTTAGCCACACCGCCGATATGCTGGAAAAACTCGGCATTCCCTACGAGGTGAAGGTGGTTTCCGCCCACCGTACGCCGGATCTGCTGTTCCAGTATGCCGAAGAGGCCGAAGGCCGCGGCATCGAGGTGATCATCGCCGGTGCTGGCGGTGCTGCCCACCTGCCGGGCATGTGCGCCGCCAAGACCCACCTGCCGGTGTTGGGCGTGCCGGTGCAGTCGTCGATGCTCTCGGGTGTCGACTCGCTGCTGTCGATCGTGCAGATGCCCGCGGGCGTGCCGGTCGCCACCCTGGCCATCGGCAAGGCCGGTGCCATCAACGCGGCGCTGCTCTCGGCAAGCATCCTGGGTGCCAAGTACCCGCAGTATCACGCGGCACTCAAGCAGTTCCGCACGGAGCAGACCGAAACCGTCCTGGACAATCCGGACCCGCGTCAGGCCTGAGGCTATCAACATGAAGATCGGTGTAATCGGTGGTGGCCAGCTCGGCCGCATGCTGGCCTTGGCGGGGACTCCGCTGGGCATGAACTTCGCTTTCCTCGACCCGGCCCCGGACGCCTGCGCGGCTGCCCTGGGTGAGCACCTGCGCGCTGACTACGGCGATCAGGACCACCTGCGTCAGCTGGCCGACGAAGTCGACCTGGTGACGTTCGAGTTCGAAAGCGTTCCGGCCGAAACCGTGGCCTTCCTCTCGCAGTTCGTTCCGGTCTATCCAAGCGCCGAAGCCCTGCGCATCGCCCGTGACCGTCTGTTCGAAAAGAGCATGTTCCGCGATCTGGGCATCCCGACGCCGGCATTTGCCAACATCCTGTCACAGGAAGACCTGGACGCGGCGGTAGCCAGCATCGGCCTGCCGGCAGTCCTCAAGACCCGTACCCTGGGCTATGACGGCAAGGGCCAGAAGGTCCTGCGCAGTGCCGAGGATGTCGTCGGCACCTTCGCCGAACTGGGCAGCGTGCCTTGCCTGCTCGAAGGCTTCGTGCCGTTCACCGGTGAAGTGTCGCTGGTGGCCGTGCGTGGCCGTGATGGCGAAACCCGCTTCTACCCGCTGGTGCATAACACCCACGAGAGCGGCATCCTGCGCCTGTCGGTCGCGAGCGATGCACACCCGCTGCAGGCGCTGGCCGAAGACTACGTGGGCCGCGTGCTGCAGAAGCTGGACTACGTGGGCGTGATGGCTTTCGAGTTCTTCGAAGTCGACGGTGGCCTGAAGGCCAACGAAATCGCCCCGCGGGTTCACAACTCCGGGCACTGGACCATCGAAGGGGCCGAGTGCAGCCAGTTCGAGAACCATCTGCGCGCCGTGGCTGGCCTGCCGCTGGGCTCGACGGCCAAGGTCGGCGAGAGCGCCATGCTCAACTTCATCGGTGAAGTGCCGGCTGTGGATAAGGTCGTGGCCATCGACGGCTGCCACCTGCACCACTACGGCAAGGCCTTCAAGGCCGGCCGCAAGGTTGGCCATGCCACCCTGCGTTGCGCCGACATGGCCACCCTCAAGGCCAAGATCGCCGACGTCGAAGCGTTGATCGCCGGCTGATTGAACCTCTGCCCTGCGCAGGCCCTCTGAAATGGCAACAAGCCAAAGTGTGTCTAGGCTTTGGCTTGTTCCATCTTCACTGCAGAGGAATTGCCATGGGTATCATTGGAACCATCTTCATCGGCCTGATCGTCGGCCTGCTGGCCCGTTTCCTCAAGCCCGGGGACGACAGCATGGGCTGGATCATGACCATCCTCCTGGGGATCGCCGGCTCCCTGGCCGCGACCTACGGCGGGCAGGCCCTGGGTATCTACCAGGCGGGGCAGACCGCAGGTTTCATTGGCGCCCTGGTCGGTGCAATCATCCTGTTGGTGATCTACGGATTCATCAAGAAACGCGGGTGACTGGTTTAGAATGCTCGGCAATTCACCTGAGTTGCCGAGCATTTCCATGCGTGCGTTTTTCCTTGTTCCCCTACTGCTGGCCAGTGCACTGGCCCATGCCGAGTTGCCTGAGACCGACTGGCTGGAGCTGATGCCCAAGTCGGACCAGAAGGCACTCGAGCAGATGCCCGAAATCGACCACAACTCTCCCGAAGCCATGGGCACCTTCACCGACAAGGGTGGGCTCAAGCAGGCCAAGGGTTTGCCTGCGGTGATGTACTCCACCAAGACCGTGGCCGCCATGAATGGCAAACAGATCCGCCTGGGCGGTTATCCGGTACCGCTGGAAAGCGATGCCAAGGGCAACAGCACGTTGTTCTTCCTTGTGCCGTATCCCGGCGCCTGCATCCACGTGCCGCCGCCGCCGCCTAACCAGCTGGTGCTGGTGCGTTACCCCAAGGGGATGAAGATCGATGACATCTACACACCGCTTTGGGTCAGTGGCACGTTGAAGGTGGAGAAGGTCAGCAACGACCTGGCCGATGCGGCCTATGCGCTGGAGGCAGGGAAGGTGAGGGTGGTGGAGGACGCTGACCTCTGATTCGATCTCTTCCGAGCTGCTCCCACAGGTCATGCTCGAACACTGTGGGAGCGGGTCTGGTCAGAGTGCTTCGCTGGTGATCGTAACGCTCAGCGAATGACTCGCCCCCGGGGCCAGGGTCACCACGTCGTCCCACACATTCGCGGTCTCGATGCACAGCATCCGTTGCCAGCCATCATCCGCCATATCCGCCAGCTCCCGGGCGCGATCGGTCCAGGGATTCCAGATCACCGCCGAGCGTGAGCCCGTGGCGTGCAAGGTGATGCGGCGGTTCCATTGCGGGTCGACGATCTTCAGCAGATCAGGTGTCTGCAGGTAGATGCGGTCGGTCTCGCCGGCAAAGCCCAGGGTGCCGTGCTGCTGGCGCAGTTCCCAGTCGGCCAGGGTCTCGATGTAGCCAAGGTTCTCTACTCCCTCGACCCGAGCCTGTCGCACATCGCTGACTGCGAAGTAGCTGTGCAGGGCTTGGCTGATGGTGACGCTGTCATTACCCAGGTTGAGGCTGCTCAAGGTCATCTTCAGTTGCGTGCCCATTTCGATCAGCAGCTTGAGCTCGACCTCATGGGGCCAGCCAGCCAGGTCGCCCAGCGCCTCCGGCAGGCTGAACTCGATGCGAAGGCCCTCTGTGGCCTCCTCGATTCCCAGCAGTTGCCAATCACGGGTACGGGCCAGGCCATGGGCGGGTGCCTGTTCGCCGTGGTACATGGCCTGCACGGCCTGGGGGTTACGCTGCAGATTACCGAACCAGGGCCAGCACACCGGTACGCCGGCGCGCACGGACTTGCCCTGGCGGAAGATGGCTTGGTCGCTCAACCACAGTAGAGGGGGCTCACCCAGCCGTTGGTAGCTCAAGACCTGGGCGCCCTGTTGGGCGATCAGCAGTTCGGCGTGATTGCTGGTGATGCGCCAGCAGTTGAGTTCGCCGTGTTGTTCCGTTTCGACCTGGAAAGTAGCCATGCGCTCGTCTCGTCGTGATGCATATCAGGCCTTGGACCTCATGCCATGCAACGAGTTTACCGCGCCCCTGGCTCAGCGACGAGGGACGGAACGGGTGCGGCCACTGCCGTCAATGGCGACGAAAACGAACACAGCTTCAGTGACCTTGCGCCATTCACTGGACAGCGGGTCGTCGCTCCACACTTCCACCATCATCTGGATGGAGCTGCGGCCGATTTCCAGGGTCTGGGTATAGAAGGAAAGCTGTGCACCCACCGCCACCGGGACCAGGAAGGCCATGCGGTCGATGGCGACGGTGGCAACCCGGCCACCGGCGACGCGGCTGGCCATGGCGGTGCCTGCCAAGTCCATCTGGGCGACCAGCCAGCCGCCAAAGATATCGCCGAAACCGTTGGTTTCGCGGGGCAGGGCAGTGATCTGAAGGGCGAGGTCGCCCTGTGGGATAGGATCTTCTTGTTCGAGCTCAATCATGCGATGGGGCCTCGGACCCGTGACGCTTCGTTGGTTGGCGCAAATGACGTACGCCGGGAAAACGATTCAGCTTGAAACATACTACGCTGATTTCGCTCCGGCGGGCGGCCAAAGGGAGACTCTGCGAAACTGCCTGCAACATTGACCGGCGTTTTCGCGCAGCATCCCACGCAAGGCTCAGCCTTTTCCTACGAGCGGCCAGTATATAGCCCTGAACAGCCAGCGACGACCGCGCATTCGTGAATATCTGTATGGATTTTGTACCGCTATGAGGCGGATGCAGCAATTTGTTATCTTCGCTGGCTACCGAGCCAGAAGCCGCATGACAAACGGCCTGCAAGACCAATAAGAGACCATTCCATGACCTCCGTGCCGAGCAGTATCGAGCAGCCCTCGCGGCCGCTGACCCGCAGTGACTACAAGACCCTTTCACTGTCCGCCCTTGGTGGAGCGCTGGAATTCTACGACTTCATCATCTTCGTGTTCTTTGCCACGGTAGTCGGCAAGTTGTTCTTCCCCGCCGACATGCCCGAGTGGCTGCGCTTGATGCAGACCTTCGGCATCTTCGCGGCTGGTTACCTGGCGCGGCCGTTGGGCGGCATCATCATGGCCCACTTCGGCGACCTGCTCGGTCGCAAGAAGATGTTCACGCTGAGCATCTTCATGATGGCTTTGCCGACCCTGGTCATGGGCCTGCTGCCGACCTACGCGCAGATCGGCCTGTGGGCCCCGGTCCTGCTGCTCTTGATGCGTGTCGTGCAAGGTGCGGCCATCGGTGGCGAGGTTCCAGGCGCCTGGGTGTTCGTTTCCGAGCATGTGCCAGCGCGTAATACCGGTTATGCCTGCGGCACGCTCACGGCAGGCCTGACTTCGGGCATCCTGCTCGGCTCGCTCGTGGCTACCTTGATCAATACGGTCTACAGTGCCGACGAAGTGGCGGACTACGCCTGGCGCATTCCGTTCCTGCTCGGGGGCGTGTTCGGCCTGTTCGCGGTGTACCTGCGCCGCTGGCTGCACGAGACGCCGGTATTCGCCGAAATGCAGCAGCGCAAGGCCCTGGCCGAAGAGCTGCCGCTGCGTGCGGTGCTGCGCGACCATCGTGGTGCGATCATCCTGTCGATGCTGCTGACCTGGCTGTTGTCGGCGGGCATCGTGGTGGTGATCCTCATGACCCCGGCGCTGCTGCAAAGCCTCTATCACATCAGCCCCACCGACTCGCTGAAGGCCAACAGTCTGGCTATCGTCCTGCTCAGCGTTGGCTGTGTGGGTGCCGGCAGCCTGGCCGATCGTTTCGGCGCCGGGCGTGTGTTCATCGTCGGCAGCCTGGCACTGCTGGCATCGTCCTGGGCCTTCTATCACAGCCTGCCGACGCGACCGGACCTGCTGTTCCCACTGTACGCGCTGACCGGTCTGTTCGTCGGCATCGTCGGTGCGGTGCCTTATGTGATGGTCAAGGCCTTCCCGCCGGTGGTGCGTTTCAGTGGGCTCTCGTTCTCCTACAACCTGGCCTACGCCATCTTCGGCGGCCTGACGCCAATGGTGGTCACCGCGCTGCTCAAGTTCAGTCCCATGGCGCCGGCCTATTACGTGGCCTGCCTGTGCGCCGTGGGTCTGCTGGTGGGTGTCTACCTGCTCGCGACCAAGCGCTGACCGAGGGCGGTCGTATCCGCGAAGACGGCATGGCGATGTTTATCCTCCTGCGCCGCAACATCCTGTAAAGGCCATCCCGGGCGACCGTGATGGCCTTTCATCCAATTGTCATATTCAGGTCATAGAGTGTTCATGCGGCCTGCAGATACTTGGGCCCGATCCATCTCACACCCCAAATATTCCTGCTAGGAGTTAGGCATGAAACTGAAGCGTTTGATGGCGGCCCTCACGTTCGCCGCCGCTGGCGTCGCTACCGCCAATGCGGTTGCCGCCGTCGATCCTGCAATCCCGACTTACACCAAGACCACTGGCGTATCGGGCAACCTCTCCAGCGTCGGTTCCGATACCCTGGCGAACCTGATGACTCTGTGGGCCGAGGCCTACAAGAAGGAATACCCGAACGTAAACATCCAGATCCAGGCTGCCGGCTCCTCCACCGCGCCGCCCGCGCTGACCGAAGGCACCGCCAACCTCGGCCCGATGAGCCGCAAGATGAAGGACGTCGAGCTGCAGGCCTTCGAGCAGAAGTACGGCTACAAGCCGACCGCCATTCCGGTCGCCGTCGACGCCCTGGCAGTCTTCGTCCACAAGGACAACCCGATCACGGGCCTGACCATGGCTCAGGTCGATGCCATCTTCTCCTCCACGCGTCTGTGCGGTGGCAAAGCCGACGTCAAGACTTGGGGCGACGTGGGCGTGACCGGCGATCTGGCCAACAAGCCGATCCAGCTGTTCGGCCGTAACTCGGTATCCGGCACCTACGGCTACTTCAAGGAAGAAGCCCTGTGCAAAGGCGACTTCAAACCTAACGTCAACGAACAGCCTGGTTCGGCTTCGGTCGTGCAGTCGATCAGCAGCTCGCTGAACGGCATCGGCTACTCGGGCATCGGCTACAAGACCGCCAGCGTCAAGACCGTGCCTTTGGCCAAGAAAGAAGGCGGCGCCTTCGTCGAGGACAACGAAGCCAACGCCCTGAACGGCACCTACCCGCTGTCGCGCTTCCTGTACGTCTACGTCAACAAGGCCCCGAACAAGCCTCTGGCCCCGCTGGAAGCCGAGTTCGTGAAGCTGGTTCTGTCCCAGGCAGGTCAGCAGGTCGTGGTGAAGGACGGCTACATCCCGCTGCCAGCCAAAGTGGTCGACAAGACCCTGGCTGACCTGGGTTTGTCCCACGCCGGTAACGTTGCAAAGAAGTAAGTAACTGAGGAAGGGGTCGGTGCCAAGCGCCCGGCCTCCTCCACGAATTCCTCGTCCGAAGCCAGGATTCCTGAGCGGCGGGCTTTTTTGCGTCACTGCATTGTCATGTTTTTGTCATACGGGACCGCTAGGGTGTGCGCATGAATGATCTGGCCAACTCCACCATGACCCAAAATTCTCCCCCCGTGCGGATTGACTTCAATACGCCCGAGCTGCAACGCAAGCGCCGCCTGCGTGCGCTGAAGGATCGCCTGACCCGCTGGTATGTCCTGGTGGGCGGGCTTGCCGTGCTGGCAGCCATTACCCTGATCTTCTTCTACCTGGCCTACGTGGTCCTGCCGCTGTTCCAGGGCGCCGAGCTGACCAGCAAGAAAGCGCTGGAGCCGACGTGGCTGCAACAGGATGCCGGCAAGCCGCTGATGATCGCCCTCGAGGAGCAGAACCTAGTGGGCATGCGTGTTTCCGACAAAGGCCAGGTGCTGTTCTTCGATGCCAAGACCGGCAGCGAAGTCGAGCATGTCGACCTGCCGTTGCCGGCAGGCACCCAAGTGACGTCGATCAGTGCCGACCAGCCGGGCAGCCCGCTGGTGGTGCTTGGCCTGTCCAACGGCCAGGCGCTGGTGTTCCACCACACCTACAAGATCACCTATCCGGACAACAAGAAGACCATCGATGCGGGTATCGACTACCCCTATGGTCAGGCGCCGTTCATGCTCGACCCACAGGGCCGCGCGCTGGAGCATGTGAGTGTCAACGTCAACGGCGATACCTTGCTGCTGGCTGGCTCCACCGGTTCGCAACTGCACGTGACTGAGCTGACTCGCCAGGAAAACATGATGACCGGCGAAGTCACCACCGAGCAGAACCGCATCGAGCTGCCGCAGATGACCGAGCCGGTGAAGGCCATCTTCGTCGATCCCCGTCAGCAGTGGCTGTACGTGGTCAACGGTCGTGCCATTGCCGACGTCTTCAGCCTGCGCGACAAGAGCCTCAATGGTCGCTACAAGCTGTCTGAAGATGGCGACACCGAAATCACTGCCAGTGCTCAACTGGTCGGCGGCATCTCGCTGATCTTCGGTGACTCCAAGGGTGGCCTGAGCCAGTGGTTCATGGCTCGCGATCCGGACGGCGAGTCGCGCTTCAAGCTGATCCGCAGCTTCCAACTGGGCAAGGCGCCAGTCGTGCAGATCGATGCCGAAGAGCGTCGCAAGGGCTTCGTCGCCCTGGACAGCGAAGGCAAGCTGGGCGTGTTCCACAGCACGGCCCACCGCACCCTGCTGGTCGAGCCGGTCGCAGAAGGCGCCGGCGTGCTGGCCCTGTCGCCACGCGCCAACCGCATCATCATCGAGCAAGGCGGCAAGCTGTTGCCCCTGAGCCTGAAGAACCCGCACCCGGAAGTGTCTTTCAGCGCGCTGTGGGGCAAGGTCTGGTACGAGAACTATGACGAGCCGAAGTACGTCTGGCAGTCCACGGCTTCCAACACCGATTTCGAGCCCAAGCTGAGCCTGTCGCCGCTGACCTTCGGCACCCTGAAGGCCGCGTTCTACGCGATGATCCTGGCTGCGCCTCTGGCCATTGCCGCCGCCATCTACACCGCCTACTTCATGGCCCCGGGCATGCGCCGCAAGGTCAAGCCGGTCATCGAGTTGATGGAAGCGATGCCGACGGTGATCCTCGGCTTCTTCGCCGGCCTGTTCCTGGCACCGTACCTGGAAGGTCACCTGCCAGGTGTGTTCAGCCTGCTGCTGATCCTGCCGATCGGCATCCTCGCCGCCGGCTTTGCCTGGAGCCGCCTGCCGGAGTCGATCCGCCTGCGTATCCCGGATGGTTGGGAGGCGGCGATCCTGATCCCGGTGATCCTGGTGATCGGTTGGTTTGCCCTGTTCATGAGCCCGTTCATGGAGAACTGGTTCTTTGGCGGCGACATGCGCCTGTGGATCACCAACGACCTGGGGATCACCTATGACCAGCGCAACGCTCTGGTAGTCGGTATCGCCATGGGCTTCGCGGTCATCCCGAACATCTACTCCATCGCCGAAGACGCCGTGTTCAGTGTGCCGCGCAGCCTGACCCTGGGCTCCCTGGCCCTGGGTGCGACACCCTGGCAGACCCTGACCCGTGTGGTCATCCTCACCGCAAGCCCGGGCATTTTCTCGGCGCTGATGATCGGCATGGGCCGTGCGGTGGGCGAGACCATGATCGTGCTCATGGCCACCGGCAACACCCCGGTCATGGAGCTGAACCTGTTCGAAGGCATGCGCACCCTCGCCGCCAACGTGGCGGTGGAAATGCCCGAATCCGAAGTCGGCGGCAGTCACTACCGTGTGCTGTTCCTCGCTGCCCTCGTGCTGCTGATGTTCACGTTCATCATGAACACCTTGGCCGAGCTGATTCGCCAGCGCCTGCGCAAGAAATACTCGTCGCTTTGATAGAAAGGTAGAGATCCGTGAAAAAGGATTCCCTCAAAGGCTGGTTCAAGAGCGGCGCCCCTGGCGTCTGGATCAGCGGTGGCGCGGTCGCCATGGCGGTGATCATGACCGTCGGCCTGCTCGCCGTGATCGCCGTCCGCGGCCTGGGCCACTTCTGGCCGGCCGACCTGATCCAGGCCACCTACAAGGTGCCGGGCCAGGGTGATCATGTGATCATCGGTGAGGTGGTGCAGAAAGAAGAAGTGCCACGCGCCCGCCTCAAGGGCGCCGGCTTGCCGGTGCCGGACGAAGGCCCGGAGTTCATGACCCGCGAGCTGGTCAAGGTGGGTAACCGCGACCTCAACGGCAGCGACTTCACCTGGGTGGTGGGCGACTGGCTGGCCGACCAACAGAAGCCGGCCGACCTGATCGCCCTGGAGCGCCGCGAGTGGGGCAACTTCTATGGCTACCTGGCGAGCGTCAAGGAAGAAGACCGTGTGGTCGCCGAAGGCCCTGCGGCCTGGGCTGAGCTGCAGAGTCGTCTCAAGCGCGCCGACCAGCTGGCCCGAGAGCTGCAGAGCCTCGAGAAGAAAGACATCGGTGCCATCAACCATGGCCTGGAGCGTCTGCGCCTTCACGCTCGCAAGCTGGAGCTGGACGGCAAGCTGGACGCTGCCGCCCAGGCGGACATGGACGCCGAGCGTGCCGAACTCAACGCCCGCTACAAGGCCATCGAAGAGCGCCTGACCGGCCTGCACCAGGCATTCGCCCGCGACAGCCTGGTGGCCCGCGATGGCAATGGCCGCGAAGTGGAGATCAACCTGAGCAAGGTGGTCCACGCCTACCAGCCCAACGGCATGTCTGTCATGACCAAGCTGGGTGTGTACTTCAGCAAGGTGTGGGAGTTCCTGAGCGACGACCCGCGTGAAGCCAACACCGAGGGCGGTATCTTCCCGGCGATCTTCGGTACCGTGATGATGACCCTGATCATGGCCGTGATCGTTACCCCGTTCGGTGTACTGGCGGCGGTCTACCTGCGTGAATATGCCAAGCAGGGCCCGGTGACTCGCCTGATCCGTATTGCGGTGAACAACCTGGCGGGTGTTCCGGCGATCGTCTACGGCGTGTTCGGCCTGGGCTTCTTCGTCTATGTGCTGGGTGGCTCGATCGACCGCCTGTTCTTCCCCGAAGCCCTGCCGGCGCCAACCCTCGGTACCCCGGGCCTGCTGTGGGCCTCGCTGACCCTGGCGCTGCTGGCGGTGCCGGTGGTGATCGTGGCCACCGAGGAAGGCCTGGCGCGCATCCCGCGTACCGTGCGTGAAGGCTCCCTGGCGCTCGGCGCGACCAAGGCCGAGACCCTGTGGAAGATCGTCCTGCCAATGGCCAGCCCGGCCATGATGACCGGCATGATCCTCGCCGTGGCCCGTGCCGCGGGCGAAGTGGCGCCGCTGATGCTGGTCGGTGTGGTGAAACTGGCGCCGTCGCTGCCGGTGGACGGTAACTACCCGTACCTGCACCTGGACCAGAAGATCATGCACCTGGGCTTCCACATCTACGACGTCGGTTTCCAGAGCCCCAACGTCGAGGCCGCGCGGCCGCTGGTGTACGCCACCGCGCTGCTGCTGGTGCTGGTGATCGCGACCCTCAACCTCTCGGCGGTGTGGATCCGTAACCACCTGCGCGAGAAGTACAAGGCCCTCGACAGCTGATTTCAGCTTTAAGCTTCAAGCGGCAAGCTCCAAGCAGATTGCCGCTTTGACCCAACTTGCAGCTTGCAGCTCGAAGCTTGCAGCTACGAACGGAGTGAGAACATGCAGCATGAATCCCACGCCCACGGCATCGACATGTCCGCCCTGGGCCGCGACAAGCAGAGCCTGCGCCTGGCCGAAGAAACCGTGGCCATCGAAGTCCCGGGCCTGTCCCTGTTCTACGGCGACAAGCAAGCGCTGTACGACGTGAAGATGAACATTCCCAAGCAGCGCGTGACCGCCTTCATCGGCCCGTCCGGCTGCGGTAAGTCGACCCTGCTGCGCACCTTCAACCGCATGAACGACCTGGTCGACGGTTGTCGCGTGGAAGGCGCGATCAACCTGTACGGCAACAACATCTACCGCAAGGGCGAGGACGTGGCCGAGCTGCGCCGCCGCGTCGGCATGGTGTTCCAGAAGCCCAACCCGTTCCCCAAGACCATCTATGAAAACGTGGTCTATGGCTTGCGCATCCAGGGCATCAACAAAAAGCGTGTGCTCGACGAAGCCGTCGAATGGGCCCTCAAGGGTGCGGCCTTGTGGGACGAGGTCAAGGACCGCCTGCACGACTCGGCCCTGGGCCTGTCCGGTGGTCAGCAGCAGCGTCTGGTCATTGCCCGTACCATCGCCGTGGAGCCGGAAGTGCTGCTGCTCGACGAGCCTTGCTCGGCCTTGGACCCGATCTCGACGCTGAAGGTCGAAGAACTGATCTACGAACTGAAATCCAAGTACACCATCGTCATCGTGACCCACAACATGCAGCAGGCGGCCCGCGTATCGGACTACACCGCCTTCATGTACATGGGCAAACTGGTCGAATTCGGGGATACCGACACGCTGTTCACCAATCCGGCGAAGAAGCAGACCGAAGACTACATCACCGGTCGTTACGGCTAAGGGCGCCTTTGGCGCAGCTGCAAGCTTCAAGCTGCCAGCTGCCAGAAAAAGCGGTTAGCGCGGCGCCAGGGAACGACACGAACCACTTGAAGCTTGCAGCTTGAGGCTTGCAACTTCGCGGAGCGAAAGCATGATCAACAAAGAGAGCCTTACCCACCACATCTCCCAGCAGTTCAACGCCGAGCTCGAGGAGGTTCGCAGCCACCTCCTGGCGATGGGCGGCTTGGTCGAGAAGCAGGTCAACGACGCCGTCACCGCGTTGATCGAGGCCGACTCGGGCCTGGCCCAGCAGGTGCGTGAAGTCGACGAGCAGATCAACCAGATGGAGCGCAACATCGACGAGGAGTGCGTGCGCATCCTCGCCCGTCGTCAGCCGGCGGCTTCCGATCTGCGTCTGATCATCAGCATCTCCAAGTCGGTGATCGACCTGGAGCGCATCGGCGACGAATCGACCAAGATCGCCCGCCGCGCCATTCAGTTGTGCGAGGAAGGCGAGTCGCCACGTGGCTACGTCGAAGTGCGCCACATCGGTGACCAGGTCCGCAACATGGTGCGTGACGCGCTGGACGCCTTTGCCCGTTTCGATGCGGACCTGGCCCTCTCGGTGGCCCAGTACGACAAGACCATCGACCGCGAGTACAAGACCGCCCTGCGCGAACTGGTCACCTACATGATGGAAGACCCGCGTTCGATCTCCCGCGTGCTGAGCGTGATCTGGGCCCTGCGTTCGCTGGAGCGTATTGGCGACCATGCGCGCAACATCTCGGAACTGGTGATCTACCTGGTGCGCGGTACCGACGTACGCCACATGGGCCTCAAGCGCATGAAGGCCGAAGTGCTGGGCGAAGCGGCCGACGATGGCGAAATCGCTAATGTTCCGGCCGAATCGGACGATAAGTAGGATTGCTCCCGAGCATCGACGCCCGGCCTAGGCCGGGCGTTTTCGTTTGCGGTCGAGCAGCCAGCAGGCACCCGCGAATGACCAGAGGAGTCCCGGCGTGACCAGTGGTTTGGCAAATGGCCATCAGTCGGCGGTATGCTAGTCGGGGTTCAAGAGGAGTATCGATGAGTAAGGTCAATGTGCTGGTCGTGGATGATGCGCCATTCATCCGTGACCTGGTGAGGAAGTGTTTGCGCAATGCCTTCCCAGGCATGGTCATCGAAGACGCAGTCAACGGCCGCAAGGCCATGGCCATGCTGGGCAAGGAGCGGTTCGACCTGGTCCTGTGCGATTGGGAAATGCCGGAGATGTCTGGCTTGGAACTGCTCACCTGGTGCCGGCAGCAGCCGGAGTACAAGGACTTGCAGTTCATCATGGTGACCAGCCGTGGCGACAAGGAAAACGTGATCCAGGCCATCCAGGCCGGTGTTTCCGACTTTGTGGGCAAGCCGTTCACCAACGAGCAGTTGCTGACCAAGGTGAAGAAGTCCCTGACCAAACTCGGCAAGCTCGACAGCCTGATGGCCAGCGCGCCGGCGCGGGTCAACTCGGCATTTGCCAATGACTCGCTCAGTGCCCTGACCGGCGGTCGCCCCGAGACGGTCAAGGCCCCGGTGGCTGCTGCCGCTGCGCCAGCACCTGCGCCTGGTAAACCACTGATCAACGCCCCGACTCCGAAGACGGCCGCCGCCGCAGCCCAGAGTGGACGTGGCCAGGGGCAGTTGCGCTTGTCCAGCGGTACCCAGCCCTGCGTGATCAAGGCCCTGAGCCTCAAGGAAGCCTTGCTGGTGGTTCGTCGCAGCGCCACCCTGCCGCAGGTGCTCGAAGGGGCGGTGTTGGACCTGGAGCAAGGTGAGAACGCCGAAGTTGCGCGGCTCAATGGCTACCTGCACGCCATCGCCGCCCTGGAGCCCAAGCCTGAAAGCGACTGGCTGCAACTGACGTTCAAGTTCGTCGACCAGGATGCGCAGAAGCTCGACTACCTGTCGCGCCTGATCGCCCGCGGAACCGCGCAGAAGCACTTCACCCCGGGCGCCTAGATCGCAGTCCGGGGCGCCACTGTCTTGCTCGGTGGTGTCCTTTTCGCGGGTAACCCCGTTCCCACAGATATCCGCGGGAGCGGGTTTACCCGCGAAGCAGCCACCTCGATGGATGACACGGGCTTTTCCCGTGTTCGCGGTGAAGCGGGGCCAGAGATGGCCAATTGCTCATTTCCCGACCAACTGCAATACCCCTTTGAAATCCGACTGCTAGGCTTCCAGACACAATAACTGTCAAAAAGCCACCGCCATGCCAACCCGTCTGCTGCTGTTCTGTGCCTTGCTCACGGTCTCGGCGTCGAGCGTGGGCATGACCCTGTACAAGACCACCGATGCCTACGGCGTGGTCTCCTACTCTGAACACCCAAGCCCTGGTGCCAAAGCGTTCGTGCTGCGCGAGCCGATGTTCGAGCGGCTGGAGCGCCAGGTGCGTTTGCGCACGGTCGATTTTGCAGGCGGTACGCGCTTCTTCGCGCGTAACGACCTGTTCGCGCCGGTGGAGGTCGAGCTGCGTTTGCAGCGCCTGGCCAATGTCCAGGGCGGCAATGCGCCCCGAATCGTCCGACGCGTGGTGCCGCCGCGCTCGACCCAGGTGCTGACGGTACTGGCGGCTTTGCCCGGCGAGCAGGTGAAGTACGAGTCGAAACTGCGCTATGCCCTGGGTGACCCCGCTCGGCGCCCGCAGGCGTTCCGGTATCCGTTCCCCTGGCAAGGAGGGCCGTTCCGGCTGAGCCAGGGGCCGAACGGGCGCTTCAGCCACTTCGGCCCCAAAGGGCGCTACGCCATGGACATCGCCATGCCCGAAGGCACACCGATTGTCGCGGCACGGGGCGGGGTGGTGGTGAAGATCGAGAACAACCAGACGGGCCGTGGCAACAACCCGGCGGGCAACTTCGTCAGGATCCTGCACCCGGATGGCACCATGGGTGTCTATCTGCACCTGATGCGCGGGTCGGTGGTGGTCAGCGAAGGGCAGCGGGTATTGCAGGGGGCGCCATTGGCGAAGTCGGGCAATACCGGCAACAGCAGCGGGCCGCACCTGCATTTCGTAGTGCAGCGCAACGTGGGGTTGGCGTTGGAGTCGATCCCCTACCAGTTCGACCGGCCGATCGGTGGGATGCCAGACTTCACCGCTGGCAACCCTTGAGCTTGCAGGGGGCGCTGTGGATGCTGGTGCCAGCCAGCGATGGGGCGCAAAGCGCCCCCAGGGCAGTCAGATGAGCTTCAGTACCTTGGCCAGCACGATCTTCGGCCCTTTCATCTTCTTGATGATGATGCGCAGGCCTTCGACCTCCAGCACTTCCTCTTCCTCGGGCACGCGCTTGAGCGTTTCATAGACCAGGCCTGCCAGGGTCTCGGCTTCGATGTGGTCCAGGTCCACTCCCAGCAGCCGCTCGACCTTGAACAACGGCGTGTCGCCACGTACCAGCAGTTTGCCCGGCTGGTAGGCGAGGATGCCGCGTTCGGTCTTGCGGTGCTCGTCCTGGATGTCGCCGACCAGCACTTCCAGCACGTCCTCCATGGTGAGGTAGCCGATGACCTTGCCGTCGGCTTCCTCGACCAGCACGAAGTGCGCGCCGCCCTTGCGGAACTGTTCCAGCAGTTGGGACAGCGGCATGTGCCGCGAGACGCGCTCCAGCGGGCGGGCCAGGTCGTCCAGGTCCAAGGTCTCGGGGAAGTGGTCCATCTCGGCCAGTTCCAGCAGCAGGTCCTTGATGTGCAACAGGCCCACGAACTCTTCGCGCTCGGCGTCGTAGACCGGATAGCGGCTGAACTTGTGGCGACGGAACATCGCCAGGATTTCCTTGAGCGGCGCCTTGGCGTCGAGGCTGACCATGTCCTCGCGGGAGTTGGCCCAGTCGACCACTTCCAGTTCGCCCATCTCCACCGCCGAAGCCAGTACACGCATGCCTTGGTCGCTCGGGTCCTGGCCGCGGCTCGAATGCAGGATCAGCTTGAGTTCTTCGCGGCTGTAATGATGCTCGTGGTGCGGTCCAGGCTCGCCCTGGCCGGCGATACGCAAAATGGTGTTGGCGCTGGCGTTGAGCAGGTAGATCGCCGGGTACATCAACCAGTAGAACAGGTACAGCGGCACCGCGGTCCACAGCGACAGCAGCTCGGGTTTGCGGATCGCCCAGGACTTGGGCGCCAGCTCGCCGACCACGATGTGCAGGTAGGAGATCACGAAGAAGGCGACGAAGAACGAGATCGCCTTGACCAGCTCCGGCGTATCGACGCCCACGGCGGCCAGCAGCGGCTCGAGCAGGTGGGCGAAGGCCGGTTCACCCACCCAGCCCAGGCCCAGGGAGGCCAGGGTGATACCCAGCTGGCAGGCCGACAGGTAGGCGTCCAGCTGGTTGTGAACCTTGCGCAGGATGCTGCCGCGCCAGCCGTGCAGTTCGGCGATCGACTCGACGCGGGTCGCACGCAACTTGACCATGGCGAACTCGGCGGCAACGAAGAAGCCGTTGAGCAGCACCAGAAGGAAGGCAAAGAGAATCATGCCGAAGTCGGCAAAGAGGGAAATGAAGCTGAAACCAGGGGAAGGGTCCATGATGGAGTTTTTACGGGGTCCGTCTTTGAAATAGGGAGAAAAAAAGTGCCAGCGTTGGCTGGCACAGGGGATCCAATGTAGCGGCTGAAGCTGCAAAAGCAAAGGGCGCGGTATCACCCTGTCGTGGGTAACCCCGCGTGCATGCCTGGCACGCACCTTGTGGGAGCGGACTCACCCGCGAATCAGGCGCCGTGGTGTCTTGCACCGGCTGTGCCGGTGTTCGCGGGTGAACCCGCTCCCACAGTGCCGTGGTTTCAGGCTTTGTTCGTCACCACCTGGGCAGGTGCGAAATGGCAGGTGAAGGTGCTGCCGTGGCCTGGCACGCTGCTGATCTCCAGGCGTGCACGATGGCGCAGCAGCACGTGCTTGACGATCGCCAGGCCAAGCCCAGTGCCGCCCGTATTGGAGGCGCGGCTGGAGTCGACCCGGTAGAAGCGCTCGGTCAGGCGGGGCAGGTGCTTGGCATCGATGCCGATGCCGGAGTCCTGCACGGAGAGGTGAGCTCCTTGCTCGTCCGCCCACCAGCGAATGCGGATGTTGCCTTCGTCCTGGGTGTACTTCACGGCATTGAACACCAGGTTGGAGAAGGCGCTGCGCAGTTCCGACTCGCTGCCCTTGAGGCGCACGCCAGGCGCCGCGTCCAGTGTGATGCGCTGGTTGCGTGGACCGGACAGTGCCTGGGCATCAGCCTTGATCGATTGCAGCAGGGCGTCGACGGCCACGGGCTGGTTGTCCGAGGGGTAGTCGGTGGCTTCGAGCTTGGCCAGCAGCAGCAGGTCGTTGAGCAGTGTCTGCATCCGCGCGCCTTGCTGGCTCATCTGCTGGAGCGCCCGGCCCCAGCGTGGGTTCACGTCGTCGACGTTGTCCAGCAGGGTTTCCAAGTACCCTGTGATGACCGTCAGGGGTGTGCGCAGCTCGTGGGAGACGTTGGCGACGAAGTCCTTGCGCATCTGCTCGAGTTGATGGATGCGGGTGACGTCGCGCACCAGCATCAGGTGCTCGTTGTTGCCATAACGGGTGATGTGAAGTTGGACCCGCATCCGGTCGTTGATCGGGGAGGGGATCTCCAGCGGCTCGACGTAGTTCTCCGATTCGAAGTACTCCTTGAAGCGCGGGTGGCGCACCAGGTTGGTCACTGGCTGGCCGCCATCCTGTGGGGTCTTGAATCCCAGCAGGGTTTCGGCGGCGCAGTTCCACCATTCGAGGTTACCTTCGCTGTCGAGCATGATCACCGCATCGCGCAGTGCCGCGGTGGATTCCTGGACCCGGTCGATCACCGCCTGCAGGCGGCCGCGCACCCGCTGGTCGCGACGTTGCAGATGGTAGATGCTGTCGAACACCTCACCCCACAGGCCGTAGCCATCGGGCGGGGCTTCGTCGGGCTGATGATTGCGCAGCCAGTCGTGCAGGCGCAGCAGTTGCTTGAGGGTCCAACCCAGGTAGAGCGCAAGGCCGATCGCCAGGCTCCAGCCGTAGTAGCCGCTGATCAGCCCGCCGATCAGGCAGACGGTGATCAGCAGCAGCATGTGGCGAATCAAGGTCGCGTGCCAGTTCTGGTTCAATTGAGGGGATCCTTCGGATCCAGCTTCGAGCTGCAAGCTGTGAGCTTCAAGCTGCAAGAAGAAGCGGATCGGTGGTGCTGTTCAGTCCTTTATTCCAAGCCTGGCGGCAAGCTGTTCGACGCTGCCGGCTCTTGCCGCTTGAAGCTTGGCGCTTGCAGCTAGCTTTTGGTCGAGAAGCGGTAGCCGGTGCCTCGGACGGTTTGTACCAGATTTTCGTAGGCTTCACCCAACGCCTTGCGCAGTCGACGGATATGCACGTCGACGGTGCGTTCCTCGACATAGACATTGCCGCCCCAGACCTGGTCGAGCAACTGGCCCCGGGTGTAGGCGCGCTCTTGGTGGGTCATGAAGAACTGCAGCAGGCGGTATTCGGTGGGGCCCATCTCGGCGGGCTTGCCGTCGATGGTCACGCGGTGGCTGATCGGATCGAGCAGCAGACCACCCACTTCGATCGGCGCCTCGCTGTCGCTGGGGCCGGTGCGGCGCAGGACGGCTTTGAGGCGCGCGACCAGCTCACGCGGCGAGAACGGCTTGGTGATGTAGTCGTCGGCGCCGACTTCCAGGCCCTGGATCTTGTTGTCCTCTTCACCCTTGGCGGTGAGCATGATGATCGGGATGTCGCCGGTCAGCTCGTCGCGCTTAAGGCGCCGGGCCAACTCGATGCCCGAGGTGCCGGGTAGCATCCAGTCGAGCAGGATCAGGTCCGGCTTGCGGTCGACGATGATGGCATGGGCTTGCTGGGAGTTTTCCGCTTCCAGGCAGTCATAGCCGGCCATTTCCAATGCAACGGCGATCATCTCGCGAATGGGCGCTTCGTCGTCGACGATCAGAATGTTTCTGCCAACCATTGCGTAAAACCTCTCCCAGGAACTGTGTCTTGGCCCGCATTAGATAACGGAATTATTGCAGCTGTGTGACAGGACATTGGCGATTCTGGCGACATTCCATGACTGGACTAGGCTTGAAGGGGCCGCCACGGCGGTCGTAAAACCCTCCTACACCCCCCGAAACCACGGTGATTCCAATGACACGACATACGCTGAGCTGGATGGCCCTTTTCGCTGCGCTGGCGCTACCGGGGGTGGCATCGGCCCACCACGCGATGGAAAAGGATGGCATGTGGGTCGATCATGCCGGCATGACCCTCTACACCTTCGACAAGGACGCCGACGGCAAGTCCATGTGCAACGGCGAATGCGCCAAGAACTGGCCGCCGCTGATGGTCAAGGCCGAGGACGAAGCCGCCAAGGACAAGTGGACCCAGGTCACCCGCGATGACGGGACCAAGCAGTGGGCCTATGACGGCAAGCCGCTGTACACCTTCATCAAGGACAAGAAAGCCGGAGACAAGACCGGTGACGGTGTGAAGGACGTCTGGCATATCGCCAAACCTTGAAACCTACAGCGGATTGAAGGACGCCGGATAACCTGTGGGAGCGGGTTTACCCGCGAATGCGAAGGTGCAGTCACTATCGATTCGTGGGTAAACCCGTTCCCACAGGGAGGGTGCAGGGCTCAGCGCAACACGTAGTCCAGCACCACACCGATGAAGATCAGCATTCCCGCCCAGTGATTGTGCAGGAACGCCTTGAAGCACGACTCCCGGTCCAGCTTGCGCGTTGACCAGTACTCCCAGGCAAAGCACACCGCTGCCGCAAGCAGGCCCAAGTGGAACCATCCCCCCATGTCGAAGCGATTGCCCGCCAGCAGCAGGCAGCCCAGCGACAGCATTTGCAGGGTCAGGATGATGGTGCGGTCGGCCTCGCCAAAGAGGATTGCCGTGGACTTCACGCCGATCTTCAGGTCGTCGTCGCGGTCCACCATCGCGTAATAGGTGTCATAGCCCACGGTCCACAGCAAATTGGCGATGTACAACAGCCAGGCGCTGGCCGGCAGCTCGCCCCCTGCGGCGGTGAACGCCATGGGGATACCCCAGGAGTAAGCCGCACCCAGCACCACCTGGGGGTAGTAGGTGTAGCGCTTCATGAATGGGTAGCAGAACGCCAATGCCACCGCGCCGAACGACAGCCATACCGTGCGGGCATTGGTGCACAGCACCAGCAGGAAACTCACCCCCACCAGGATCGCGAACAGCATCACCGCTTCGCGAGGCCTTACCCGGCCGCTGGCCAGCGGCCTGTCGGCCGTGCGTTTGACATGGCCATCGACCTTGCGGTCGGCGAAGTCGTTGATGCAGCAGCCGGCGGCGCGCATCAGTACCACGCCCAGGCCGAAGATCAGCACATTGGCCAGCGTCGGCGAGCCGTTGCCGGCGATCCACACCGCAGAAAGGGTGGGCCACAGCAGCAGGTAGATACCGATCGGGCGGTCCATGCGGCTGAGCTGGATGAAGTCCCAAGCCCGGGGATGCAGGCGGTTGAACGACTTGAGCAGTTGCAGGTACATCAGCGGATTTCCTCCTTGGCCGCTTGCCACAGGGCCGGCAGGAACACCTCGGCCACCAGCAGGTCCAGGCCATCGCGGGCAAACCGTGAACGCCGCCCCCACAGGTTGGCATGGCGCGCTTCGGACGGAAGCCAGGCCTGTGGATAACTACAGACTTCGATGGGGTGACGGGTGAAGGCCTGGTCGCAGAACAATAGCTCGCCCAGCGAGCGGCTGCCCAAGGTCTCGAGGTCCAGGCCACCGCGCTCCAGGGCGCTGCGACCGGCCACGCTACGGGCGAAGACCCAGGGCTGGTCATGGCCGCGCAGGTAGACTTCGCGCACCCAGCCTTCCTCGCCAGGGGCCAGGCCCAGGGCTTGGCATTCGTCATCGCGCAGGGGCTGCCAGCCCTCGAACAGGGGGGTGACGGCGAAGTGGTCACGGGAGAGGTGGGTCAGGCGGCGGGTCAGGGAGCCTTGATCGAAGAGCCAGTCGAGAATCGACGGTTCGATGCCGGCAGCCAGCTGTGAATACGGCAGCCACGCGACAGCGGCTGCTTGCGGGGTTTCGTACGGCACGTCGGTATGCTTGTTACAGCCAGAGAGGCGGCGAGCTTAGCATGTTTGCCGCTGTTGCTTGCATACTGCTGGAAGGGCCAGTACAAAGCCCCTGCGGTACCGCCGCACCTGATCCAGATGAGGAAGAACGAGATGAAGAAGTGGCAATGCATTGTCTGTGGCCTGATCTACGACGAGGCCGAAGGCTGGCCGGACGACGGCATCGCCCCGGGCACCCGCTGGGAAGACGTGCCGGAAGACTGGCTGTGCCCCGACTGTGGTGTCGGCAAGAGTGACTTCGAAATGATCGCCATCGGCTGATCACCCCCTGTTCAACGAGAGGAGCATGACATGACGTCCCCCGTGGTGATCATCGGTACCGGCCTTGCGGGCTACAATCTGGCCCGGGAGTTTCGCAAGCTCGACGGCGACACGCCGCTGTTGCTGATCACTGCCGACGATGGCCGCTCCTACTCCAAGCCCATGCTTTCCACCGGCTTTGCCAAGCAGAAGGATGCCGACGGCCTGTGCATGGCCGAGCCGGGCGCCATGGCCGACCAGCTCAAGGCCGAGATCCGCACCCACACCCCCATCAGTGGCATCGATCCGGGCCACAAGCGCCTGTGGATCGGTGAAGAGGCGGTCGAGTACCGCGACCTCATCCTGGCATGGGGCGCACAGACCGTTCAGGTGCCAATCGAGGGCGACGCGGCCGACCTGGTCTTCCCCATCAATGATCTTGAAGACTACGCGCGCTTTCGGGCCGCGGCAGCAGGCAAACGCCGGGTGCTCATCCTCGGCGCTGGCCTGATCGGTTGCGAATTCGCCAACGACATGAGCCTTGGCGGCTTCGAGGTCGATGTGGTCGCCCCTTGCGAGCAAGTGATGCCGACCTTGCTGCACCCGGCTGCTGCCAGCGCGGTACAGGCGGGCCTGGAGGGGCTTGGGGTCCGCTTCCATCTAGGGCCGGTGCTGACCCGCCTGCAGCGCGACGGGCAGGGCCTGGAGGCACACCTGTCCGATGGCCGCGTGATCGCCTGCGACCTGGTGGTCTCTGCCATCGGCCTGCGCCCGCGCACGGACCTTGCCGCAGCTGCGGGCTTGCAGACAAACCGGGGTGTGGTGGTGGACCGGCAGTTGCGCACGTCCCACGACAACATCTTCGCCCTCGGCGATTGCGCCGAGGTCGACGGAATCAACCTGCTCTATGTCATGCCGCTGATGGCCTGCGCCCGCGCCTTGGCCCAGACGCTTGCTGGCAACCCTACCGCTGTCGCCTATGGGCCGATGCCGGTGACCGTTAAAACGCCAGCGTGCCCGCTGGTGGTTTCGCCGCCCCCGCCTGGGCGCGAAGGTATCTGGCAGGTCGAGGGGCAGGGCGCCGACCTCAAGGTGCTCTGCCACGATGCCGCTGGCCAGCTGCTGGGCTACGCGTTGACCGGCATGGCGGTGATGGAAAAGCTGGCGCTCAATCGGCAATTGCCACCCCTGATGGCGTAAATAGCGGGTGCTCTGTCGGGTATGTCCTGTTCTTGAAGCGACAATGGCCACCCAAGTACTGGCGCGGCTTCGGTGAGCGTGCCATCCTCACTCCCGTCTGCCGCAGATTAGAGCCTGCGGTGCCTTGAACGCTGCTTCGCGAAGCAGCACGGCAATAACAACAAGAAATCCCGTACAAGAGGCTTCACTATGCGTAAACCAGAACTCGCCGCTGTTATCGCCGAAAAGGCCGACCTGACCAAGGAAAAGGCCAATCAGGTCTTGAATGCGATCCTCGACAGCATCACCGGTGCGCTGGACAAGGACACGGTCACCCTGGTCGGTTTCGGTACGTTTGAAAAACGTCATCGTGGCGCCCGCACCGGCAAGAACCCGCAGACCGGCCAGCCCGTCAAGATCAAAGCCAGCAACACCGTTGCCTTCAAGCCCGGCAAGAACCTGCGCGACAGCGTCAACCAGCCCGCCAAGCCTGCGAAGAAAGGCAAATGACCCTTTATCGATAACAGCGGTTATCCAAACGGGCGCCCTGGGCGCCCGTTGTGCATTCAGGCACCTGGAAAATCGTCGAAACAGCAGATTTGCATTGAGCGACCGATAAAAGGATAAACTGCGCCGCTCAGTCACTTTTTAGTCGAGGCGTGTTGATGAAGTTTCGCTTCCTGCTCTGGGCCATGGGCCTGTTGATGGCCAGGGCCAGCCGCAACAATCCGGCGTTCCAGCAACAATTGCGTGACAAGGATCTGGTGTTCCAGATGCAGACCCTTGATGGTCGGATCGGCCGGCATTTCATCGTCAGCGGCGAGCGCATCAGCAGCAAAGGGGGCCTGCACCCGCAGCCAGCCTTCGCCATTGCCTTCAAGGACGCAGCCTTTGGCTTCGCCACGCTTCAGGCCAGCAACAAACAACTGGCCTTCATGCAAGGCATTCAGGACAAGAGTATCCAGATCAAGGGCAATCCGGCGCTGGTCATCTGGTTCCAGGGCCTGATGAAGTACCTCAAGCCCAAGAAGAAGGGCTGATTCGAAGAGCGGTTGGCTTGTTCCGTGTGTCTTCTTCGCGGGCAAGCCCGGCCCCACAGGGACACCACGGACCCAGTGGGGGGGTGACCCGCGAACAGGCCGCTGCGAGCAACACAAGACGGTTGCTCCCACACGTCCTCACCGCTTACTGCTGGGCGTGGAACTGCGAGGCCAGTTCGCGCAGCAACGCCTCGGCCTCCAGTACTTTGTTCACGACATCGTCGGCCTTTTCCCGGGTCAGGCTCAGCCGTTCCAGCAGGGCCTCTGGGATCTCCTCCTGAGGGCCCGAGCCAATGCCGCGGGCACGCAACAGGCGAATCGCCAGGCACACCAGGTTGGGGAACGCCGAATTCTCCCCCTCATAGCCCGGGTCATGCTGGAAGCGCAGCGCCGTGCACAGCTCTTCAGGCATGTCCCACAGTTTCATCAGCCAGGCGCCGATCTGTTCGCGGCTGATACCCAGCAGGTGTTGCTCCACGTAGGTGTGGCACAGGTGCGGGTTGACCTCCAGATGGCGGCAGATCAACGAGAAGTGCGGCGGAAACACATGCGCCAGCAGCAGGTAGCCGAAATTGTGCAGAAGGCCCGCCAGGTAAGTCAGGCCGGCCTCAGGTCGCTCGGCTCGGGGCATGGCACGGGTCAGGCCTTCGATCACCGCAGCGGTGTAGATCGACTGCTGCCAGTAGGGCGTGGTTTGCTGGGGGTGGTCCTGGGGCAGGCTCAAGGTCTTGCCCAGCGCCAGGCCCAAGGCGAGGTTGATCACCAGGTCGAAGCCCAGTACGCGGACGATGGCATCCTCCACCGAACGGATCTTGCCGGGCGAGGCGTAGTAAGGCGATGCTGCCCAACTGACCACTTGAGCGGCCAGGGCCGGGTCGGTTTCCACGACGCCGGTGATGTCATCGATGCTGGCGTTGGGGTCGACGCGCAGTTTGATGATCTTCTGCGCGGTGTCCGCCAGCGGTGGAATTTCGATGGTCTGCTCAAGGCGTTGCTGGATGCGTCGTGCGGTAAAGGCTTGGACGGCGCGGGTGATTTCCTTGGGGTCATCGTCCGGGCGGTCGAGGTTGGGCCGGATGTCGTGGGTGTGTTCACCGAAGTTCCCCGCGCTGGCCTTGCTCAACATGCCTTTGAACGCATCGCGTGAGATCTCAAGCAGCAAGCCAGGCTCACCGGACTGGATCAGCAGATTGTCGACTTTCAGCAGGCTGGCTTCGTAGAGGCAGGGGTAGCTGGTCAGTGCCGGGATCCCCGGCAGGGTCTTGAGGGCATGCTTTTCGAGCATGTGCGCAAGGCGTGCGACCGGCACGGCTACCAGCTTGCGACCGGTAAGTTCGGTCAGGCGGTTCAAGTCCAGCAGCTGACTCTGCGGGAACAGCACCATCAAGGCGCCGACTTCGTCGTCGAGAAGAATCGCCTGGACTCGAGCGTTGACCGGTAGCCGCGCATGCTCGGGCACTTCGCGGAAGGGCACGCCGAGCTTGTCGAGCAACAGCCGAATGACAGAGGGTGCGTGTGGGGTCGAAGTATCCAGGGCAACTTCAGTCATGGTCTGAGTCCAAGGTTTTCTTTTAAACGCGAAGTATAACCACCCGGCGCGATAACTGGATCCATTATGCTTCGATGGTGGCCCACGCAGTGTGAGGCTGCAAAACAGGCCCCTAGGTTTGGGTGCATTTCGTGATCGGTATCACACCTGTCCGTACTGCTGGCCATGGCGCAGCCAGCGATCCAACAGTGGGCTGACATGGTCAGGCCAACGGGCCAGCAGAGCCTGGGCTGCATCACGCACTGCAGGGAGCAGGTCTGCGTCACGCATCAGGTCGGCTACCTTGAACTGCAGCAGACCGGTCTGGCGGGTGCCGAGCATTTCGCCGGGGCCGCGCAACTCCAGGTCCTTCTCGGCGATGACGAAGCCGTCATTGGTTTCGCGCATGATACCCAGGCGTTCACGGCCGATCTGCGACAGGGGCGGATGATAGAGCAGCACGCAATGGCTGACCGCGCTGCCCCGGCCCACCCGGCCGCGCAACTGGTGCAACTGGGCAAGGCCAAGGCGCTCGGGGTTCTCGATGATCATCAGGCTGGCATTGGGGACATCCACGCCCACCTCGATCACGGTGGTCGCCACCAGCAACTGGAGATTGCCGGCCTTGAACTCGGCCATCACGGCGGCTTTTTCCGCCGGTTTCATGCGCCCGTGGATCAGGCCCACACGCAGTTCGCCCAAGGCGCTGCCCAGCTCCTCGAAGGTGCTTTCTGCCGCCTGGCAGGTCAGTTCTTCCGACTCTTCGATCAGGGTGCAGACCCAATACGCCTGGCGCCCTTCGGCGCAAGCCGCGCGTACCCGCTCGACCACTTCGAAGCGCCGGCTGTCGGCCACCAGCACGGTGTTCACCGGGGTACGGCCTGGGGGCAGCTCGTCGAGGATGGAGGTGTCCAGGTCGGCGTAGGCGCTCATGGCCAGCGTGCGCGGAATCGGGGTGGCGGTCATGATCAACTGGTGCGGGCACAGTTCGCCGTTCACGCCTTTCTGGCGCAGGGCCAGGCGCTGCTGGACGCCGAACCGGTGTTGCTCGTCGATGATCGCCAGGGCCAGGCGACGGAATTTCACTTCCTCCTGGAACAGCGCATGGGTGCCGACCACCATCGGCACGCCGCTGGCGATCTGCTCCAAGGCGCTGGCGCGAGCCTTGCCCTTGAGCTTGCCGGCCAGCCAGGCCACCTCGAGGCCCAAGGGCTCGAGCCAGCGCTTGAAGGTCAAGTAATGCTGTTCGGCGAGGATCTCGGTAGGCGCCATGAGGGCCACCTGGTAGCCGGCTTCCAGGGCCTGCAAGGCGGCAAGGGCCGCGACTACCGTCTTGCCTGCGCCGACATCGCCCTGCACCAGGCGCATCATCGGCTCGGGCTGGCTGAGGTCGTAGGCGATTTCGTTGCCGACCCGCTGCTGGGCGCCGGTGGGGCTGAAGCCCAGGTTGGCCAGGTATTGCGCTGGCAGGCGGCTGGCCTTGGGCAATACCGGGGCACGCAGGGCGCGCAGGCTTTCACGCAGGCGCTGTTGGGAGAGCTGATGGGTCAGCAACTCCTCGAAGGCCAGGCGATGCTGGGCCCAGTGCTGGCCTTCGGCGAGTTCGTCGAGGTCGGCGTCGGCCGGTGGGTTGTGCAGGTAGCGGATCGCATCGTCCAGTGGCGCCAGGTGGTAATCCCGAGCCAGTTCGTCGGGCAGCCAGTCCGGCAGGCTGCGCGGGCCGAGCATGGCCAGGCTCTGCTGGCACAACAGGCGCAGGCGTTGCTGTGTCAGACCTTCGGTACTCGGATAGATGGGCGTCAGGGTCTGTTCGACTGGTGGTGCCGGTTCGCTGCCATTGAGCGCGCGGTACTCCGGGTGATAGATCTCCAGCCCCGAAGCACCGGGGCGGGCCTCCCCGTAGCAGCGCAGATGGGTGCCACGCTTGAGGCCTTCTTTCTGGGCATTGCTGAAATGATAGAAACGCAGGCTCAGCACGCCGGTGCCGTCTCCCAGACGTACCACCAGGCTGCGGCGTTTGCCCATGGTCACGTCGGCGCCGCTGACCACCCCTTCGATCACCGCATCCTGACCGGGGCGCAATGCTCCGATGGGCACTACGCGGGTGCGATCCTGATAGCGCAGCGGCAGGTGGAACAGCAGGTCTTGCAGGTTCTCCAGGCCGACCTTGGCCAGTTTCTCGGCCATGGCTTCTCCCACACCCTTGAGGGCGGTCACCGGGACAGTCGACAGCTCGGTCATGGGTCAGGCCGATTTTTCCGCAGGCGGCTTGGCGACCGAGCAGAGGCGGATCGAGTCGGCGAGGATCTCGATGGCCTTGGGCCGCGGGAAGCTGGCGCGCCAGGCAATGGCCACAGTGCGGAACGGCGAAGGTGGCGTGAGCGGACGAACTTCGATCACGCCCGGGGCGTAATGGTGGCTGTGTACGGCCGACAGCGGCAGGATCGACACGCCAAGCCCTGAGGCGACCATGTGGCGTATGGTTTCCAGCGAGCTGGATTCGACCGTGGTGTGCTTGGAGCCTTCGCCGCCCTTGTTGATGGTCGGGCAGGCCTCCAGCACCTGGTCACGGAAGCAGTGACCCTCGCCGAGCAGCAGCAGGCTCTTGTCATTGAGCATGGCCGTGTCGATGGTCTTCTTGGCGGTCCAGGGGTGATCGGCGGGCATCAGTGCGTAGAAGGGCTCGTCGTACAGCGGCAGCGTCAGCACGTCGGCCTCGTTGAACGGCAGGGCAATGATCACGGCGTCCAGCTCGCCGTTGCGCAGTTTTTCGCGCAGCACGTGGGTGAAGTTCTCTTCGATGTACAGCGGCATCTGCGGGGCGACCCGGTGCAGCTGCGGAATGAGGTGCGGGAAGAGATAGGGACCGACGGTATAGATGGCACCGACCTTGAGCGGTGCGGTGAGTTGGTTCTTGCCGGCCTGGGCCAGTTCGCGAATACCCTGGGCCTGCTCCAGGACCTTTTGCGCCTGGGCGACGATGCTTTCACCGACCGGAGTCAGGCGCACCGCGCTCTTGCTGCGCTCGAAGATCAGCACGCCAAGCTCGTCCTCGAGTTTCTTCACACCGACCGACAGGGTCGGCTGGCTGACATGGCAACGCTCGGCGGCGTGGCCGAAATGCTGCTCCTGGGCGAGTGTGACGATGTAGCGTAATTCTGTGAGGGTCATAACGTGCGTCCATGAAGTTGCGGCCCCAGCATAGCGGCTGCAATCGATAGACGCACGTTATCAGACTTGCTGTTTTGTGACAGAAACAAAAGTCTCAGCGACGGTCCAGCGAGTAGACGAACGGTGCCACGACTTCGATCTGACCATTGTTCAGCAATTCCTTCGGCGGCTTGGGTACTGGCTGCGCCCGACGGATCATCTCCAGGGTCGCCCGGTCCAGCGCCGCGCTGCCCGAGCCACCGGCCAGCGAGAACGACAACACCTTGCCTTCGGCATCGACCACGAAGCGCAGCCGGTTGATGCCTTGCAGACCACGGCGACGAGCGTCTTCCGGGTACCGCTTGTACTTGGCCAGGTGGCGCAGCAGGTCGCTCTGCCAGGTCGGCAGGGCATTGCTGTTGGACGCGATGCTCGGTGCCGGTGCCGCCGATTTTTGCGGTGGCGTGTTGCTGGGCGGCGTGTCCGCGACCTGTTCCTTGGCCGGGGGCAGATCCTTCGGTGGCTCAGGCTTTTTCTCAGGCTTGGGCGGTTGAGGCTTGGCCTTGGGCTTGGGCGGCTTGGGGATGGCGATCTTCGGCTTGGGCGCTTCCACCAGCTTTGGCAGCGGAGGCTCTTCGACCGGTGCCGGAGGCTGCGGTGCGGCCTTGGGCGGTGGTGGAGGTGCCGGTGCGGGCAGCGGCGCCAGCTCGACCATCATGGCGGCTGGTGGCAGCTCGACGGCCTGGGGCACCGACCAGTTCAGGGTCAGTAGCACCGCCAGCACGTGTACGCCCAGCACGATCGCCAGGCTGACGCCGTAGCGCGCCAGGTTGGACCGTGTCGTTGTCATTGCTTGGCTGCCGTTTCTAGACCGACCAGACCGACCTTGAGGTAGCCGGCGGCGCGCATGGTGTTCATCACTTCCATCAGGTCGCCGTAATCAACACCCTTGTCGGCCTGGAAGAAGATCGTGGTTTCCTTGTCACCCTTGGTCTTGGCATCGAGCATCGCGCCGAGCTGGTCGCGCTGGGCCACCTCGTCATCACCGACATAGAGTTTCTTGTCGGTCTTGACGCTGACGAACACCGGCTTCTCGGGCCTCGGTGCCGGTTTGGCGGTCGAGGCTGGCAGGTCGACCTTGATGTCGACAGTGGCCAGGGGGGCTGCGACCATGAAGATGATCAGCAGCACCAGCATGACGTCGATGAAAGGTGTGACGTTGATTTCGTGGTTTTCGGCGAGATCGTCGCCACCTTCGTTGAGATGCAGGCCCATGGCTTACCCCACTTTCACCATGTGCGGGGTGACGCGCTCGCCACCCTGATGGTCCAGGTCACGGCTCACCAGCAGCAGTACCTGGGCCGAGGCGTCGGAGACTTGGGCCTTGTAGCCTGCGATGGAGCGGGCGAAGACGTTGTAGATGACCACGGCCGGAATGGCCGCGACCAGACCCAGCGCGGTGGCCAGCAGGGCTTCGGCGATGCCGGGGGCGACCACGGCCAGGTTGGTGGTCTGGGTCTTGGCGATGCCGATGAAGCTGTTCATGATGCCCCAGACGGTACCGAACAGACCGACGAAGGGCGCGGTGGAACCGATGGTGGCGAGCAGGCCGGTGCCGCTGCTCATGTTGCGGCCGCTGGCGGCGACCAGGCGCTCCAGGCGGAAGCTGACGCGCTCCTTGATGCCTTCCTTCTCGCGGGCATTGGCCGAGAGGCGCATTTCGTCCAGCGCATCATGGACCAAGGTGTGGGCCAGGGTGCCTGCCTTGTTGGCAGCGTCGCTGGCTTCCTTGAGGCTGGCTGCCTTCTTCAGCAAGGCCACTTCGCCACGCAGGCGGCGCTTGGCACCCATCAGCTCGAAGCCCTTGGCGATCCAGATGGTCCAGGTGATCAGCGAGGCGATGGCCAGGCCGATCATTACGGCTTTGACGACCACGTCGGCGTTCTTGTACATGCCCCAGGGAGAAAGATCGTGGGCCATGCCCAGGGAGGTGTCTTCGACCAAGGCCTGGACGTTCTCGTCCGCAGGGGCCTGAGCATTGGAGGTAGCAGCGGGGGCCTGGGCTTCACCGGTTGGGGCCGGGGCGGCAGGTGCTGCAGCGGCAGCAGGGGCGCTGGTGGCTGCGGTGGCAGGCTCATCGGCCATGGCGGCCGGGGCCAGCACCAGGCTGAGGGTCAGCGCGGCGATGGCGCGCCATGCGCGCGACGTGGTTGGCGAAGCGGAGGATTGTGTACGTGTCATGCTGGCCGGACCTGATGAAGATAAAGAAGGTGACGTTCTCCAGGGCCTCGAGTCGGGCCGAGAACAGATAGGGCGCCATTATTGCAAGTAATTCTTGTTAGCAGAAGTAATTAAGTTGCCTTTTTTAACCATCGTCTAGCCGCCTATCGATTAATCCGGTTAGCCTCAACCTTTGTCTGTGGAGCGATTGAAATGTCCGAACCCTGCGTGATGATCGTTGGCTGCGGTGATGTAGGCGGTCGTCTAGCTCGCCAGTTGCTGGCGCTGGGCTGGCAGGTCAGTGGCTTGCGACGCATGGTCGAGCATCTGCCCGTGGGCGTCGTGCCGATTGCCGCCGACCTGTCCGAGCCCGCGATACCGGCAGACTGGCCCCAGCGATCGCCCGATTACCTGGTGTACTGCGTGGCCGCCAGCCAACACGATGAGGGGGGATACCAGGCTGCTTATGTCGACGGTCTGCGTCATGTGCTCGATTGGCTGCGGGCGCGTGGACAGCAGCCCCGGCGGCTGCTGTTCGTGTCCAGCAGCAGTGTGTATGCGCAGGCGCAGGGCGAGTGGGTCGACGAGAACGCGGTGACTGAACCCCAAGGCTATTCGGGCCGCGTGATGCTGCAGGCCGAGCAGTTGGCGCTGCACAGCGGGCTGCCCGCAACGCTCGTGCGCCTGACCGGCATCTATGGCCCGGGTCGGGAGTGGCTGCTCAGCCAGGTGCGTCAGGGTTACCGGGTGGCCGAGGAGCCGCCGCTGTATGGCAACCGCATCCATGCCGAGGATGCGGCAGGTTTGCTGGCCTTCCTGCTCCAGGCCGACGCCCGTGGCGTGGCGCTGGACTCTTGCTATATCGGCGTTGATGACGACCCTGCGCCCTTGGCCGACGTAGTGGGCTGGCTGCGCCAGTACATGGGGGTGAGCGAATGGTCGGACGAGCAACGCGTTCGGCGTACCGGTAGCAAGCGCTGCAGCAATGCACGAGCACGTGCGCTGGGATGGGCGCCGCAGTATCCAAGCTACAGGGAAGGGTACGCCGCGATCTTGAAGAGTTAGAGCGCGATCAAGCTTCTTGCTGGGTTGCCTTGGCCTTTTCGCGGGTAAACCCGTTCCCACAGGCACCGCGGTGTTATCGAGGGTGCCGCAGAGCCTGTGGGCGTGACGGGACTTGCGAGGTTATATCAGTCGCGCTCAAGCACCCACTGCCGGGCGCCGGGCGCCAGCTGTGGCTTTTCGTCTGGCTGGGCACGATTGACCGCTTGAAGGATTTCCAGCGTGTCGCCGTCGCGCTTGAAGATCCACGGCGCGCCTCGTTGGTTGCGCTCCAACCACAGGCTGTCGTTATCGCCGCCCATGTCGGCGCAATCACCCGCCAGGCACAGGGCGTAGCGATCCAGATTCGGCAGGCCCGTCACGCTGCCGTTGTCGGCGAAGCGCACCGTTGCACCTTTACCCGGGCCCTCGACGATCTTCCATTCGCCGCCCAGATAGGCGGTGTACAGGGCCTTTTCAAAACTGCCGCCAAGCGGGGCGTTGGCGGAGGCCGTCGGCGCCTTCACGAAGGTCTGTTTGTTGCCGTTTTGCGAGGTGACGCGCAGTTTGTTGCCACTGAGGTTCAGTTGCTCGGTCTGGCCGCCGGTGAAGCTGGCCTGCCACTGGTCTTCCTTCGCGCTCAGGTAACCATCCACTGCCTCGAAGCCGTTGCTGTAGCTGGCTTGCTGGTTGGCAGTGTCGATTTTCCATTCGAGTACTGGCCCTTTTTTGCTCAGGGCCTGGTGCAGGCTGTCGCCGTCGGCGGCATCGATAGCGTCCTGGTTGATCCAGGTGCCGTTGTAGTCTTCAGGTTTGTGGCTGGCACAGCCGCCCAGGAGCAGGGCTGCCAGTGCAAGGGGCAGGGCATGGCGCATGATGGTAAAACCTTGGGGCAGGAAAGGTGACGGGCAGGGCGCCCGCCACCGGAGGCATCACTCGATGACCAGGATCGCGTCCATCTCGACCTGGGAGCCTTTCGGCAGAGCGGCAACGCCGATAGCGGCGCGCGCTGGGTAAGGCTGCTCGAAGTAACGGCCCATGATCTCGTTGACCTTGGCGAAGTGGCTCAGATCGGTGAGGAAGATGTTCAGCTTGACGATGTCCTTGAACGAACCGCCAGCGGCCTCGGCAACGGCCTTGAGGTTTTCGAAGACCTGGACGGTCTGGGCTTCGAAGCCTTCGACCAGTTCCATGGTTTTCGGATCCAGCGGGATCTGGCCGGACATGTAGACGGTGTTGCCGGCCTTGATCGCCTGGGAGTAGGTGCCGATGGCGGCTGGGGCCTTGTCGCTGTTGATGACGGTCTTGGTCATGATGACTCCTTGGTTGACGGACTACGTACGCATGCGGGTGATGCGGACCACGCCGGTCAGGGTACGCAACTTCTTGATCACGCGGGCCAGGTGCACGCGATCGCGCACGCTGACCACCAGTTGGACCACGCTGATACGGCCGTCGCGTTCGTCCATGCTGATTTTTTCGATATTGCCGTCGGCGGCGTTGACACTGCTGGCCAACAGGGCGATCAGGCCGCGCTGGTGCTCCAGCTCGACGCGCAGTTCGACATTGAACTCACCGGTGATGTCCTTGGCCCAGGAAAGCTGCACGCATTTTTCCGGGTTGTGGCGGATTTCACTGATGTTGCGGCAGTTCTCCAGGTGCACGACCATGCCTTTGCCCGCCGACAGGTGCCCGACGATCGGGTCGCCGGGGATAGGGGTGCAGCATTTGGCGTAGCTGAGCACCAGGCCTTCGGTGCCGCGGATGGCCAGCGGGCCTTCCGGTGCGGGCAGTTGCTCGCCTTCGGCGGACAACAGGCGGCGAGCCACCACGTAGGCCATGCGATTGCCCAGGCCGATGTCTTCGAGCAGATCCTCGAGCAGCTCCAGGCGGTATTCGCTGAGGATGGACTGGATGCGCTCCGACGGGATTTTCTCCAGGCTGCTGTCGAAGCCGGTGAGGACCTTGTTCAGCAGGCGTTCGCCCAGGCTGATCGATTCGGACCGGCGCTGCTGCTTGAGTGCATGGCGAATATGCGTGCGCGCCTTGCCGGTGACCACGAAATTGAGCCACGCGGGGTTCGGACGGGCGCCCGGCGCGCTGACGATTTCCACCGTCGAGCCGCTTTGCAGTGGTTCGGACAGCGGCGCCAGGCGGCGATTGATGCGGCAGGCGATGCAGCTGTTGCCGACATCGGTATGCACTGCGTAGGCGAAGTCGACGGCGGTGGAGCCTTTGGGCAGCTCCATGATCCGGCCCTTGGGCGTAAAGACATAGACCTCGTCCGGGAACAGGTCGATCTTGACGCTCTCGATGAATTCCAGCGAGTTGCCGGCGCGCTGCTGCAGCTCGAGGATGCCCTTGACCCATTGACGGGCTCGGGCATGGTTGCCTTTGGGCTGTTCGTCCTCGTTGGACTTGTACAGCCAGTGGGCGGCGATTCCGTTGTTGGCCATCTCTTCCATTTCGCGAGTGCGGATCTGGATCTCGATGGGTACGCCGTGCATGCCGAACAGCGTCGTGTGCAGCGACTGGTAGCCGTTGGCCTTGGGAATCGCGATGTAGTCCTTGAAGCGACCGGGCAGTGGCTTGTACAGGTTGTGTACGGCGCCGAGCACGCGATAGCAGGTGTCGACCTTGTCGACGATGATGCGGAAGGCATACACGTCCATGATCTCGTTGAAGGCGCGGCGCTTGCCGCGCATCTTCTTGTAGATGCCATAGAGGTGTTTCTGCCGGCCGCTGACCTCGCCCTCGATGCCGTCCGCGGCCAGGCAGTTGGCCAGCGACTGTTCGATCTTGGCGACGATTTCCTTGCGGTTGCCACGGGCGCTCTTGACGGCGCGGTGGATGAGCGAGGAGCGCATCGGGTGCATCGCCTTGAAACCGAGGTCCTCGAATTCCACGCGCACGTTGTGCATGCCCAGGCGGTTTGCGATGGGAGCGTAGATTTCGAGGGTTTCCTTGGCGATGCGTCGGCGTTTTTCGCCAGAGAGCACTTCCAGGGTGCGCATGTTGTGCAGGCGGTCGGCCAGCTTGACCAGGATGACGCGGATGTCCCGGGCCATGGCCATGGCCATCTTCTGGAAGTTTTCGGCCTGGGCCTCGGCCTTGGTCTCGAAGTTCATCTGGGTCAGCTTGCTGACCCCGTCGACCAGCTCGGCGACAGTCTCGCCGAATTGCTGGCAGAGGGCTTCCTTGGCGATGCCGGTGTCTTCGATCACATCGTGCAGCATGGCGGCCATCAGGCTCTGATGGTCCATGTGCATGTCGGCCAGGATGCTGGCCACGGCCAGCGGATGGGTCACGTAGGGCTCGCCGCTGCGGCGGCGTTGGCCATCGTGCGCCTGTTCGGCGTAGAAGTAGGCCCGGCGGACCAGATTGACCTGGTCGGGGCCGAGGTAGGTCGACAGCCGTTCGGCGAGGGCTTCTATACCCGGCATGGGTTCACCTCCTGCCGAGGGAGAGGGCCTTGTGCCGCACGATGTCGACCGGGCATGGATCAGACAGCCTCGTTGTTCTCGTCCTCGAACGCAGCGAAGACCGGATCTTCAGTGACGATCTCTTCGGCGGCGATGAACTCAGGAGTGACGATACCTTCGGCGATTTCGCGCAGGGCGACGACGGTCGGCTTGTCGTTTTCCCATGCAACGCGCGGCTCTTTGCCGCCGGTGGCCAGCTGACGGGCGCGCTTGGTCGAGAGCATGACCAGCTCAAAGCGGTTATCCACGTGTTCCAGGCAGTCTTCAACAGTTACGCGGGCCATGGTCTTCCTCAGTAGCAAATGCGTTAGCGTGCAGCCCAGAGTGGGCAGGCGGACTCGATAGTTTAAAAAATCACCAGCCAATAGGGAAGCGCTGTTTTGTCAGGTGCTGCTCTGTCGGGCCTGTATTGACTGCTTCGCGGGTAAGCCCGCAGGCACCGGCACGCTCGACCCTGACGATAACGGGATGCACAGACCGCAGACAACCCTCCTTGGCGCGTTCTCACAACATGGCGTCGCGCAGGCGCGGGGTCAGCTCTTCGAACAAGGTCTGTACCGAGCGCAGCGCTCGGCAGTCCGGGCGGGTCAGCAGCCACAGCTGGGTGTCGCAACCGGGCAGGGGGCCGCTCAGGGCCTCGACCTCGGGCAGGGCATCGACCATGTAGTCCGGTAGTGCCGCGACGCCAAGGCCGGTGCTCACCAGCTGGGCGATGGTCGACATGCTGCTGCACTGGTAGCGTGGATTCAGGCCAGGGTACTGCTGGTTGCGCCAGACGACTGTGGGATGGTCCTGCATCGAGTCGTCCGGGGCGATCCACGGCACGCTGTGATGCGACTCGCCCAGGCGCTCGCGCCACTGCGCTTGGCCGCAGACCACGTAGGACGTTGAGCCCAGGCAGCGGCCGACAAGATGCTCGGGCGGTGTGTTGGTCAGGCGCAGCGCGATGTCGGCATCGCGTCGACTGAGGTTGGCGAAGGTGTTGGAGGTGCCTAGCTCCAGCGACAGGGCAGGGTAGTTCGACATGAAGTCGGCCAGCGCTGGCAGTAGCAGGCTGTGCATGACTGCTTCGGTACACGTCAGACGAACGGTACCGCTGACGACCTGTTCGCCGCTGGTCAGGGCGATGCGTGCGGCATCGAGCGCCTGCTCGGCGCGCTCGGCCTGCTCTGCCAGGGCCTGGGCGGTATCGGTGGGCAGGTAACCTTTGCGGCTCTTGACGAACAGCGCTGTGCCCAATGCGGACTCCAGTCGGCGAATCGAGCGAAACACCGTCGAGACATCTACCTTGAGCAGTTCGGCGGCTTTGGCCAGCGAGCGACCGCGCTCCAGGGCCAGGACCAGGGAAAGGTCGGCATGGGTAATCTGATATTGCATTGATGCACGCTCTGCTTGCCGAAATGCCAATGTCTGTTGCGTTGAGGCCATTTTATAGTGGAACGGCCCCCGGGAATCAATGCACACCGGGTCGCACCCTATCCCCAACGATGGGACAGTGAAAAGAACAACAGTAGCAACCATCGCCGCCCGCGAGGCGCCAGCAGTATCCCTCCACATCGCCGCCCCGAATCAAAGGATGTACAGCCATGACGTCGGTAATCCCGTGCGCCAGTTCTTCCAGCGAGATGAATGAATTCCTAGAGGCTCATCCGGACACGCAGTTCGTCGATCTGCTGATTTCCGACATGAACGGTGTGGTACGCGGCAAGCGCATCGAGCGCGCCAGCCTGCACAAGGTATACGAGAAAGGCATCAATCTGCCGGCGTCGTTGTTTGCCCTGGATATCAACGGCTCGACCGTCGAGAGCACCGGCCTTGGCCTGGATATCGGCGATGCCGACCGCATCTGCTATCCGATCCCCGGTACATTGTCCGACGAGCCTTGGCAGAAGCGCCCCACCGCCCAACTGCTGATGACCATGCATGAGCTGGACGGCGCGCCGTTCTTCGCCGATCCACGTGAAGTGTTGCGCCAAGTGGTCGCCAAATTCGACGAGCTGGGCCTGGATATCTGCGCAGCCTTCGAGCTCGAGTTCTACCTGATCGACCAGGACAACCTCAATGGCCGTCCGCAGCCGCCGCGCTCACCGATCTCCGGCAAGCGCCCGCAGTCGACCCAGGTGTACCTGATCGACGACTTGGACGAGTACGCCGACTGCCTGCAGGACATGCTGGAAGCGGCCAAGGAGCAAGGCATCCCGGCCGACGCCATCGTCAAGGAAAGCGCCCCGGCCCAGTTCGAGGTCAACCTGCACCACGTGGCCGATCCGCTCAAGGCCTGTGACTACGCGATCCTGCTCAAGCGCCTGATCAAGAACATCGCCTACGACCATGAAATGGACACCACCTTCATGGCCAAGCCCTACCCGGGCCAGGCGGGCAATGGCCTGCACGTGCACATCTCGCTGCTGGACAAGAAGACCGGCAAGAACATCTTCGCCAACGAAGATCCGCTCCAGAGCGATGCGCTGCGCCACGCGATCGGCGGTGTGCTGGAAACCATGCCGGCATCGATGGCGTTTCTGTGCCCGAACATCAACTCCTACCGTCGCTTCGGCGCACAGTTCTATGTGCCGAACGCACCGAGCTGGGGCCTGGACAACCGCACCGTCGCCCTGCGCGTGCCCACCGACAGCAGCGAGAACGTGCGCATCGAGCACCGCGTGGCCGGTGCCGACGCCAACCCTTACCTGATGCTCGCCGCCATTCTGGCCGGCATCCATCACGGCCTGACCAATCAGGTCGAGCCGGGTGAGCCGATCGAAGGCAACTCGTACGAGCAACTGGAGCAGAGCCTGCCGAACAACCTGCGCGACGCCCTGCGCGCGCTGGATGACAGCGAAGTGCTCAATCAATACATCAGCCCGGACTACATCGATATCTTCGTGGCCTGCAAGGAAAGCGAGCTGGCCGAGTTCGAAGTGTCGATCTCCGACCTCGAGTACAACTGGTACCTGCACACGGTATAAGCCCATGAGCGCAAATGCGGTCCCTCTGATCGGTGTCAGCGCCTGCCGCCAGCAGGTGGGGAAAAACTCGTCGCACACTGTGGGCGACAAGTACGTGGAGGCGGCCGGCTTTGCGGGGCTTCCGTTGATTTTGCCGGCCCGTGACGGTGGCAGCGACACACAGGCGCTGCTCGCGCGGCTCGATGGCATTCTTTTTACCGGCTCGCCTTCTAATGTCGAGCCGCATCATTACAATGGCGCCCCCAGCGCGGAAGGGACCCGGCACGACACCGCGCGTGACCGTCTGACCTTGCCGTTGCTGCAGGCAGCCATTGCCGCCGGTATACCGGTGTTCTGTATCTGCCGTGGTTTCCAGGAATTGAACGTCGCCCTCGGCGGCACTCTGCACCAGCGCGTGCAGGAGCTGCCCGGCTACCTGGATCACCGAGAACCTGAGGATGCACCACTTGAGGTGCAATACAGCCCTCGACACCCCGTCGGCGTTGCGCCGGGAGGGCTGTTCGAGCGCTTGGGCCTGGCTGAGCAGTTCGAGGTCAACTCGCTGCACAGCCAGGGCATCGACCGTCTGGCCCCTGGCCTGCGCGTCGAGGCACGGGCCCCGGATGGCCTGATCGAGGCGGTGTCCATGCCTGATGCGCCGGGCTTCGTGCTCGGTGTGCAGTGGCACCCGGAATGGCGTTTCGCCGAAAACCCGGTCTCCCGGCGCCTGTTCCAGGCATTCCGCGAGGCCTGCATTGCCCATGCTGCACGGGAGGGTTTGCGCCAGAAAACACTCTGACGTTACCCGAAGGTCTTGGATGACCCGCTCCCTGCAACAGCTTTCAATGAGTGAAAGCGGGCCTTGTTCGCAAGGTCCGTGAAAACAATACCAATAGTTACGGCAAAGACTCATGAGCGAATACACCGAAGCCGGCCGCCCACCCGATGTGGCGACCGATGCAGGCAACACCCAGCGCGCCAGCAAAGGCCTGGCAAAAGGCCGTTTGGGCCTGCTGGCCAGCGTGGTGCTGGGCATCTCCACGATTGCACCTGTCTATACCCTGACCGGTGCCCTTGGCCCCACCGTGCGTGAGGTGGGCGCCCACCTCCCCGCTGTTTTCATCGTCGGCTTCCTGCCCATGTTGCTGGTCGCGCTGGGCTATCGCGAGCTCAATGCCGCGGAGCCGGACAGCGGCACCTCCTTTACCTGGTCGGCACGGGCCTTCGGGCCGATGATCGGCTGGATCGGTGGCTGGGGGCTGGTCGTGGCCACTACCATCGTGTTGTCCAACTTGGCGGGTGTGGCCGTCGATTTCTTCTACCTGTTCATTGCACAGATCACCGGTCAGCAGGAGCTGGCGGCATTGGCGGACAACTTGTTGGTGAACATCACCACCTGTTGTGTGTTCATCGCCTTGGCGGTGTGGATCTGCTGCCGTGGCATGGGCACCACGATGACCGTGCAATACGGCCTGGTGGCCTTGCAGTTGCTGGTGCTGATCGGCTTTGCGTTCGCCGCTTTCAGCGAGACCACCGCACCGCCACCGCTGGCATTCGACCTGGCCTGGTTCAACCCGTTTGGCGTGGAGTCGTTCTCGGCGTTCGCCGCAGGTCTGTCGTTGTCGATCTTCATCTTCTGGGGCTGGGACGTGTGCCTGACCGTGAGTGAAGAGTCGATCGGCAGTGACGAAGTCCCGGGCAAGGCTGCCACCTGGACGGTGTTGCTGATCCTCGGTCTCTACTTGGTCACCGCCATCGCCACCCTGCAGTTCGCCGGGATCAGTGATGTTGGCCTGGGTCTGGGTAACCCGCGTATCCAAGAGAACGTCTTTGCGCACCTGGCCGGTCCGGTCATGGGGCCGCTGGCGATCCTGATGTCCATTGCCGTATTGGCGAGCACTGCTGCGTCCTTGCAGTCGACCTTCGTGTCGCCGGCGCGGACCCTGCTCGCGATGGGCTACTACGGCGCCGTGCCACAACGTTTTGCCAGCGTCTGCCCGCGTTCGCAGACGCCGCGCTACGCGACCATCTGCGCCGGCGTTGCTGCTGGTCTGTTCTACGTGACCATGCGCACGCTGAGCGAGAACGTGCTGGCCGATACCATCACTGCCCTGGGCATGATGATCTGCTTCTACTACTCGCTGACGGCCTATGCCTGTGTCTGGTATTTCCGCCACAGTCTGTTCGGCAGCCTGCGCCACTTCTTCATGCGCGGCCTGTGCCCGCTGGTGGGTGGTGTAATCCTGTCGATCATCTTCGTGCGCACGGCGATCGACAGCGCCTCGCCGGACTTCGGCAGCGGCTCTCACGTTGCCGGGCTTGGCCTGGTATTCGTGATCGCGGCAATCATTTCGGCACTGGGGATCGTGTTGATGGTGCTGTCGCGCTGGCGTGCACCGGCCTACTTCCTGGGCGCGACGTTGCGCCAGCAGGCCAACCTGCAACTGCAGGAGTAATGAAAAAAGGGGCTGCGAACGCAGCCCCTTTTTGATTTCAGCCGATCAATTGCTTGAGCAGCGCTCCGTGGCGTTGCTGTTGCTTGTGCAGCCTGAGCGCCTCGGCACGTTCGACGGCTTGTGGATCGCCATCTCGGTTTGCACGGAACACCGCTTTGAGGTCTTCCAGCGCCTCGGCGAAGTCATCGTTGATGATGACGTAGTCGTACTCGTCGTAATGGACCATCTCGCTGACCGCTTCCCTCATGCGGCCTTCGATGATTTCCTCGCTGTCCTGGCCGCGGTTGTCCAGGCGATGGCGCAGGGCCTGCTGGCTTGGCGGCAGGATGAAGACCGACAGCGCCTCGGGCATCAGCTTGCGTACCTGCTGGGCGCCTTGCCAGTCGATTTCCAGGATCAGGTCATAGCCTTGGTCGAGGGTCTGCTGCAGTGCGCTGCGCGAGGTTCCGTAGAAGTTGCCGAAGACCTCGGCGTGCTCGAGGAAGTCGCCCTGCTCGATGAGCACCTTGAAATGCGCGTGCTCGACGAAGTGATAGTTCACCCCGTGCTGCTCGCCTGGGCGCATGGCGCGGGTGGTGTGGGAGACCGAGACGCGGATGTTGTCGTCCGCCTGGGTCAGCGCCGTGACCAGGCTGGTCTTGCCGGCGCCGGACGGGGCCGAGACGATGTAGAGGGTGCCGCTGCTGTGGTTCATGGTAGGGGTGGCCTTACTCGATGTTCTGTACTTGTTCACGCATCTGTTCGATCAACACCTTGAGGTTGACCGCCGCCTGGGTGCTGCGCGGATCGAACGCCTTGGAGCCCAGGGTGTTGGCTTCGCGGTTGAGCTCTTGCATCAGGAAGTCCAGGCGCCGGCCGGCTGCGCCGCCGGACTTGAGGACCCGCCGGACCTCGGTGATGTGCGTGCTGAGGCGGTCCAGCTCTTCGGCCACGTCGCTTTTCTGGGCCAGCAACACCATCTCCTGCTCCAGGCGCTGCGGGTCGAGTTCGGCCTGCAGGTCATTGAAGCGGTCGAGGATGCGCTGGCGCTGGGCGGCCAGCATCTGTGGCACCAGGGCGCGCAAGGTGGTGACCTCTGCGGTCATGCTGTCCAGACGCTCGTTGATCAGGCGGGCCAGTTCCAGGCCTTCACGCTGGCGGCCGGCCTTGAGCTCGGCGAGCGCCTCGTTGAACAGCGCCATGGCCTCGGCGTTGAGCGCCTGAGGGTCGCTGGCGTCGGCCACCAGCACGCCGGGCCAGGCCAGGACTTCGAGCGGGTTCAGCGGCGCGGGCTGCTTGATCAGGCCGGCGACGGTCTCGGCGGCGGCGACCAGCTGCGCGGCGCGCTCACGGTCGACCTGAAGGGGCTTGCCGGCGTTGTCTTCGCTCAGGCGCAGGGTGCATTCGACCTTGCCGCGCGACAGGCCTTGGCGCAGGCCTTCGCGCACCGCGCCTTCCAGATCGCGCAGGGCCTCGGGCAAGCGCAGGTGAGGCTCCAGGTAGCGGTGGTTGACCGAGCGCAGTTCCCAGGCCAGGGTGCCTTGGCTGCCAGCGCGCTCGACGCGAGCAAAAGCGGTCATGCTGTGCACCATGGTGAGTACCTCGCGAAGTCTGAATGAACGGGAAAGCCTTTCGGCCAAGGCGCGGGATTGTAGCGCAGTGCGGTGCGGGCGCCCAATCCACCCATGTTACAGAGAGCCTGCAAGGCCGGTGGGAAAAGACGACAGGCTGCCCCGGCGCGCGACAATAGGCGTGTCCTCCCAGGGCGCCGGGCCTTATAATGCTCGCCAGATTCAAGTCCCGGTACAGGTATCCCAGATGAAACGTCCAAGTGGTCGCGCCGCCGATCAGCTCCGCTCGATCCGCATCACCCGCAACTACACCAAGCACGCCGAGGGGTCGGTACTGGTCGAGTTCGGCGACACCAAGGTCGTCTGCACGGTCAGCGTCGAAAATGGTGTTCCCCGCTTCCTCAAGGGTCAGGGCCAGGGTTGGCTGACCGCCGAGTACGGCATGCTGCCGCGTTCCACCGGCGAGCGTAACCAGCGTGAAGCGAGTCGTGGCAAGCAGGGTGGCCGTACCCTGGAGATCCAGCGCCTGATAGGCCGTTCCCTGCGCGCCGCGCTGGACATGAGCAAGCTGGGCGACGTCACCCTGTACGTCGACTGCGATGTGATCCAGGCCGATGGTGGCACCCGCACCGCGTCGATCACCGGTGCCATGGTCGCCCTGTGCGACGCCCTGGCCGTGATCAAGAAGCGTGGTGGTCTCAAGGGCGGCAACCCGCTCAAGCACATGATCGCCGCCGTGTCGGTGGGCATGTATCAGGGCGAGGCCGTGCTCGACCTGGACTACTTGGAAGACTCCGCCGCCGAGACCGACCTGAACGTGGTCATGACCAGCGCCGGTGGCTTCATCGAGGTCCAGGGCACCGCCGAAGGCGCCCCGTTCCAGCCTGAAGACTTCAACGCCATGCTGGCCCTGGCCCAAAAGGGCATGACCGAGATCTTCGAACTGCAGAACGCGTCGCTGGCCGACTGACCTGGCTGCCAAGGAGATGTGGAACATGAACGAGCCTGACGACCTACCGGTCGCCCCACCCAACGCCGAGATCCGGCAATGGGCGATGTTCTGTCATCTCTCGGCGCTGCTGGGCCTGGTGGTGCCCCTTGGGCACCTGCTGGGCCCGCTGGTGATGTGGATCTGGAAGCGTGAGCTGGATCCGTTCATCGACGCGCAGGGCAAGGAGGCACTGAACTTCCAGATCAGTGTGACCATCGCAGGGTTCATCTGCTTCTTGCTGATGTTCGTGCTGGTAGGGATCGTGCTGTTCGCCATCCTGACGGTGGCGGTGCTGGTCCTGGCCATCCTTGCAGGGGTCAGGGCCAACGAGGGCAAGCCTTATCGCTATCCGCTGATCTGGCGACCGATCAAGTAGGTTTTTCTAAGGATCATTCGCGGGTAAACCCGCCCCCACAGGCGCTGCGCTTAAGAAGGGCGGTGTCCTGTGAGGGCGGGTTTGCCCGCGAATGAGCTGCAGACTGACTTAGATCGTCAGCGTCCAGTCGTAGTCCACGATCAGTGGCGCATGCTGGGAGAAGCGCGGCTGGCGCGGCAGGCGGGCGTTGCGCACGAAACGGCGCAGGCCTGGGGTGAGGATCTGGTAATCGAACCGGTAACCCAGGTTGAGCATCTCGGCCTGCTCGTTGTCCGGCCACCAGCTGTACTGGTCGCCTTCGCGGCTGACTTCGCGCAGGGCGTCGACGTAGCCCATGTCGCCAACGATTGCGTCCATCCACGCACGCTCCGGCGGCAGGAAGCCCGGCGACTGCTGGCTGTCGCGCCAGTTCTTGATGTCCAGCTTCTGTTGCGCCACGTACAGCGAGCCACAGTAGATGTACTCGCGACGCTTGCGGCGCTGCTTGTCCAAGTAGCGGGCGAAGTCGTCCATCAACTTGAACTTCTGGTTCAAGTCCTCGTCGCCGTTCATGCCTGAAGGCAGCAGCAACGTTGCAATACTTACCTTGTCGAAATCCGCTTGCAGGTAACGCCCGTAACGGTCGGCTGTCTCGAAGCCCAGGCCGGTGATGACTGCCTTGGGCTGCATCCGCGAGTACAGTGCCACGCCACCTTGGGCTGGCACCTCCGCGTCGCAGGCGTAAAGGAAATAGCCATCGAGCTGGAAAGCTGGGTCGTCGAGTTCAAAGGCCGAGGCGCGGGTATCCTGAAGGCAGATGACGTCGGCATTCTGGGCTTGCAGCCAGCTGAGCAATCCACGCTCGGCCGCAGCCTGAATGCCATTTACGTTCACACTGATGATCCGCATAAATGGCCCCAAAAATCTCGTGCGTGTATGATACCCGAGCTCAACTCATTTAGCTAAATCCGTGGTGTCCGGGACTCTTCATGCAGCCGTATCAGCGCGACTTCATTCGTTTTGCCATCGATCGCGGGGTTCTGCGCTTCGGTGAGTTCACCCTGAAATCGGGGCGTACCAGCCCGTACTTCTTCAATGCCGGCTTGTTCAATACCGGTTCAGCACTGGCGCAACTGGGGCGTTGCTACGCGGCGGCCATCGTCGACAGCAAGATCCCGTTCGACGTGCTGTTCGGCCCCGCCTACAAGGGTATTCCCCTGGCGGCAGCCACTGCCGTGGCGCTGGCCGAGCAACACCAGCTCGATGTGCCATGGTGCTTCAACCGCAAGGAAGCCAAGGATCACGGCGAAGGCGGCAGCCTGGTCGGCGCCCCGCTGGCCGGTGACGTGCTGATCATCGACGATGTGATCACCGCTGGCACCGCCATCCGCGAAGTGATGCAGATCATCAACGCCCAGCAGGCCAAGGCCGCTGGCGTTCTGATCGCGCTGAACCGCGAAGAGCGTGGCAATGGCGAGCTATCGGCGATCCAGGAAGTCGAGCGTGACTTCGGCATCCCGGTGGTCAGCATCGTTTCGCTGACCCAGGTGCTGGAGTTCCTGGCCGATGATCCACAGCTCAAGCAACACCTGCCAGCTGTCGAAGCCTATCGGGCGCAGTACGGGATCTGACTCCCGCGTTGCAATTGAAAAAGGCGACCTTCGTGAGAGGGTCGCCTTTTTTTGTGCAGGCTATTCAGGCCTTATTAGCGGCGAACCGCCGCGATGCCGGCTGCCCTCAGTCCGTGCCGTACTTCGGCGAGCGGGGGCCATAGAGGATTCCGCCGTTGGGCTGGGGTGTGAGCAAACGACTGCTGGTGATGCCAGCGATCGGGTAACCCGCATCATCTTGTACGTTGCTGATGATCTGGTTGATCGCTGCGGTGACCAGCATGCCAATCAGGCCACCTTGATTCTGCCGGCCTTCCTCGCTCGACGCGCTGGCGCTACCTGTCCACAAGGTGGTTCCGCTCTTGAGGTCCACCAGTTTGGCGCTGGCGGTGACGATAGTTGCGCTGCTGAGCACCATATAGCGGGTACCGTAATCGCTGACGGTGACATACAGGCCTGCGTCCGCACCAAAGATCTCATGCAGCTTGTCGGGCGGTAGCTGATGGATATCGGCGGGTGTGCTCAGGCCGTTCTGGCGGAATGTTTCGTCAACCAGTGCCACGGGCATCACGTAGTAGCCTGCCTCGGCCAGCGGATAGGTCACCTGGGACAGCATGCTGTAGGTGGCTTTGACATCCGGGGACTCGTTCAGCGGCGGCAGGATCAGGATCGATTTAGGGCGACTTTGCTTGTAGGCCGTGTAATCGATGGTCTTGCGCTCGGCGCAGCCGGTGAGCAGCACCAGCACGCAGGCGCTCACGAGCAGTTGGGTGAGGCGACTGATCATTGCTTGATTCCCTTGCTGGCATTGTTGATCAGAAAGTCCATGTACGGCGCCGATTCAGGGAACAGTGCTTTTTCGGTGCGCAGTTGCTGAATCATCTGATCGTCCTTGCCAAGGCTGGAATAGAGCAGCCCAAGTTGAGCGTGATAGCCGGGGGGTACTGCGCCGTTCTTGGCTTTGATCTTTTCGAGGTCACGCTCAAGGGCGATGGCCTGTTCCTCTTTCGAGGTCTCGCCTTTGAAGTACTCATGTACCTGGGGCTGGTAGCTCTCCCATTGGTACAAGGGCTTTTGCCCGCTGCAGCCGGCCAGCAGGGTGCAGCCAAGCAAGAGCGCGGCGAAAGCGCGCCAGGCCGAGAGTGGGGTCGTCATGTAACGGTCTTCCTTGTCCTATGCACTTACTGTGCTTGTGGCTTCCATTGGCCGCTTTCCACGGCATTGACCAGTTTGTTCACGGCTTCGCGCATGGCCAGGTCGAGGACTTTGCCATTAAGGGTGGAGTCATAGCTGGCGGTACCGCCGAAGCCGATGATCTCGCGGTTGGAGAGTGCATATTCACCTGCACCCTGGCTCGAATAGACCACCTCGGAGGTGCTGATATTGACGATGTTCAGTGCAACCTTGGCATAGGCAATCTGGGTCTTGCCGCGGCCCAGGATGCCGAACAGCTGGTGATCGCCGACCTCTTTGCGGCCGAACTCGGTCACATCGCCTGTCACCACGTAGTCGGCGCCTTTGAGACGTTGGGCTTGGCCCTTGATCGCCGCTTCCTGCTGGATCTCGCCCATATTGTCGCGGTCGAGCACATTGAAGCGATGGGTCTGCTGCAAATGGGTGATCAGGATGGTTTTGGCCTGGCCACCCAAACGGTCAACGCCGTCGGAGAAGATGCCGCGCATGTAGCTGGAGCGATTGTCGAATTTACCCACGGCGATCGGCGCGCGAACGCCGCTGTAAGGACGGTTGACGCTTTCCACCTGCTGCACGGTAACTGCCGTGGAGGTTTCGGTTGCGCAGCCGGAAAGGGACCCGATAGCCAGAGCGGCTACCAGCACGAGTCCTTGTGATGCGTATTTCACGCGATATCTCCCACTAGAAATTAAAACGATAGCGCTATGCCATTACCTTTTCGGCGCCTGGCAGGAAACCTTTATGTGCGGCGGGAGCTTAAAGCGCGGGTGTGGTGAGGACGAATAAAAAAAGGCGACCTTAGAGGTCGCCTTTTTCCGTGAATCGGCGCCAGATGGTAAGAACCATCTGACAGACCAAGTGGTCAGTGACGCTTGGTGTTGGTGATCAGGGTACCCACGCCGCTGTCGGTGAAGATCTCCAGCAGGACGGCATTCGGTACGCGACCATCGATGATGTGCGAGCTGTTCACACCACCTTGCACTGCCTCCAAAGCACATTTGATCTTCGGCAGCATGCCGCCGTAGATGGTGCCGTCGGCGATCAGCTCGTTGACCTGCTCGGTGGTCAATCCCGTCAGGACGGTGCCTTGCTTGTCCATCAGGCCTGCGATGTTGGTCAGCAGCATCAGCTTCTCGGCCTTGAGCGCCTCGGCTACCTTGCCCGCCACCAGGTCGGCGTTGATGTTGTACGACTCGCCGTTCTCACCCACGCCGATCGGTGCGATCACCGGAATGAAGTCGCCTTTGACCAGCATGTTCAACAGGTCGGTGTTGACGCTCACCACTTCACCTACGTGACCGATGTCGATGATTTCCGGCTGGGTCATCTCCGGTGTTTGACGGGTGACGGTGAGCTTCTTGGCGCGGATCAATTCAGCATCTTTGCCGGTCAGGCCGATGGCGCTGCCGCCGTGACGGTTGATCAGGTTGACGATGTCCTTGTTTACCTGGCCGCCCAGAACCATCTCCACCACGTCCATGGTGGCCGAGTCGGTGACGCGCATGCCATCGATGAAATGGCTCTCGATCGAGAGACGCTTGAGCAGGTCACCGATCTGTGGGCCGCCGCCATGCACGACCACCGGGTTGATGCCCACGGCCTTCATCAGCACGATGTCCCGGGCAAAGCCGGTCTTGAGCTCTTCGCTCTCCATCGCGTTGCCGCCGTACTTGATCACCAGGGTCTTGCCGACAAAGCGGCGAATGTAAGGCAGTGCTTCGGACAAAACCTCGGCTACATGGGAAGCGGCATCGCGATCGAGGGTCATGCAGGGCTCCAGGTAAGGAACGGATAGTCGGTCAGAACGGCAGTTGCAGGGCTGGATCGACACGCAGCAACTGCGTGCGCAAGACAGCCTGGATACGTTTGAGCTCGGCGTCGCTTTCGGCCTCGAAGCGCAGCACCAGCACCGGGGTGGTGTTGGAGGCGCGAACCAGGCCCCAGCCCTGGGCGTAGTCGACCCGCACACCGTCGATGGTGGTGAGGTTGGCATCGCCCCAGTCGGCGTCGCGTTGCAGTGCATCAATGATGCTGAATTTACTCTCGTCGGTCACATCAATGTTGATTTCCGGCGTCGAAATATCGTTCGGGAACGCCGCGAACAGGCTTTCGGCGTCTTGGTCTGCCTTGCTGAGGATTTCCAGCAGACGGGCAGCGCTGTAGATGCCGTCGTCGAAACCGTACCAGCGTTCCTTGATGAAAATGTGTCCGCTCATCTCGCCGGCCAGCAGAGAGCCGGTCTGTTTCATCTTCTTCTTGATCAGCGAGTGGCCGGTCTTCCACATCAGGGCGCGACCGCCGAGCTGTTCGATCAGCGGCGTCAGGCGACGGGTGCATTTGACGTCGAAGATGATCTCGGCGCCGGGGTTGCGCGACAGCACGTCCTGGGCGAAGAGCATCAGCAGGCGGTCTGGATAGACGATGGTGCCGGTGTTGGTCACCACGCCCACGCGGTCGCCGTCACCGTCGAAGGCCAGGCCGATGTCGGCGCCGGTTTCCTTGACCTTGGCGATCAGGTCCTCGAGGTTTTCTGGCTTGCCCGGGTCCGGGTGATGGTTGGGGAAGTTACCGTCGACGTCGCAGAACAGCGGGATGACGTCGCAGCCCAAGGCCTCGATCAGTTGTGGCGCGATGACACCGGCGGCGCCGTTGCCGCAGTCCACCACCACCTTGAGTCTCTTGGCCAGCTTCACGTCGCCGACGATCTGCTGGAAGTAACGCTCCAGGATCTCGACACGTTCGACGCGGCCCTCGCCACGGCTCAGGTCGTTGGTTTTCAGGCGGGTCAGCAGGGCTTGGATCTGTTCGTTGGCCAAGGTGTCGCCAGCGATGACGATCTTGAAGCCGTTGTAGTCAGGCGGATTGTGGCTGCCGGTGAGCATTACACCGGATTTGCCGGCCAGCACATTGGCGGCGTAGTACAGCGCTGGAGTCGGAACCAGGCCGACGTCGCTGACCTGGCAACCGGCGTCGACCAGGCCCTTGATCAGTTGCTCGACCAGCATCGGGCCGGACAGGCGGCCATCGCGACCGACCGAGATCTGTGGCTCGCCCTGGGCAAGGGTCTGGGCGCCGATGGCACGGCCGATCCAATAGGCAGTCTCGCCGGTCAGGGTTTTGCCGACAACGCCCCGGATGTCGTAGGCGCGGAAGATGCTCTCGGGCAGTGCGGGTACCAGGTGGGCCATGTCGTTCATCTCTGGGAGCTCCAATAATCAAAGGCTTCTGGGTAGGCGCAAACTGAACGCTTGGACGATGCTTTTGCCAGAGAGTTCGCCATCCATGGCCCAACGGTCGTCAGCCGGACTCAGTGGCTGCCGGAGTGACCGAAGCCGCCAGCCCCGCGCTGGCTCTCGTCGAAGGACTCGACGATATCGAAATGGGCCTGCACCACAGGCACCAGCACCAGCTGCGCGATACGCTCGCCGATGGCGATGGTGAAGGGCGTCTGGCCGCGGTTCCAGCACGAGACCATCAGTTCGCCCTGGTAGTCCGAGTCGATCAGGCCGACCAGGTTGCCCAGCACGATGCCGTGCTTGTGGCCCAGGCCCGAGCGCGGGAGGATCATGGCGGCCAGGCCCGGGTCGCCGATGTATACCGACAGGCCAGTGGGAATCAGCAGGGTCTGGCCCGGCTCCAGGACGGTGTCCTCCTTGAGCATGGCGCGCAGGTCCAGGCCGGCGGAGCCGGGGGTGGCATATTGCGGCAGAGGGAATTCGTTGCCCAGGCGAGGGTCGAGGATCTTGGCTTGAAGAGCGTGCATGTAACTTATTGAACCTGGTTGAGCCGTTCGGCGATGAAGGCGACCAGTTGTCGGGCGATCTTGCCCTTGCTGGTCTGCGCGAAGAGGGTCTGGTGCTGCTGGCGGTCGATGACGGTCAGGGCGTTTTCCTCGCTGTTGAAGCCGATGCTGGGGTTGGCCACATCATTGGCGACGATCAGGTCGAGGTTCTTGTCCTTGAGCTTGCGCGTGGCGTAATCGAGCAGGTGTTCGGTCTCGGCGGCGAAACCGACGCTGAACGGACGATCGGTGCGGCCAGCGATGGTCGCAAGGATATCCGGATTGCGCACCATCTGCAGCAGCATGCCGTCGCCGGTCGTAGGGTCTTTCTTGAGTTTTTGCGGGGCAACGACTTCCGGGCGGTAGTCCGCGACCGCTGCCGAGGCGATGAACAGGTCGCAGGGCATGGCGGCCTCGCAGGCCGCGAGCATGTCCCGAGCGCTCACCACGTCGATCCGGTTGACGCGATCGGGCGTCGGTAGGTGCACGGGGCCTGTAACGAGGGTCACCCGAGCCCCTGCTTCGGCGGCCGCCTCGGCCAGAGCGAAGCCCATCTTCCCGGAGCTATGATTGGTGATGTAGCGCACCGGGTCGATGTTTTCCTGGGTGGGGCCGGCGGTGATCAGCACGTGCTTGCCGGTCAGCGACTGGCGCTTGAAGCTTTCGGCGGCGCACCAGGCCAGATCCGTGGCTTCGAGCATGCGACCAAGGCCTACGTCACCACAGGCCTGGCTGCCTGAGGCCGGGCCGAATACCTGGATGCCGCGGCTCTTGAGCAGTTCGAGGTTGGCCTGGGTGGCCGGGTCGCGCCACATGGCCTGGTTCATGGCCGGCGCCACGGCAACAGTGGCATCGGTGGCCAGCACCAGGGTGGTCAGCAGGTCATCGGCCATGCCCTGTGCCAGGCGTGCCATGAGATCGGCAGTGGCTGGGGCGATCAGCACCAGGTCGGCCCACTTGGCCAGTTCGATGTGCCCCATCGCAGCTTCCGCGGCGGGGTCGAGCAGATCCATGTGCACCGGGTGGCCGGACAGTGCCTGCAGGGTCAGTGGCGTGATGAACTCGGCACCACCGCGGGTCATGACGACGCGCACCTGCGCGCCGTGTTCCAGGAGTCGGCGAATCAGCTCGGCGCTCTTGTAGGCGGCGATGCCGCCACCCACGCCGAGAACGATGCGCTTGCGATACAGCCGCTGCATAGGCTTGCCTTTTTCCAGTGAAAGCGGGCGACGACGACTGCTGCCTGCGGCAGATCGTCGCATCTACGGAGCGGGATAGATTAACACAGGGCCTAAACGCGCCGCAGTAACACGCAAGGAGGGGTATGAACATCAGGGAATGGCCAGCGGACGATCGGCCACGGGAGAAGCTGTTGCAGCGCGGTGCGGCCGTGCTGTCGGACTCGGAATTGCTCGCTGTACTGCTGGGTTCGGGAGTTGCCGGGCGTAATGTGCTGGACTTGGCGCGGGGGCTTTTGGTGCGTTTCGGCGGACTCAGGCAGTTTCTCGAGGCTGATCGCGATGCTGTGCTGCGTGAGCCGGGCCTGGGGCTGGTGAAATATGCGCAGTTGCAGGCGTTGCTGGAGATTGGCAGGCGTTATCTGGATGAATCCATCTCGCGCGAAGCCGTTCTGGAGAGTCCGGCATCGGTGCGGCGTTACCTGAAGTCCATGCTGTGTCACGAAGCCAGCGAAGTGTTCGGCTGTCTGTTCCTGGACACCAAGCACAGGCCGCTGGCGTTCGAGATCCTGTTCAGGGGGACGATCAACCGAGCGAGCGTCTACCCGCGTGAGGTGGTGCGGCGCTCGCTGTTGCACAACGCCGCCGCACTGATCCTCTGTCACAACCATCCGTCAGGTCATAGCGAGCCCAGTGAGGATGACGTGCACATGACGCTGGTGCTCAAACGGGCATTGGCGTTGATCGATGTGCGGGTGCTCGATCATGTCATCGTCGGGGACGGTGAGCCACTGTCGATGATCGAGCAGGGGTGGTTCGAGGTCTAGGGCTGCTTTTGCGGCCTGCGACGGGGCGCAAAGCGCCCCGACCAATGACTTAGCGCGTGACGGAAACCTTGCTGAAATCCAATCGCCCGAACGGGCTCACCTGGTAACCCTCCACGCCTTGGCGCAGCAGCGTCGCCGCGGTTGGGTGGGCCAGTGGCAGCCACAGTGCTTGCTGCTGGATCAGCGTCTGCGCCTGTTGATACAGGCGGCTGCGCACGCTCTGGTCGTTGGTGGTGCGACCGGCGCTGATCAACTGATCCAGGCGGTTGTCGCAAAAACGCGCGAAGTTGGTGCCGGACTTGACCGCCGCGCAGGAAAACTGCGGGCTGAGGAAGTTGTCCGGATCGCCGTTGTCGCCGGCCCAGCCCATGAACAGCAGGTCATGCTCGCCAGCCTTGGCCCGGCGGATCAGCTCGCCCCATTCGATCACGCGGATCTCGGCCTTGATGCCGATCTTCGCAAGATCCGCCTGGAGCATCTGTGCGCCCAGGCTCGGGTTGGGATTGAGCAGGCTGCCTGAGGGGCGGGTCCAGATTGTCGTGGCAAAACCGCCCGCAAGCCCTGCCTTGGCCAACAGTGCCTTGGCCTTTTTAAGGTCCATGGTGTAGCCGGGCAGGTCCTTGGCGTAGCTCCAGGTGTTGGGCGGGTAGGGGCCATTGGCCGCGATGGCGGTGCCTTCGAACACGGCCTTGAGATAAGCAGGCTTGTCGAAGGCCAGGTTGATGGCCTGGCGCACCTCGGGCTTGTCCAGTGGAGGGTGCTGGCTGTTGATGGCGACGAACGCCGTCATGAACGCCGGGACACTTGCGGTCTTGAGGTTGCCGTCCTTGCCCGCTTCGGTGATATCCAACGGTTTGGGCGAGAGGGCTACTTGGCATTCGCCGCGTTTGAGCTTTTGCAGGCGTACGTTGGCGTCCGGGGTAATGGCGTAGATCAGCGGGTCGACAGCGGGCTTGCCCGCGAAATAGTCGGGGTTGGCGCGATAGCGCACCACCGCGTCCTTCTGAAAACGCTGGAACACGAACGGCCCGGTGCCGACCGGCTGGCTGTTGAGCTTTTCCGGGGTGCCGGCCTTGAGCAGTTTGTCGGCATATTCGGCGGAATAGATCGAGGCGAAGCCCATGCTCAGGGTGGCCAGGAAGGTGGCGTCCGGGTGGGTCAGGGTGAAGCGCACCGTGTGCGCTTCCGGCGCCTCGATCAGTTTGATCAGGCTGGCCAGCTGCAGCGATTGGGCATGCGGGTACCCTCCAGGCGCCGTTTTGTGCCAGGCGTGAGCGGGGTAGAGCATGCGCTGGAAGCTGAACAGCACATCGTCGGCTTCCAGCTCACGGCTGGGTTTGAACCAGGGCGTGGCATGGAATTTCACGCCATTACGCAGCTTGAAGTCATAAATCAGGCCGTCATCGGACACTGTCCAGCTTTCCGCCAGGCTGGGCACCACCTTGCCCTGGCTGGCATCGAATTCCACCAGACGATTCATCAGCACATCGGCCGAGGCGTTGGTGGTCGTCAGCGAGTTGTACTGGACGACGTCGAAACCTTCGGGGCTGGCCTCGGTGCAAACGGAGAGGGGCGCCGCCTGGGCGAGGCCTGCGGCGAACAGGGTGGTGAACAACAACGATAGGGCGGCGACACGCATGGTGGCTCCTTGACTGATCTGGGGCCCATCTGACTGTGCAGTTGAGGAAAGGTCCTACCCTAGTGCGCGCATTGATAAATGACCACCTTCTTTTTCGTCTGTCTGGCGACGAGCGGTCGACAGCACGCCAGCCTTGTCGCTATGCTGGCCGGGCGCGCTCGGCCCTATCAGGATGCGTATCTTCTGTTGTTGTGGTCGAGTCTTTCTGGTATAAAGCAGCGCTCTTTTCTAGGGGCACGGTCTGTCGCGCAAGCCGATTCGGTCGATAAGACCCCCGGAAACACGGCGCCTGGCGCCATAGACTGAGAGATTAAGCGGCCAACCCATGCCGGGTTGGGCATGTGGTTTTAGAGGGCTGAGGCATGTCGAGAGTCTGTCAAGTTACCGGTAAGGGTCCGGTAACCGGGAACAACATTTCCCACGCAAACAACAAAACCCGTCGTCGTTTCCTGCCAAACCTGCAGCACCACCGTTTCTGGGTTGAATCCGAGAAGCGTTTCGTGCGTCTGCGCGTTTCCGCCAAGGGCATGCGTATCATCGACAAGCGCGGTATCGATGCCGTTCTGGCCGACATCCGTCGTGCTGGCGCCAAGGTTTAAGGGAGAACATCATGCGTGAATTGATCCGTCTGGTTTCGAGTGCCGGTACCGGCCACTTCTACACCACCGACAAGAACAAGCGCACCACTCCGGACAAGATCGAGATCAAGAAATACGATCCGGTCGTCCGCAAGCACGTGGTCTACAAGGAAGCCAAGATCAAGTAATTGATCGGCAACCTGAAAAAAACCCGCTTCCTCGGAAGCGGGTTTTTTTATGTCCGGCGTTCAGGTCAGAAGGCGAAACCTTCGATGATGCCCTTCACGTCCGACTCTTACTTCTGTTCGAACATGACGTAGATCTTGCGGCAGGGCTCCAGCACTTCCCAGGTGCCCTTGAAGCCGGCCGGGATCACGAACCGATCGCCGGTACGCAGCGTCTTGGCATTGCCCTCCTGGTCGCGCAGTACCGAGACACCCTGTGTGATCTCGCAGTATTCGTGCTCGGTGTAGTTCACCGTCCACTGGCCCACCTCACCTTCCCACACGCCCGCAGCGAACTGGCCGCAGGGGCTGGAATAGTGGTTGTAGACCGCCTGGTCGGGCTCGCCCTTGATGATTTTTTCCGCCGCAGGGCGGTAGCGTTCGGCCTCGGTGAGTGCCTGGGCGAAGTCGATGATGGTGCCGATGCTCATGGTGATTCCCTTTTGTTGTTTAATAAAATGCACATCAGTAGGCGTTTAGGCCTTTCGTGTCAAATATATTGATAGTTTCCACCGGCTGGTTTAGGGTGTCGGGTGCCAGTGTGCGCTTGTCGCCCGGCCAGAATTATTGACACGCCGTGATGTCCTCAGTACGGCGTTGCACCTTAACAAGAGGAGGAGTTTCGTATGACCACCCTGACTCGTGCGGATTGGGAACAGCGTGCCCAGCAACTGAAGATCGAAGGTCGCGCCTTCATCAACGGCGAATACACCAATGCCGCATCCGGTGAAACCTTCGACTGCCTGAGCCCGGTGGACGGACGCTTCCTGGCCAAGGTTGCCAGCTGCGATCTGGCCGACGCCAACCGCGCCGTCGAAAATGCCCGCGCCGTGTTCGAATCCGGCGTCTGGTCGCGCCAGGCCCCGGCCAAGCGCAAGGCTACCCTGATCCGCTTCGCCGACTTGCTGCGCAAGAACGTCGAAGAACTGGCCCTGCTGGAAACCCTGGACATGGGCAAGCCGATCGGTGACTCCTCCACCATCGACGTCCCTGGTGCCGCCAACGCCATCCACTGGACTGCCGAAGCCATCGACAAGGTCTACGACGAAGTCGCCCCGACTCCGCACGATCAGCTGGGTCTGGTGACCCGCGAGCCTGTGGGCGTGGTTGGCGCGATCGTGCCGTGGAACTTCCCACTGCTGATGGCCTGCTGGAAACTCGGCCCGGCCCTGGCCACTGGTAACTCCATCGTCCTCAAGCCTTCGGAAAAGTCGCCGCTGACCGCCATTCGTATCGCCCAGCTGGCGATCGAAGCTGGCATCCCGGCAGGCGTGCTGAACGTGCTGCCAGGCTACGGCCATACCGTGGGCAAGGCTCTGGCCCTGCACATGGACGTCGACACCCTGGTGTTCACCGGCTCGACCAAGATTGCCAAGCAGCTGATGGTCTACGCGGGCGAGTCGAACATGAAGCGCGTCTGGCTGGAAGCCGGCGGCAAGAGCCCGAACATCGTCTTCGCCGACGCCCCTGACCTCAAGGCCGCCGCCGAAGCCGCTGCCAGCGCCATCGCCTTCAACCAGGGCGAAGTCTGCACCGCAGGTTCGCGCCTGCTGGTCGAACGCTCGATCAAGGACAAGTTCCTGCCGATGGTGGTCGAGGCCCTGAAGGCCTGGAAGCCGGGCAACCCGCTGGATCCGTCGACCACCGTCGGCGCGCTGGTGGACACCCAGCAGATGAACACCGTGCTGTCGTACATCGACGCCGGTCACCAGGACGGCGCCAAGCTGCTCGCGGGCGGCAAGCGTATTCTGGAAGAAACCGGCGGTACCTATGTCGAACCGACCATCTTCGACGGCGTGACCAACGCCATGAAGATCGCCAAGGAAGAGATCTTCGGCCCTGTGCTGTCGGTCATCACCTTCGACACCGCCGAGGAAGCCGTGGCGATTGCCAACGACACCCCGTACGGCCTGGCCGCTGGCATCTGGACCGCCGACATCTCCAAGGCCCACAACACCGCCCGTGCCGTGCGCGCCGGCAGCGTGTGGGTCAACCAGTACGACGGTGGTGACATGACCGCGCCGTTCGGTGGCTTCAAGCAGTCGGGCAACGGCCGTGACAAGTCGCTGCACGCCCTGGAGAAGTACACCGAGCTGAAAGCGACCTGGATCAAGCTGTAATCCAGTGAGCCGCTAGGCGGCTCTTTTCGCGGGTGAGCCCGCTCCCACAGGATTTGTAGGAGCGGTTACCCACGATGGGCTGCGCAGCAGCCCTGCAAGCAACTAGCCGGGCCGGCCCTTGCCGTCCCGGCTTTGTCGTCTCTGCTGTTCAAGATCTGCCTGGGAGGCTGTCATGCGTTGGGGAACCTATTTTGCCGTGCTGGCGTCGGTACTCAGTGTCGGGCTCGCGCTCGGCGTGAGCATGCCGCTGGTGTCCTTGCGCCTGGAGGGCTGGGGCTACGGTGGGTTCGCCATCGGCGTGATGGCCGCGATGCCCGCGCTCGGTGTGCTGCTCGGGGCCAGCCTGGCCAGCCGCCTGGCGGGTTGGGTCGGTGTGCCAGCGGCGATGCGCCTGTGCCTGTGGGGCGGTGCGTTATCTATCGGCCTTGTAGCCGTGCTGCCCAGCTATGCGCTGTGGCTGGCATTGCGCCTGGTGATCGGCATGGCCCTGACGGTGGTGTTCATCCTGGGTGAAAGCTGGATCAACCAGCTAGTGGTGGAGCAGTGGCGCGGCCGGTTGGTGGCGCTGTATGGCAGCAGCTATGCCTTGAGCCAGCTTGCCGGCCCCTTGGTGCTGGGGTTTCTGGGCTCGGACGATGACTTCGGATTCTGGGCCGCCACTGCGCTGCTGTTGTTCGCGCCCTTGCTGCTGCTGGGCCGCGGCGGTGCGCCCAGCACCGAGGCGTGCAGCGTCACCTTCGGCGACCTGTTCGGGTTCTGTCGGCGCCTGCCGGTGATCGCCTGGGCCATTGCGCTGTTTGCCGCCTTCGAGGCGATGATCTTGACCTTGCTGCCGGTGTACTGCCTGCAGCAAGGGTTCACCGCCGAGATCGCGTTGTTCATGGTCAGCACCGTGGTGGTGGGCGATGCCGTGCTGCAGTTGCCGATCGGTGCCCTGGCCGACTACATGTCGCGACGGACGCTGTTCAGTGGCTGCGCCTTGACCCTGCTCGTTTCGAGTCTGGCCATTCCGCTGACGTTGCACACGCCTGCGATCTGGCCGGTCTGGGTGTTGTTCGGGGCCAGTGCCGGTGGACTGTTCACCCTGTCGCTGGTGCTGATCGGCGAGCGTTATCGGGACGATGAGCTGGTGCGCGCCAACGCGCATGTGGCGCAGCTGTGGGGCATCGGTTGTCTGCTTGGGCCGTTGATCGCCGGCGCCGGCAGCCAATGGATCAGTGGCCATGCACTGCCGTGGCTGATGGCGGCAGGTGCGGCGGGGTTGGTCGTGTTGACCCGCCGGCGCGACGCCTTCGAGCCTGCTTCGGCCTGATAGCGAGTTTGTAGCCTATTCGCGGGCCACAGGTGCGGCGCTGTCATTGAGAGCGCTGCTTGACTTGTGGGCAGGGTTCACCTGCGAACGGGGCGGCGGCTCACAGCATCTTTTCCAGCCCCACCGCCTTGCTGATCCAGGCATTGAACCGCCGCCACAGCCCGCCTGGCTCGGAGGTGAGCAGGCGGCGTTTGCCATTGTCCTCGGTTACCCACACCAGTTTGTCCCCCACCAGTTTGGCCTGATAGCTCAGCGCTGGCGCCATGCCCTGCACCGCAAGATCGCGGGTGTATTCGGCCAGCTCGGGGCTGTCGACCAGCACGCCGACCTCGGTGTTCCACAGCACTGAACGTGGGTCGAAGTTGAACGAGCCGATGAAGGTCTTGCGCCGGTCGAAGACGATGGCCTTGCTGTGCAGGCTGGAGTCCGAGCTGCCATACAGGCGCAGGCTGCGGTAGGCGCTCGGGTCTCCGGGTTGGCGGCGCAGCTCGTACAGTTGCACGCCGTGTTCGAGGAGGGCGCGGCGATAGGGGGCATAGCCGCCATGCACCGCTGGGACGTCGGTAGCTTCCAGGGAATTGGTCAGCAGCTTGACTGACGTGCCGGCATCGGCGCGGCCGGTCAGGTACAGCAAACCCGATTCGCCCGGTACGAAGTAGGCCGACACCAGGATCAGCTCGCGATGCACATTGGCAAGCTCCGGTGCCAACTGCTGGGTCATCAGCAGGTGCGGGTCCGGCTCGTCTTGGGCCAGCACCTTGCTGGGTGAATCCCACAGGGCCTTGCTGTGGGCCCAGATCAGCTCGTTGCGCCACGCGTCCAGGCGTGGATTGGACTGGTAGGCCATCAAGCGGTCGTACAAGGCTTTGTGCTTGACCCGCGCTTGCGCCAGTGAGATCTCCAGGCGCTTGCGGCTGGCGCGCAGGTCGTTGGCATCCGGTTGGCGCCAGAGGAAGTCGCCGATAGGCAGGCTCAAGGCGCTGTTCCAGTACTGGTCGAAGCTGTGGCCGAGCTGGTCGGCCACCGGGCCTACGCCGAGCAGGTCGATGTCGGTGAAGTTGAGGTTGGGCTCGGCGTCGAAGTATTCATCGCCCAGGTTGCGGCCGCCGACGATGGCCATGCTGTTGTCCACCAGGAACAGCTTGTTGTGCATGCGCCGATGCTGGCGCGACAGGTTGAACAGCCGGCCTACGGCGCGGGTGGCGCCGGTGCTGCGCCCCAGGTGCAGGGGGTTGAACACGCGGATCTGGATATTGGGATGGGCAGCGAGCGTGCCCATCATGGTGTCGAGGCCGTCGCTGGTGGTGTCGTCGAGCAGCACGCGCACGCGCACGCCGCGGTCGGCGGCGCGCAGCAGTTCATGAACCAGGGCGCGGGTGCCCAAACCGTCGTGGACGATGTAGTACTGCAGGTCGATGCTCGCCTGGGCATTGCGGATCAGCTCGGCGCGGGCTCGAAAGGCCTCATTGCTGTTGGGCAGCAGGCGAAAACCCGAACGCCCGTCATAGGGCGCGGCCTGGCGCTGGACGGAGCGGCCGAACGCCGATTCGCTGGCCGGCAGCGTCTGGCTGACCTGGCGGGGCGTACTGACGCTGGCGCAGCCTGACAGGCCAAGCAGCAGCGCCAGCAAGAGTGGCAGAGCTCGCTGGAGTCTCAAGAGAAGAACGTCCTGTACAGCAAAGGCTTATGGTTTGGACCGTGGAGGGCGGCGCAAAGTTACGCCGGGTCTTCGTCCGCTTCCAGTAGACGAAGGGCGGTTTCACCCACTTTGCGTACCGCAGCTTCGATCTGGGGCGTGGGCCGCGCGGCAAAGTTCATGCGCAGGCAATGCCGGTACTTGCCCGACGCCGAGAAGATGCTGCCGACGGCAATCTGCACCCCCTGCTCCAGTAAAGCGCGATTCAGGCGCAGCGTATCGAAACTTTCCGGCAATTCAACCCATAGCATGAACCCGCCTTGGGGCCGACTGGCGCGCGTGCCGGGCGGAAAGTACCGTGTCACCCAGTCGCTCATCTGGTCGCGGCCGCGTTGGTACTGGCTGCGCATGCGGCGCACGTGGGGCTGAAAGTGGCCGGCTTCGATGAAGTCGGCGATGGCCAGTTGCGGCTGGCTGGCGGTACTGCCGGTGCTGATGTACTTCATGTGCAGCACGCGCTCCAGGTAGCGCCCGGGCGCCACCCAGCCGACCCGCAGGCCCGGAGCCAGGGTCTTGGAGAAAGAGCTGCACAGCAGTACGCGGCCGTCTTCATCGAACGACTTGATGGTCCGCGGCCGCGGGTAGGTGTAGGCCAGGTCGCCGTACACATCGTCTTCGAGAATTGCCACGTCGTAGCGCTGGGCGAGGCTCAGCAGGGCCTTCTTGCGCGCCTCGGGCATGATGTAGCCCAGTGGGTTGTTACAGCTGGGGGTGAGCTGGATGAGCTTGATGGGCCACTGCTCCAGCGCCAGTTCCAGGGCCTCCAGGCTGATGCCGGTGAGCGGATCGGTGGGAATCTCCAGGGCCTTCATGCCCAGGCCCTTGAGGGTCTGCATGGCGCCGTGGAAGCTGGGCGCTTCGACGGCCACGATATCCCCGGGTTCACACACGGCGCGGATGCTGGTGGACAACGCCTCATGGCAGCCAGTGGTCACCACCAGGTCGGCCGGGCCCAGGCGGCAGCCGGAGTCGAGCATCAGCCGGGCGATCTGCTCGCGCAGGGCCAGGTTGCCATGAATGTTGTCGTAGTACAGGCCTGGCATGTCCTGGCGGCGGCTGAGCTGGGCCAGGCTACGCAGCAGGGGCTTGAGGGTCGGGCTGTCGATGTCGGGCATGCCGCGACCGAGCTGCATCACGCCTTTTTGCGGCGTGCTGCGCACCAGTTCCAGCACTTGCTCCCATTGCGAGATATCCACCGGGCGTTGGGCGGTGCGGCTCATGGCAGGCAGGGCAGGGAGGCTGCGGTCCTCAGTGACGAAATAGCCGGACTTGGGTCGCGGCGAGACCAGGCCGTTGTCTTCGAGCAGGCGATAGGCCTGCTGCACCGTGCTCAGGCTGACCCCATGCTCAAGGCTCAGGGCGCGCACCGATGGCAGGCGCTGGCCGGGGCGGTACAGGCCTTGTTCGATGCGTGCGCCAAGCAGTTCGGCAAGGTTGAGGTAAAGGGTCACGGCATACTCCTGGGCACTGTCTGCGACTAGGACCGGTACAGATGGGCTGAAAATACGCCATTCAGTCCTGTTTCGGCCAATTCTGTATGGGAATAATAAGCCGATATTGGATCTGTATTGTCGAGGGCGCGAACCGGCATGCTTTCTCCAGGGTTCGATCAAAGCAGGAGAGCGTGATGATGGGCGGCGTGAGCGACGTACGTTTGCAATTGTTGGCCGAGGAACTGGAAGAAGGCCTGCGGCCCAAGGTCTACAACGCCCCGGCTGGGCTGGGACGCTGGGGGTTGATGTTGCACCGCTGGCGCACTCGCCGGGTCTTGTTGCAGTTGGATGATAGCCAACTGAAGGATGTGGGACTGAGCTGGGAGCAGGCTCGCGAAGAAGGGCGCAAACCCTTCTGGAAGGACTAAATGCGATTGCTGTGGGAGCGTGCGGCGAGTGCAGACCTTGTGGGGGCGGGTTCACCCCCGAACACCGGCAAAGCCGGAGCCATCCACCGCGTTACATTCTTCGCGGGTAAATCCGCTCCCACAGATCTGCGCATAGTTCCAAGATTCAGGCCAGCTCCTTGAGCCGATGCCACAGCATGCCCAAGGCCAGCAGCGGCGAGCGCAGCAGCCTGCCGCCGGGGAAGGTGATGTGCGGGACCTGGGCGAACAGGTCGAAGCGACCGCTCTGCTGGCCGCTGATGGCCTCTCCCAGCAGGCGCCCGGCCAGGTGGGTGGCGTTCACGCCGTGGCCGGAGTACGCCTGGGCGTAATAGACGTTCGGCTGGCTGGCCAGGCGCCCAATCTGCGGCAGGCGGTTGGCGCCGATGCCGATCATGCCGCCCCATTGATAGTCGATGCGCACATCGGCCAGTTGCGCAAATACCTTGAGCATCTTGGGGCGCATGTAGGCGGCGATGTCCTTCGGGTCGCGCCCGGAGTAATGACAGGCTCCGCCGAACAGCAAGCGGTGGTCGGCCGACAGGCGATAGTAGTCCAGCGCCACCCGCTGATCGCAGACCGCCATGTTCTGTGGCAGCAGTTGGCGGGCGCGATCCTCGCCCAGCGGCTCGGTGGCAATGATATAGCTACCGGCCGGCAGCACCTTGCCGCCCAGCTCGCGATTCAGGTCGTTGTGGTAGGCGTTGCAGCACAGCACCAGGGTGCTGGCGCGCACACGCCCTTTGGCGGTATGGACCTGCACCTGCGAGCCATAGTCGATGCGCGTCACCTCAGACAGTTCGTGCAGCTTCACGCCCAGGCTGGCGGCGACCCGTGCTTCGCCCAGGGCCAGGTTGAGCGGGTGCAGATGGCCCGAACCCATGTCGATCAGCCCGCCCACGTAGCGGTCCGAGCCCACTACGCTGTGCATGTCCGAGGCCGGTACCAGGCGCAGTTCGTGACGATAGCCGAGGCTGCGCAGTTCTTCGGCGTCCTCGGCGAAGCCTTCCAGTTCACCCGGTTTGTTGGCCAGGTCGCAGTAGCCCCAGGTCAGGTCGCAGGCGATGGCATGGCGCTCGACACGCTCGCGGACGATATCCACCGCTTCCAGGCCCATGAGTTTCAAGTTGCGCACGCCTTGCTCGCCGAGGATGGGCAGAAATTGCTCCAGGCCATGGCCGACGCCGCGAATCAATTGCCCGCCGTTGCGTCCGCTGGCGCCCCAGCCGATCTTGCGCGCTTCCAGCAGGATGACGGACAAACCACGCTCGACCAGCTCAATGGCGGTATTGAGGCCCGAATAGCCGCCGCCGACGACGCAGACGTCAGCGCTGTGCTCGCCTTCGAGCGCCGGGTAGTCGGGATGCGGCACGCTGCTGGCGGCGTAATAGGAGGCGGCGTGCTGCGCGCTGTGGATCATCTGTCGTTTCCCGGTGCTGAGGCGAAAGGGCGAGGATAAGTCGCAGGTGCAAGGTGGGCAACTGCGCGGGCTGTGCCCTCGTTCGTGGGTAAACCCGCGCTCACCGGTTGGATGCGCGGGAGCAGGTTTGCCTGCGAACAGGCCTATAATCCCTTCACGTTCTCCTGCTGCTTATCTCGCCATGTCCTGCAACAGCCACAAGATCCATTTTCTGCGCGAACTGATCCCGTCCTTCGAGTGCGAGCCGGGTTGTCACGACTGCTGCGGCCCGGTCACGACCTCCGCCGAGGAGATGGCACGCCTGCCGCGCAAGTCCCGCGACGAGCAAGACGCCGCGCTTGAGCGCCTCGACTGTGTGCACCTGGGCCCCAATGGCTGCACGGTCTATCAAGAGCGTCCGATGATCTGCCGCCTGTTCGGCACCACGCCACGCCTGGCCTGCCCGCGAGGGCGCGGGCCTGAGCAGATGATCGAGCCGCAGGCCGAGGAACTGGTGCATCAATTCATTGCCACCACCCGCCAGGTATTGGTCTGAGCTTCACTCCGGAATCGGCAGACAGAGGCTCTCTTTGACTTCTTCCATCACGATGTAGCTCTTGGACTCGCGCACGTGGGGCAGCTTGAGCAGGATGTCGCCGAGCAGCTTGCGGTAGGAGGCCATCTCCGAGATGCGCGCCTTCACCAAGTAGTCAAAATCGCCGGAGACCAGGTGGCACTCCAGCACGTGAGGCAGCTTGAGCACGGCGCGGCGGAACTCCTCGAAGGTGTCGCCGGACTTGTAGTCCAGGCTGATCTCCACGAACACCAGCAGGCTGCCCTTCAGGTGCTGCGGATTGAGCCGGGCGTTGTAGCCCATGATGATCCCCTCGCGCTCCAGGCGGCGAACCCGCTCGGTGCAAGGGGTAGTGGAAAGGCCGACCTTTTCGCCCAGTTCAGTGAACGAGATACGGCCGTCGTTCTGCAGGATACGCAGAATATTGCGGTCGATCTTGTCCAGTTCACGCTTGGTCTGGTGCTGGGTTCTCATAGGGGATGCCCCTCCGTGAAAGGCGATTTTGCCGAGAATTCTCGCCAAATATAGGCTTTTATATAGTGAAATGCACTGGCTATTCCTCCCTATACTGCGCCCAATCCAGCCATTTCAACAAAAGTCTGCGGTGCGCCGCGTGCGAGGGATAAACAATGCGAGTTCTGGTACTTGGTAGCGGTGTGATCGGAACCGCCAGTGCCTACTATCTGGCCCGGCAAGGTTTCGAAGTGACGGTGGTCGACCGCCAGCCAGCGGTGGCCATGGAAACCAGCTTTGCCAACGCTGGTCAGATCTCGCCCGGCTATGCCTCTCCATGGGCTGCCCCAGGTGTGCCGCTCAAGGCCATCAAGTGGCTGCTCGAGCGCCACGCCCCCTTGGCCATCAAGCTCACTGGTGATGTCGACCAGTACCTGTGGATGGCGCAGATGCTGCGCAACTGCACCGCCAACCGCTATGCGGTGAACAAGGAGCGCATGGTGCGTCTGTCCGAGTACAGCCGCGACTGCCTCGACGAACTGCGCGCCGAAACCGGCATTGCCTACGAAAACCGCTCCCTGGGTACCACCCAGCTGTTCCGCACCCAGGCCCAGGTGGACGCCGCCGCCAAGGACATTGCTGTCCTCGAGCAATCCGGCGTGCCTTACGAGCTGCTCGATCGCGACGGCATCGCCCGCGTAGAACCTGCCCTGGCCGGCGTGAAGGACATCCTGGCCGGCGCCCTGCGTCTGCCGAACGACCAGACCGGCGACTGCCAGCTGTTCACTACCAAGCTCGCCGAGATGGCGGTCAAGCTGGGCGTCGAGTTCCGCTTCGATCAGAACATCCAGCGCCTGGACTTCGCGGGTGACCGCATCAATGGGGTGTGGATCGACGGCAAGCTGGAAACGGCCGACCGCTATGTCCTCGCCCTGGGTAGCTATTCTCCGCAGATGCTCAAGCCGCTGGGCATCAAGGCGCCGGTCTACCCGCTCAAGGGCTACTCGCTGACCGTACCGATCACCAACGCGGACATGGCCCCGACCTCGACCATTCTCGACGAAACCTACAAGGTCGCCATCACCCGTTTCGACAACCGCATTCGTGTGGGCGGCATGGCCGAAATCGCAGGTTTCGACCTTTCGCTGAACCCGCGTCGGCGCGAAACCCTGGAGATGATCGTCAACGATCTTTATCCTCGCGGCGGCGACCTGAGCCAGGCCAGCTTCTGGACCGGCCTGCGCCCGGCCACCCCGGACGGTACCCCGATCGTGGGCGCTACCCCGTACCGCAACCTGTTCCTGAACACCGGTCACGGTACCTTGGGCTGGACCATGGCCTGTGGTTCCGGTCGCCTGCTGGCCGACCTGATCGCACGCAAGAAGCCACAGATCAGCGCCGAAGGCCTCGATATTTCGCGTTACGGCAACAACCAGGAGATTTCCAAGCATGGCAATCCAGCGCCAGCTCACCAATGAGCGCATGAGCCAGATCGTCACCCATAACGGCACCGTCTACTTGGCGGGCCAGGTGGGGGACGACCTGGACGCCGGGATCGAACAGCAGACCCGCGAGGTGCTGGCCAACATCGAGCGCCTGCTGGAGCAGGCCGGCACCGACAAGACCCGCCTGCTCTCGGTGACCATCTACCTGAAGGACATCGACGCGCATTTCCTGGGCATGAACGCGGTGTGGGACCAGTGGCTGCCCCAGGGCGTCGCTCCGGCCCGCGCCACGGTCGAGGCCAAGCTGTGCGAGCCGGAAATCCTCGTCGAGATGTCGGTGGTCGCCGCACTGCCGTAACCCGTTCCCTCACCCTGGCTCGGCGGGCACTACCCCACGCCCGTTGTGCCAGGGGCTTAATTCATAACCAGACTGCCAGAAGGCTGCCGCCATGCGTCCCGCCCGTGCCCTGATCGATCTTCAAGCCCTTCGCCACAACTACCGCCTGGCCCGTGAGCTGTCCGGCGCCAAAGCCCTTGCCGTGATCAAGGCCGATGCCTACGGCCATGGCGCGGTGCGCTGCGCCTTGGCCCTGGAGACCGAGGCCGATGGTTTTGCCGTGGCCTGCATCGAGGAAGCGCTGGAACTGCGCGCCGCCGGGATCAAAGCCCCGGTGCTGTTGCTCGAAGGTTTCTTCGAGGCGAGCGAGTTGGCGCTGATCGCCGAGCATGACCTGTGGTGCGTGGTGCAATCGCTGTGGCAGCTCGAAGCGATCGAGAAGACGCCGGTGCACAAGCCGCTGACGGTCTGGTTGAAGATGGACACTGGCATGCACCGGGTCGGCCTGCACCCGAAGGATTACCAGGAGAGCTACCAGCGCCTGCTGGCCAGCGGCAAGGTGGCGCGTATCGTGCTGATGAGCCACTTCGCCCGCGCCGACGAACTGGATGTGGACGCCACGGCCCAACAGGTCGCAGTGTTCGAAGCCGCCCGCCAGGGCCTGGCTGCCGAGTGCAGCCTGCGCAATTCGCCTGCGGTGCTGGGCTGGCCCCAGGTGCCGAGCGACTGGGTGCGCCCCGGCATCATGCTGTACGGCGCCACTCCGTTCGAAGTGTCCCAGCCCCAGGCCGAGCGCCTGCAGCCGGTGATGACCTTGCAATCGCGGATCATCAGCGTGCGCGAACTGCCGGCCGGTGAGCCGGTGGGCTACGGCGCCAAGTTCATCACCCCGCGCCCGACCCGCGTCGGCGTGGTTGCCATGGGCTATGCCGACGGCTATCCGCGTCAGGCACCGACCGGCACGCCCGTGATGGTCGCCGGCAAACGTACCCAACTGATCGGCCGGGTGTCGATGGACATGCTCTGCGTCGATTTGACCGAAGTACCCGAAGCTACGATCGGCAGTCCGGTGGAGCTGTGGGGCAAGCAGGTGCTGGCCAGCGACGTGGCTGCCCAGGCCGGGATGATCCCGTACCAGATCTTCTGCAACCTCAAGCGCGTACCGCTGGACTATATCGGCGAATGAGGCGCTGAAGCGGACAGGCTGCGGGGCGAAGTGTTGTAAATACTGAACGGCGTTGCCATCATATCGTTCACACTTCGCTCCCACCTCGACCGTTTCAGGAGGCTCCAGCTTTGGACGTCGGTGAACGACTGCAAGCCATCCGCAAGCTCAAGGGCCTGTCCCAGCGTGAACTCGCCAAACGCGCGGGCGTCACCAACAGCACCATCTCGATGATCGAGAAGAACAGCGTGAGCCCTTCGATCAGCTCCCTGCGCAAGGTGCTCAGCGGCATCCCCATGTCCATGGTCGAATTCTTCTCCGTGGAGCTGGCGCCTGAAAGCCCTACCCAGGTCGTCTACAAGGCCCACGAACTGATCGACATCTCCGACGGCGCTGTGACCATGAAGCTGGTGGGCAAGTCGCACCCCAACCGGGCGATCGCCTTCCTCAACGAGGTGTATCCGCCAGGGGCCGATACCGGCGAAGAAATGCTCACCCACGACGGCGAAGAGACCGGCATCCTGCTCGAAGGCCGGCTTGAGCTGGTAGTCGGTACCGAGACGTTCATCCTCGAGGCCGGCGACAGCTACTACTTCGAAAGCACCCGTCCCCACCGTTTTCGCAACCCCTTCGAAGAGCCTGCCCGGCTGATCAGCGCGGCGACACCGTCGAACTTTTGATCCAGCGCAGTGCATTGTTTCGGCAATACCCCTTTCCCTTGTGGGGTCGTTCCACGGTTTCGGGGTTCCCGCTATACTTTCAAACGCTCGCAGATCCGTGGCCGCGGGCGTGATTAGCCACCATGAGGGTGTTCGCGTGAACCAAATCAAGAAGATGCTGGCCGTACCAGCAGCCGTATTCGCCCTTTGGGCAATGAGCGCAACCGCTGCGACCAACGACGAAATCGCCAAGCGCCTCGAGCCGGTCGGCCAGGTGTGTGTCCAGGGCCAGGAGTGCAAAGGCATGGCAGTGGCTGCTACCGCAGGTGGCGGTGGTGCCAAGACTCCAGATGAAATCATCGCCAAGCATTGCAACGCTTGCCATGGCAGCGGCCTGCTCGGCGCGCCGAAGATCGGCGATACCGCCGCCTGGAAGGAGCGTGCTGACCACCAGGGTGGTCTGGACGGCATCCTGGCCAAGGCCATCACCGGTATCAACGCCATGCCGCCCAAAGGCACCTGTGCCGACTGCTCGGATGACGAGCTCAAGGGCGCCATCAAGAAGATGTCGGGGCTGTAACCCAAGCCTGATTCCCCCAAGCCCGCCTCCCATGGCGGGCTTTGTGTTTCTGGGCTACGAAATGGAGTGGCTTTTTCGCGGGGAATAACGGTCCAACCCCTGCGCACGGATGTTCACAGGAGGCCCCATGACCCAATGCTGTTCCCTCGACCAGGCGGTAGAACAGGTCTTGGCCCGTCTACCCGCCCACATCCACATGGGCCTGCCCTTGGGCCTGGGCAAGCCCAATGCCTTCGTCAACGCGTTGTATGCCAGGGTGCGCCAGCTACCCGAGCGCCAACTGACGATCTACACCGCTTTGAGCCTCGGTCGTCCGCCACTGGGCGACGGCTTGCAACGTCGTTTTCTGGAGCCCTTCGTCGAGCGGGTTTTTGGCGATTATGAAGAGCTCGACTACCTCGCCGACCTGCGCAACGACAGCCTGCCCGACAACATCCGCGTCGAGCAGTTCTTTCTGCAACCGGGCAGCCTGCTGCACAGCCAGAGCGCCCAGCAGGACTACGTCAGCAGCAACTACACCCATGCGGCGCGGGACATCAACGCCAAAGGCCTGAACCTGATCGCCCAGCTGGTTGCCGCCACGCCCGAGCGCCCTGATCACCTCAGCCTTGCCTGCAACCCCGACATCACCCTCGACCTGTTGCCGATGATCGCCCGTCGTCGCGCCGCCGGTGAGACCATCCTGCTGCTCGGCCAGGTGCACACCGAGCTGCCCTACATGCCTGCGGGGGCCGAGCTTGGCCGGGATGCGTTCGACCTGTTGATCGACGAGCCGGAGCGGCGCCGGTTGTTCTGTACCCCGAACATGCCGGTTTCCACCCAGGATCATTGCATCGGGCTGCACGCCAGTGCCCTGGTGCGCGATGGCGGTACCCTGCAGATCGGCATTGGCGCCATGGGCGATGCGGTGGCCGCGGCCTTGCTGGCGCGCCAGGGCGACAACGCCGGCTACCGGGCATTGCTCGACGCTCTGGACCTCACGCCCTGGCAGGTACTGATCGAGCGCGAGGGTGGGCGCGATGCCTTCGCCCAAGGCCTGTATGGCTGCAGCGAGATGTTCGTCAATGGCCTGCTGGCGTTGGTCGAGGCAGGGGTGGTGCGGCGCCCGGCCGACGAGCAGGGGGCATTGGTGCACGGCGGATTCTTCCTGGGCCCCGAGGCGTTCTACCAGCGTCTGCGGGAGATGCCTCTCGAGCAACGCGGCCGTTTTGTCATGACGGCCATCAGCTACATCAACGAGCTGTACGGGCAGGAGTCGCTCAAGCGCCGCCAGCGCCGCGACGCTCGCTTCATCAACACAGCATTCGGCATGACCTTGCTCGGTGCTGGCGTGGCCGACCAGCTTGAAGATGGTCGGGTGCTCAGCGGGGTAGGCGGGCAATACAACTTTGTCGCGCAAGCGCATGCCCTGGAGGGCGGGCGCTCCCTGCTGCTGCTGCGCAGCTGGCGCGAGTCCGGGGGCGAGGTGACTTCCAACCTGTTCTGGAACTACGGCCACTGCACCATTCCCCGGCATCTGCGCGATATCGTGGTGACCGAATACGGTATCGCCGACCTGCGTGGACAGACCGACCGCGAAGTGATCGCCAGGTTGCTGGCGATCAGCGATTCACGTTTCCAGCAGCCGTTGATGGAGCAGGCGAAGGCGGCGGGCAAGCTGCCCAAAGGCTTCACGCTGGCCACGCGCTTTACCGACAACACGCCCGAGCGTCTGGAGGCGATACGCGAGCGGCATGCGCGGCTGTTCCCGGAGTATCCATTGGGGTGCGATTTCACGGCCGAGGAGCGGGATTTGCTCCGGGCGCTCAACTGGCTCAAGAGCAAATTCACGTTGAGCGAGGTGCTGGCGTTGGGCAAGGCGGCGCTGGATGCGCCCGCGCCCGAGGCCTATCCGGCGCAGTTGGCGCGGATGGGATTGGCGCAGCCGCAGGGGCTGAAGGAGGAGCTGTACCAGCGATTGCTGCTGGCAGGGTTGGCCGCAACCCGGAGGTAGCTGGGGCCGCAAGGCGGCCCCAGGAGGCATCAGTCGATGAACGTGACCACGCCGCCTTCGAGCGACTTGACCCGAGCCAGCGACTCGACGCGGTAGCCCTGGCTGTCCAGTTCGGCGCGGCCGCCCTGGAACGATTTTTCGATCACGATGCCCAGGCCCGCAACAGTGGCGCCGGCCTGCTTGATGATCGAGATCAGCGCCTGGGACGCCTTGCCGTTGGCCAGGAAGTCATCGATCACCAGTACGCGGTCGCTGCTGTTGAGGTGACGCGGCGAGATGGCCACGGTGTTCTCGGTCTGCTTGGTGAAGGAGTACACCGAGGCGGTCAGCAGGTTCTCGGTCAGGGTCAGCGACTGGTGTTTGCGGGCGAAGATCACCGGCACGCCCAGCTTCAGGCCGGTCATCACCGCCGGGGCTATCCCTGAGGCTTCGATGGTGACGATCTTGGTCACGCCGGAGTCGGCGAACAGACGGGCGAACTCGTCACCGATCAGTTGCATCAGCGCCGGGTCGATCTGGTGGTTGAGAAACGCGTCGACTTTGAGAACCTGATCGGAAAGCACGATGCCTTCTTCGCGAATCTTCTGCTTCAGTGCTTCCACTGTGGTATTCCTCGATGTAGCAAAGGTGGCCACGGACCAGGCCGCGGCAAAGGTTGAATAATAAGGGTTGATCAGCGTCTGAGCATGGCCCGGATGTCGGCCAGCGCGTTGTTGCCGCGCGCGGCCTTCACTTCGACAGGCGCGTCGTCCAGGCCCTCCCAGGCCAGGTCGTCCGGCGGCAGTTCGTCCAGGAACCGACTGGGGGTGCAGTCGATGATTTCGCCGTACTGCTTGCGCTTGGCGGCGAAGGTGAAGGCCAGGGTCTGGCGGGCGCGGGTGATGCCCACGTAGGCCAGACGCCGCTCTTCCTCGATGGTGTCGGCCTCGATGCTGGAGCGGTGCGGAAGGATTTCCTCCTCCATGCCCATGATGAACACGTAAGGGAATTCCAGGCCCTTGGAGGCGTGCAGGGTCATCATCTGCACGCCCTCGGCGTTTTCTTCCTCTTCCTGCTGACGCTCGAGCATGTCGCGCAGCACCAGCTTGCCGATGGCGTCCTCGATGGTCATGTCACCCTCTTCGTCCTTCTCGAGGGTGTTCTTCAAGGCATCGATCAGGAACCAGACGTTGCTGATACGGAACTCCGCCGCCTTGTCGCTGGCGGTGTTCTGGCGGATCCAGTTCTCGTAGTCGATGTCGCGGACCATGTCGTGCAGGGCCGCGATCGGGTCCTCCAGGGCCACGCGCTGGCGCACCCCGTCGAGCCAGTGTTTGAAGCGCTGCAGGCGCTCGGTGTAACGGGCATCCAGGTGCTCGCCCAGGCCCAGCTCCTCGCTGGCGGCGTACATCGACACGCCACGCTCGGTGGCGTAGTTGCCGAGTTTTTCCAGGGTGGTGGAGCCGATTTCCCGGCGCGGCACATTGATCACGCGCAGGTAGGCGTTGTCGTCGTCCGGGTTTACCAGCAGGCGCAGGTAGGCCATGAGGTCCTTGACCTCCTGGCGCCCGAAGAAGCTGTTGCCGCCAGAAAGGCGGTACGGCACCTGGTGGTGCTGGAGCTTGAGCTCGATCAGCTTGGCTTGGTAGTTGCCCCGGTAGAGGATGGCGAAGTCGCTGTAGGGCCGGTTGGTGCGCAGGTGCAGGGTGAGGATCTCCATGGCCACGCGCTCGGCCTCGGCTTCCTCGTTCTTGCAGCGGATCACGCGGATCTCGTCACCCACGCCCATCTCGCTCCACAGCTGCTTCTCGAAGGCATGCGGGTTGTTGGCGATCAGCACGTTGGCGCAGCGCAGGATGCGGCTGGTGGAGCGGTAGTTCTGCTCCAGCATCACCACTTTCAGGGAGGGGTAGTCCTCCTTGAGCAGCATGAGGTTCTCAGGACGTGCGCCCCGCCAGGCGTAGATCGACTGGTCGTCATCGCCCACCACGGTGAACTGGTTGCGCATCCCGATCAGCATCTTCACCAGCAGGTACTGGCTGGCGTTGGTGTCCTGGTATTCGTCCACCAGCAGGTAGCGCACACGGTTCTGCCAGCGTTCGAGTACATCCTTGTGTTCTTCGAACAGCTTCACCGGCAGCAGGATCAGGTCGTCGAAGTCCACCGCGTTGAACGCCTTGAGCGTGCGCTGGTAGTGGGTGTAGACGATGGCGGCGGTCTGCTCGCGGGGGTTGCGGGCTTTTTCCAGGGCCTCGGCGGGCAGGATCAGGTCGTTCTTCCAGGCACCGATCATGTTCTTGATCTCGTCGATGCCGTCGTCGCCTGAGTATTCCTTTTGCATGATGTCCGACAGCAAGGCCTTGATGTCGGTCTCGTCGAAGATCGAGAAGCCCGGCTTGTAGCCCAGGCGCTCATGCTCCTTGCGGATGATGTTCAGCCCCAGGTTGTGGAAGGTGCACACGGTCAAGCCGCGGCCTTCACCCGGGCGCAGGAGGGTGCCGACCCGCTCCTTCATCTCGCGCGCGGCCTTGTTGGTGAAGGTCATGGCCACGATGTACTGGGCACGGATGCCGCAGTTCTGGATGAGGTGGGCGATCTTGCGTGTGATCACGCTGGTCTTGCCGGAGCCTGCACCGGCGAGCACCAATAGAGGGCCGCCGACGTAGTCACAGGCTTCTTGTTGCCGGGGATTGAGTCGGGACATGCTAGAAACCGGGGGTCACCAGAAAATAGCCGCGCATTCTAGCAGGCATGGGGCGGTTGTGGCGTTACCGTCTGACAGTGTGACGCAAGGCGCGAATCGGATTTGCCGCTTTTGTTACTTTCGCGCAGGATGCACGACAAAATGCGTCGGGATACTGGCTATGGAGTGGCACTTTAAGTGAAAATTATTTTCATTCGTGAGGGCTGGATGCTCCGCGCCCGTCGTTCTACTGTTCAAGCTTAAGGAGCTCGCTTGTCCACGCCTGTCGAACCGTTGCGTTTGCTGCTGTTGGCCGATGAGCCGGAATGGGCCACCCTGCTGCGCGAGTGCCTGCAGCCGCTGGCCGGGAGCGCGGTCTTGTTGACCGCACCGAACTGGGAGTCGGTGGACAGTCTGTTCGTCAATGACCGCCAAGCCGTCGTCCTGGCGAGGCCGGCGTTGCAGCCGGCCCCCGGTCGTTGTGACCTGCCCACCATCCTGCTGCTCGATGAAGAGCCCGACACGCCACCCAGCGCGGTCAGCGACTGGCTGGTGCGCGAGCAGTTGAGTGGCGATGCGCTGCGTCGTTCCCTGCGCCATGTGCGCGAGCGGGGCGTGCTGGTGGCCACCTTGCAGCGCCTGGCCGAGCAGGACCCGTTGACCGGCATCGCCAATCGCCAGGGCTTCCAGGCACTGCTGACGGCGCGCCTGGCGGAAAACGAAGGCCGTGGCGTCGCGCTGGGTCATCTGGACCTGGACAACTTCCGCCACGTCAACGATGCCCTTGGCCACCAGGGCGGCGACCGCCTCATCCTGCAGGTGGTGGCGCGGTTGAAGCAGCAACTGGAGGCTGGGGACCAACTGGCCCGCCTGGGAAGCGACGAATTCGCCCTGTTGATCGACACCCGCCGTGACGCCAACCGCGCCGAGTGGATGGCCGAGCGCATCGTCGAGGCCCTCGCCGAACCCTATTGGGTCGATGGCGAGAGCCTGTTGCTCGGTGCCAGCCTGGGCGTGGCCCACGCCCGTGCCCAGGCCGGCGCCGATCCGCTGATGTGGCACGCCCATATCGCCATGCGCCAGGCCAAGGGCAGCCAGGGCTGCACCTTCTATGTGTTCAACGAGCGGATCAACCGCAACGCCCGCAGCCTGGCCGACCTGGAAAGCGAGCTGCGCCGGGCCCTGCGCCGCGACGAGCTGGAGCTGCACTACCAGCCCCGGCTGAGCCTGGGCGATGGACGCATCGTCGGCCTCGAGGCCCTGGTGCGTTGGCGTCATGCCGAGCGAGGCCTGCTGCCACCGAGCGAATTCGTGCCCCTGGCCGAGCAGAGCGGCTTGATCGTGCCCTTGGGCTACTGGGTGATCTCTCGGGCCCTGCGCGACATGCAGGCCTTGCGGGAGCGCGGGCTCGAGCCCTTGCACATGGCGGTCAACCTGAGCTTCCGCCAGTTCCAGGACAGCCAGTTGCTGGCCACGCTCAGCCGCTTGATCATCGAGCATGGTGTCGATGCCCGCTGGCTGGAATTCGAACTCACCGAGACTGCGGTCATGCGCCGTAACGAGCTGGTCCGCCAGACGATGGACGCCTTGGGGCGCCTGGGCGTGCGCTTTTCCCTAGATGACTTCGGCACGGGCTTTTCGTCGTTCGTGCACCTGAACAGCCTGCCGATCACCCTGCTCAAGGTAGATCGCAGCTTCGTTGGCGGCATGGAGCTGCGCGAGGAGAACCGCAAGCTGGTGCACGCCATGATCAACCTGGCGCACAACCTCAACCTGGAGGTGGTGGCCGAAGGGGTGGAGACCGAAGAGCAGATGGCGCTGCTGCGCGAGTTCGGCTGCGACCAGGTGCAGGGATACCTGGTGAGCAAACCCCTGCCGGTGGAGGCGTTGATGGATTACCTGCAGCAGGCGGCCAAGCCGCAGTTAGTGAGCCTGTAGTCGCCACCGAGTCGTCATCTTCGCGGGTGAACCCGCTCCCACAAGGAACACCAGTACCCGGGGGGAGCGGGTTCACCCGCGAAAGGCCGCGCCGCGGCCCCGGCAATCAGACCGACACCACCACCCCATCGGCCTTGTGCGCCTTGCCCAGCATCCGCTTGGTCCGCCACTCGAAGCCAAGGGTCAGCGCCACCGCTGCGCAGGCCAGTCCCAAGGCCAGGCCCCACCACACTCCCACCGCGCCACCGCCGAGGGTGAAGGTGAACAGCCAGGCGCTGGGCGCCCCCACCAGCCAGTAGCAGCACAGGCCGATGAGGAAGGTGGTCTTGGCGTCCTTCAGCCCTCGGATAGAGCCCATGGCGATGGTCTGCATGCCATCGAACAATTCGAACCAGGCCGCGACCATCACCAGGCTCACGGCCAGTTGGAAGATCGCCGCGAAGGCTGGGTCGTCACGGTCGATGAACAACCCGACCAGCGTATCGGGTAGCAACCAGAACAACGCCGCGAAGGCGAACATGATCATCGCCCCGAAACCGATCCCCACCCGCCCGGCGCTGCGCGCGGCCAGCAGGTTGCCACCGCCGTAGTACAACCCCACACGCATGGTCACCGCATAGGAAAGGCCCGTCGGCACCATGAACGCGGTAGAGACGATCTGCAGGGCGATCTGGTGCGCTGCCAGCTCCGTGCTGCCCAGCACCCCCATGCACAGGGCGGCGAAGGCGAACAGGCCGACTTCCACCATGTAGGTGCCGCCGATCGGCAGGCCCAGGCGCCACAGCTCGCGCAGCGCGGGTAGGGAAGGGCGCGACAGGCCCTTGCGCAGCGGGTAGGCGACATAGGCCTTGTGCCAGCGAATGTACAAGGCCAAAGCGATGGCCATGCCCATCGACACCACCGCCGTGACCAGGCCGATGCCCATCAGGCCCAGTCTGGGCAGGCCGAACATGCCTTCGATCAGCGCGTGGTTGAACACATAGTTGAGCACCGTGCCCACCAGGCTGATGACCATTACCGGTGTCGAACGGCCCAGGGCGCTGGTGAAGCCACGCAGGGCCATGAAGGTCAGGTAGCCGGGCAGGGCCAGCGGCAGCAGCGTGAGGAACTCCATCGCCGAGGCGACGTTCTCCGGCTGTTGGCCAAACAGCAGCAAGGCCGGCTCCAGGTTCCACAGTACCAGCGCGGCCACCAGGGCCAGGCCCCAGGCCAGCCACAGGCCGTTCTGCGCCAGACGGGTCGCGCCAGGGACATCACCTGCGCCCTGGCGAATGGCGACCAAGGTGCCGACCGCAGCAATCACGCCCAGGCAGAAGATCGACACGAACGAATAGCTGGCTGCCCCCAGTCCACCCCCGGCCAGCGCCTGTGGGCTGATGCGGGCCATCATCAGGGTGTCGGTCAGCACCATCAGCATGTGCGCCAACTGCGAGGCGATCAGCGGGCCGGCCAGGCGCAGCAGAGCCTTGAGTTCGGTGGTGGGCGCGACGTGCATTGGGATGTCCTTTTTCCTGAATCTGTTGAGCGAGCCGTCGATTCTGAGGCTTCGGTCAACTTTGCACAAAAGGATAAATGCGATCGTTGGCATGAGTCGAACTCATGTATATATGATTCCACGCATTCCATTTTTGCCCCGCAGGGCAGGTGCCAGATGTCTCGTCAGCTTCCTCCGCTCTATGCGCTACGCGCATTCGAGGCCGCCGCTCGGCTGAGCTCGTTCACCCGCGCCGGTGAAGAACTGTCCATCACCCAAAGCGCGGTCAGCCGGCATATCCGCACCCTGGAGGATCACTTCGCCTGCCGCTTGTTCGTGCGCAACGGTCGCAGTCTGCAACTGACCGAAGCGGCACGCGTACTGTTGCCCGGCGTGCGTGAAGGCTTCAGTGCCCTGGAGCGGGCCTGCGACACCTTGCGCGGTGAAGACGACATCTTGCGCATGAAGGCCCCGTCGACCTTGACCATGCGTTGGCTGCTGTCGCGCCTGAGCCAGTTCCGTCACCTGCAGCCAGGCAACGAAGTGCAACTGACCAGCGCCTGGATGGACGTGGACCATGTGGACTTCAATCAGGAGCCGTTCGACTGTGCGGTATTGCTCAGCGATGGGGTATTTCCCGCGGACTGGGAGGTACGGCGGCTGTTCGCCGAGCTGCTGATCCCGGTGGGCGCGCCGGGCCTGCTCGATGATGGCCCATGGGACGAGCGGCGCCTGGCCGGCATCGAGCTGTTGCACCCGACGCCGGACAAACGCGATTGGCGCGCCTGGCTGGAGCGCATGGGGCTCACCGACAAGGTCTCGCTCAAGGGCGGGCAGGTATTCGATACCCTGGAGCTGGGCATGATCGCAGCTGCCCGTGGCTATGGCATCTCCATGGGCGATCTGCTGATGGTGGCCGAGGATGTGGCCCAGGGACGCCTGAGTCTGCCGTGGCCAACAGCAGTGCCCAGCGGCATGGATTACTACCTGGTGTGGCCACGAACGAGGCCCGGGGGAGAGCGTTTGCGCAGGTTGAGCGCCTTCTTGCAGGAAGAGGCGGCGGCGATGAACCTGCCGGATGTGAGCATCCTTCAGACCCAATCGCGGGATCGCTCGAATTCTGATTGATCTGGCTGTTCGCGGGTAAACCCGCTCCTGGAGGGGCCTGGGGAGCGGGTGTACTGGCGAATGGCTTACAGCGACTTGAGGTTCAGCGCCTGGGCACAGGCCTCGAGTGAGCGCTGCTCGCTCTGGGCATACAGCGCCAGTTCATCCTGTACCTTCATCTGCAGTGCCGTTTCGAATGCCTCGCGGTTGGCGTTGCTGCCGTACTCGGCCTGGGCATCGTCGCCCAGGTTGGACTGGAAGATCCCGGCGGCACTGACCGGCAGGAAATCTTCGTACACCAGCGCCTCGAAATGCACGTGGCCGGCATCGATCAGGCCTTGCAGGGTGGTCGGGCGACCTTGCTGGTCGCGTGCGGCCAAGCCTTTTTCGGTGGCAAAGTAGCGGAAGTACGCCAGCCCCTGTTCGCGCATCTGCGCCAGATCGTCCGGGAATTCGGCGAACTGCGCCTTGAGCAGCGCCATGTAGCGCTCGGCGTTGGCTTCGGCCGGTGCGCCGCCCAGGGCCTCGCGGGTGGCGTCGAGCAGGCGGTCATAGAGCTGGCGACCCTTGGGGGTCAGCGCCGCGCCGCGTTGTTCGATCTCGCCGAAACGCGCGGTGTGGCTGCCTTGTGCATCGCTGAACGCGACCTTCTCCTGCAGCGCTTTGAAGCTGGTCTGGCGCAGCAGGATCGGGTGGCGACGGGTGGGCGGGCCTTCGACCACGGCCTTGGGCGGAATCCCTTTGGCTGGCATGCCTACCTGAATGGCGTCGATGTCCAGGGTACGTGGGGTCAGGTGGTTGATGTGTGGGCCCTTGAAGGCCACGACGTCGGCGATCAGGCGGTGCTGGTCGTGCAGTTGCTGGTACTGCTCGGCCGTGACGGTGGCGTCCTGGTGCCAGCGGAAGGTGTGCAGCGCTTCCTGCACGAACGTATCGGCATCGCTGGCGCTCAGGCCGCCGTCGCGCTCGCACTGGGCGATCAGCTCCAGCACCCGCGGGGTGAAGATCTTGCGCTTGGCCAGGATGCCCTGGGCCAGTTCGCGCAACTGCAGGTTGTCGATCAGCTCCAGGCGCAGCAGCGAGGTGAACACTCGGAACGGGCTGATGTGCAGGGACTGCTCGTGTACCGCACGAAACGCGGTGGAGTGCACAGGCACGCCGGCGCTGCTCAGGTCGTAGTAGCCTACAGGCTCCATGCCCATGACTGCGAACAGGCGGGCGATGGTCGCAAGCTCCTCGGCGGTGCCGACGCGGATGGCGCCGTGGCGCTCTTGATCGAGGCGTTCGATTTCACCGGTCCAGCGCAGGGCTTCGGCGATCTTGGGCTGCTGGGTCATGACCTGCTGGTTGATTTCACTCACCAGCTCCAGCAGCGTGCCGTACAGAGGCACTTCCTGTTTGTACATGAGGGACATGGCGGCAGAGAACTGCGCGCGAATGCTGTCGGGGCTGACGAAATCGTGGGCGGGCATCGCTAGCTTCCTGAGGGTGAGTGAGTACCCGTACATGAAAACTGGGAATGCACTTTCCCCACAAGCGAAAAAAAGTGCAGGTGTCATTCCTTTTTGGATCGACCTTTTGGTCCCACCTATCAGCCTTGCAGCTGGTCTTTGACCCACTCCACCAACGCCCGCACCTTCGGCACCTCCGCGGCATGTTCGGCGAACGCCAGGTAATGCGCGCCGTTGCTCTTCATCGCATGGTTCCAGGCCATCACCAGGCTGCCCTCGGCCAGTTCCTTGGCCACCAGGTAGCGGGGCACCAGCGCCACACCGCAACCGGCTTGCGCCGCGCTCAGCGCCATATAGAAGGTGTCGAAGCGTGGCCCGTGGTAGCTGTTGTCGGTATGCAGCCCTTGCTCCAGGAACCACTCGTGCCAGGCCTCCGGACGCGATGTGCTTTGCAGCAGCACCAGTTGCGCCACCGCGCTGGCATCCTTGAGCTCACGACCTTGCAACAGCTCCGGCGCGCACACCGGCACCACTTCCTCGCCGAACAGTTCCACGCACGTAGCGCCTGGCCAGGTGCCCTGGCCATAGAAGAACACTGCATCCGCCGAGCCCTGAAGCAGGGCGAAGGGCTCCATCTCGTTGCGGATGTCCAAATGGATGTTCGGGTAGCGCTTGCCGAAGCCCTTGAGGTGCGGAATCAACCAGCGCACGCCAAAGCTCGGTTGGGTGGCTACCTTCAATACTTCGGTTTGCTCGCCGTAGGTCAGGACGTAGCGGCTGGACATGTCCACCTGGGTGAGGATCTTGTTGACCTCGGCCAGGTACAGCGAGCCGGCGGGTGTGAGTTGCAAACGTCGGCGGATACGCAGGAACAGGTGATGACGGAGCATCTCTTCGAGCTGCGCGACCTGCTTGCTGACTGCGCTCTGGGTCAGGTGCAGCTCTTCGGCCGCGCGGGTGAAGCTCAAGTGGCGGGCAGCGGCCTCGAAGCACTGCAGGGCGGTCATCGAGGGTACCAGGCGTTTGGACATAGCGGTCTCTACGGCAGGAGGATCATTACCTGAAGGAATGATATGCGGAATAAAGGTCGTTTGTTGCGCTAGTGTGATCGGATTAATACTGATCCACATCAGGTTTTCAACCCTCCACCCCCTGTAGGAGAAGCACATGGTCGCTGGATTGCTCGAGCGCCTTGGCGTTGCCGCCGAGGCTTACACCCAGGGTGACTACCCTGTTCACACCCCGATCGACGGTAGCCAGATCGCCTCGGTGAAACTGCTCGGCAAAGCCGAGACCACGGCCCGCATCGATCAGGCCCACAAAGCCTTCGAAGCCTGGCGCAGCGTGCCGGCCCCGCGCCGTGGCGAGCTGGTGCGCCTGTTCGGCGAAGTGCTGCGCGCACACAAGGCTGAACTGGGCGAATTGGTGTCGATCGAGGCCGGCAAGATCACTCAGGAAGGCCTGGGTGAAGTGCAGGAAATGATCGATATCTGCGACTTCGCCGTTGGCCTGTCGCGTCAGCTGTACGGCCTGACCATCGCCTCCGAGCGCCCAGGTCACCACATGCGTGAGACCTGGCACCCGCTGGGCGTGGTCGGCGTCATTAGCGCCTTCAACTTCCCCGTGGCGGTCTGGGCGTGGAACACCGCGCTGGCGCTGGTCTGCGGCAACGCCGTGGTATGGAAACCTTCCGAGAAGACCCCGCTGACCGCCCTGGCCTGCCAGGCACTGTTCGAGAAGGCCCTGAAAGCCTTTGGCGATGCACCCGAAGGCCTGAGCCAGTTGGTGATCGGCGGTCGCGAAGCCGGCGAAGCCCTGGTGGATGATCCGCGCGTACCGCTGGTCAGCGCCACCGGCAGCACCCGCATGGGCCGCGAAGTGGGCCCACGTGTGGCCGCCCGATTCGGCCGCAGCATCCTCGAGCTGGGTGGCAACAACGCCATGATCCTGGCCCCGAGCGCCGATCTCGACCTGGCCGTGCGCGGCATCCTGTTCGCCGCGGTCGGTACTGCGGGCCAGCGCTGCACCACCCTGCGTCGCCTGATCGTGCACCGCTCCATCAAGGACGAAGTGGTTGCCCGCGTCAAAGCCGCCTACGGCAAGGTGCGCATCGGTGACCCACGCAAGGACAACCTGGTCGGCCCGCTGATCGACAAGCAATCTTTCGACGCCATGCAAGGCGCGCTGGCCAAGGCCCGCGACGAAGGCGGCCAGGTGTTCGGCGGCGAGCGCCAGCTGGCCAGCGAATACCCCAACGCCTACTACGTCTCTCCGGCCATCGCCGAGATGCCGGGCCAGAGCGAGGTGGTGCGCCACGAGACCTTCGCCCCGATTCTCTACGTGCTGGCCTATGATGACTTCGAAGAGGCCCTGCGCCTGAACAACGAAGTACCGCAAGGCTTGTCGTCGTGCATCTTCACCACCGACCTGCGTGAGGCCGAGCGCTTCCAGAGCGCCTCGGGCAGCGACTGCGGCATCGCCAACGTCAACATCGGCACCAGCGGCGCGGAAATCGGCGGCGCGTTTGGTGGCGAGAAGGAAACCGGCGGTGGCCGTGAGTCCGGTTCCGATGCCTGGAAAGGCTACATGCGCCGTCAGACCAACACCGTGAACTACTCGCGCGAGCTGCCGCTGGCGCAGGGGATCGTGTTCGACTGATGATCGCAGGCCGGGGGCTTTGCCCCCGGTTCGCGGGTGGACCCGCTCCCACAGGTACAACAGGGTTTTGCAGACCTGTGATGTAGCTGTGGGAGCGGGTCCTGCCGCGAAAGGGCCGCGCAGCGGCCCCAACAAGAACAACACTGCTGGAGCCGGGCCATGTCCGAATTGCGTCAAGAATGTCTGTGGGAGTTCGTCACCAAGCCGACCGTCGCCGCCCAGGCGCTGGCGGGTGAGCACAAGGCCGATGTCTGCGTGATCGGCGGCGGCATCACCGGGCTGTCCGCAGCGATCCACCTGCTCGAACAAGGCAAGTCGGTGATCCTGCTGGAGGCCTGGAAGATCGGTCATGGTGGCTCTGGACGCAACGTCGGCCTGGTCAATGCCGGCACCTGGATCCGCCCCGACGATGTCGAGGCGACCCTCGGCCTGGAGCAAGGCAGCCGTCTGAACAAAGTGCTCGGCGGAGCGCCTGCTGAAGTGTTCGCGATGATCGAGCGCCTCGGCATCGACTGCCAGGCCCAGCACAAAGGCACCCTGCACATGGCGCACAACGCCACCGGCATCGCCGACCTTGAGGCGCGTCACGCCCAGTGGAGCCGTCGCGGTGCGGATGTCGAACTGCTGACCGGAGCCCGCTGCCAGGAATACTGCGGTACCGACAAGATTTCCGCCGCGCTGCTCGACCGCCGCGCCGGCACCATCAACCCAATGGCCTACACCCAGGGCTTGGCTGCCGCCGTGGCCCGCCTGGGCGGACGGGTGTTCCAGCAGTCGTCGGTCGAAGGCCTGGAGCGCGACGGCGATGGCTGGCGAGTGAACACCGCTCGTGGCTCGGTGCGCGCCGACAAGGTGGTGATCTCCACCGGCGCCTACACCGAAGGCGAGTGGAGCAACCTGCAGAAGCACTTCTTCCGTGGCTACTACTACCAGGTGGCTTCCAAGCCGCTGCAGGGCGCCGCGGCCGACAAGGTCCTGCCTCATGGCCAGGGCTCCTGGGACACCCGCACCGTGCTCAGCAGCATTCGCCGCGACGACCAGGGCCGTCTGCTGCTCGGCAGCCTCGGTCGAGTGGACAACAAGCCGGCCTGGTTCGTGCGCAGCTGGGCAGACCGCATCCAGAGCCATTACTACCCGGAGCTGGGCAAGGTCGAGTGGGAGATGCACTGGACCGGTTGCATCGACTTCACGCCGGATCACTTGATGCGCCTGTTCGAGCCGGCCCCTGGGCTGGTGGCGGTGACCGGCTACAACGGTCGGGGCAACACGACCGGGACAGTGATTGGTCGCGCGTTCGCCGAGTTCCTGCTCAAGGATGACCCGAACAGCCTGCCGATCCCGTTCTCGCCAATGAAGCCGGTCAGCGCGCCTTCGCTGCGCACGGCCTTCTATGAGTCGGGCTTCTCGCTGTATCACGCGGGGCAATGCCTGCGGGTGGTGCTTTAACCGCGTAGGCTTGTTCGCGGGTAAACCCGCTCCTACAGGGGCAGCGCTGAACTTGTAGGAGGGGGCTACCCGTGAAAAGCGCCTGCACGAATCACTTGTGCAGCCAGCTGAGGAAGCCGCCTTTCTTCACCACGGGCGGTTTCTGCATCAGCAGGGACTCCCGGTTCTGACGACGGAAACGCTGCAGTTTGGTCAGGGCGGTCTGTACCTCGCCTCGTTGGGCCAGGCAACTGCGCACCTGCTCCTTGTCGATGCGATAGAGCAGGCAGCCGGTCAGGGTCCGAAATTCGGCCAACGACTCCTCTTCGTCGATCAGGCCTTCGATCCCCAGCACCTCGCCAGGCCCCATGCGCCCGGCTTCGATCAGCCGTTCGCCATCGCGAATCGACGCCGACACCACGCCGCTGCCGATCACCAGCACGTAGTCGGAGTGCTCACCCACGCCAAGGATCACCTGGTCGGCCAGGTATTCCACCGCGGTCATGCGCTGGCTCAGGGCGTCGCGTTCATCGCTGGTCAAGGCGCGGAACACCCGCACGTCATCCAGCAGCTCGCGCTGGCGGCTGCGTGGGGGCAGGGCGAGGTCCACGTTCCACATCACCCCGTTGGCCTCCAGATGACGATGGGCCAGGTCGAACAGTTGGTTGCGCACCTCGACCTTGCGCTCCATGGTCGCCACGAACCCGCTGGCCTCGTACTCCACCGACTCCAGCGTGGAGGCTTTCACGGTCACCTTGCTCGGCGGTGTCGTGAGTAGTGCGCTGGTGCCCTGCAGGGCTTTTTCCAGCGCATCGAATACCCGCTTGGGGCGCACCTTGGCCGGCACCACCACGCTGATCGACACCCCATGCACGTCCGCCGGACGGCTGAAATTGAGCAGCTTGGCCTTGGCCACCACTGAGTTGGGCACCACCGCCAGGCTGCCATTGCCGGTGAGCAGGCGCGTGGCCCGCCAGTCGATGTCCAGGACCTTGCCCTCGGTGCCGTCGATGGAGATCGCATCGCCGATCTGGTAGGGCCGTGTGGTGTTGAGCACGATGCCTGAGAACACGTCCGCCAAGGTGCTCTGCAACGCAAGGCCGATGACGATGGCCATGACGCCTGAGGTTGCCAGCAGACCCTTGACCGGCAATTGCATCACGTAGGCCGCCGCTGCGATCACAGCCGCCACGAAGATCAACGCGCCCAGTACGTCCTGCAGCAAGCGCCCGCCGTGACCGCCCCGGGCGATCAGCACCAGGCCGAACACCACCGTCACGGTACGGGCAAAGAACAGCCACCAGGCGATCTCCAGCGCGGTGGCCATCAGGTTGCGGGGCACGTCGTCCACCCAGGGCGCAGGTTGCAACGGGCTCATGCCCGCCGCCAACAGGACCCAGCTGAACAGCAGGAAAATCACCAGCCGGGCGCCAATACGGCAGGCCCGGCGTTCGACCGGGATCAACTGCCATAACAACAGGTCGAGCAGCAGCAGGGCGGCGCCGAGCAACAGCGGGGAGGACTGAATGAACGCCAGCATGGAAGTCTCGCGACAGAGGAAGGCTGTGGGTAGTAAAGAGCAGGTTGGGCGGGCAGGCAATGGAGCCGGGGCCGCACAACGGCCCCAACGTCGAAAGGCTCGCAGAGAGCGTCGCTTCGATAGGCGTTCTAAAAATAGAACGCTAGAGCCATTTTTCGCTATCTGGTGCTTCAAAGGTGATGTTTTTAATCTGTGCCCATGCAGTCAAGGCAACACCCCAACTCACTCACCGAAGGAACACAGACCATGAGCAAATTCACCTACAACCGCCTGGACAAGAACAACGCTGCCGTACTGCTGGTCGACCACCAGGCAGGCCTGCTCTCGCTGGTACGGGACATCGAGCCTGACCGCTTCAAGAACAACGTGCTGGCCCTGGCGGACCTGGCCAAGTACTTCAACCTGCCGACCATCCTCACCACCAGCTTCGAGCAAGGCCCCAACGGCCCGCTGGTCCCGGAGCTCAAGGCGCAGTTCCCGGACGCCCCCTACATCGCTCGTCCAGGCCAGATCAACGCCTGGGACAACGAAGACTTCGTCAAGGCGGTGAAGGCCACCGGCAAGAAGCAACTGATCATCGCCGGTGTCGTGACCGAAGTGTGCGTGGCCTTCCCGGCGCTGTCGGCCCTGGAAGAAGAGTTCGAAGTGTTCGTGGTCACCGATGCCTCTGGGACCTTCAACGAGATGACCCGCGACGCCGCCTGGCGCCGGATGGAAGCGGCCGGTGCGCAGCTGATGACCTGGTTCGGCGTGGCCTGTGAGCTGCACCGCGACTGGCGCAACGACATCGAGGGCCTGGGTACCCTGTTCTCCAACCACATCCCGGACTACCGCAACCTGATGACCAGCTACAGCACGCTGACTGCTGGCAAGTAACCCACTTCACCAGGCGCCGGATTCCGGCGTCTGGCCTCATCTTGTCCAGGGGAAGGCCGATGAACAACCGTACCGTGGTGACGCTGGTCATCCAGCACAAAGTGCGCACCGAGGCGCTGGCGCGTTATGAAGCCTGGTTGCGGCACACCGTCAGCGTGGCCCGCCAGCAGCCGGGTCATCTGGATGTGAATGTGATCCGTCCTGACGACGGTGGCCGTCAGTTCACCACCGTGGTGCGCTTCGCCGAGGCCGGCCAGCTGCAGGCCTGGGTCGACTCCCCCGAGCGCCAGGCGCTGATCAACGAGGTGTTGCCGCTGCTGGAGGAGGGCGACCAGACCCAGGTCCATGACGATCCGGAGTTCTGGTTCACACCGCCCACCACCGGTGCACCCCAACCGCCGCGCTGGAAGCAGGCGCTGCTGACTTACCTGGTGATCTGCCCCATGACCTTGCTCATCCCGCAACTGCTGTCGCCGCTTTTCGCGCGCTTTCCGCAGTTGGGCGGCGCGATCATCGGCAACTTGATCGTCAACCTGTTCGTCATCCTGCCCGTGGTGTTCTACATCATGCCGTGGGTAACCCGTCGCTTCGCCGACTGGCTGCGCGGCTGAACCACGCCTTTAGCGCGACACTTTCAAGGAGATACCGACATGACCACTCTCGTTACCCACGACGGCACTTCGATCTATTACAAGGACTGGGGCAGTGGCAAGCCCGTGCTGTTCAGCCACGGCTGGCCACTGGACGCCGACATGTGGGATTCACAGATGGAGTACCTGGCCAGCCGCGGCTACCGCACCATTGCCTTCGACCGCCGTGGTTTCGGGCGTTCGAGCCAGCCCTGGGATGGCTACGACTACGACACCTTCGCCGATGACATCGCCCAGTTGATCGAACACCTCGATCTGCGTGACGTGACCTTGGTCGGCTTTTCGATGGGGGGCGGTGATGTCAGCCGCTACATCGCCCGTCACGGCAGCGAGCGGGTGGCCGGGTTGGTGCTGCTGGGTGCGGTGACACCGGTGTTCGGCAAGCGTGACGACAACCCCGAGGGGGTCGACCTGTCGGTGTTCGAAGGTATCCGTGCCGGTCTGCGTGCCGACCGTGCGCAGTTCATCGCCGATTTCGCCACACCGTTCTATGGCCTGAACCATGGGCAGCAGGTCTCCCAAGGGGTGCAGACGCAGACCTTGAACATCGCCCTGATGGCCTCGATCAAGGGCACCCTGGACTGCGTGACAGCCTTCTCCGAGACCGACTTCCGTCCGGACATGGCGAAGATCGATGTACCGACTTTGGTCATCCATGGCGACGACGACCAGATCGTGCCGTTCGAGACCACCGGCAAGCAGGCGGCGGCGTTGATTCGCGGGGCTGAGCTGAAGGTGTACGCCGGGGCACCGCATGGGTTTGCTGTGACCCATGCGCAGCAGCTGAACGAAGATCTGCTGGCGTTTCTTCAGAAGTGATCGTGGCAGGCCTTCACGGGTGAACCCGCTGCCATAGGGATCAGACCTCGAGGTTTTGATCCCTGGGAGCGGGCCTCCACGCGAATAGAGCTCGCCAGGCAGCACAAATGGTGAACAGGGCTACCCTTTCACAACCCACCGCACTGCACTTATCGGCATGCCCCGCAGCGGCCCGGCCGCTGCCGCCCAGACGGAGAAGACCATGTCCAAGGACCGCAACGACAAGACCCGTCGCCAGTTCCTCGCCACCAGTACCGTCCTCGGTGCCGCCGGCGCGCTCTGGTCCGCATTGCCTTTCACCGGCCAAGCCGGTTCCGCTTACGCAACCAGCCAAGGAGGTTCCATGTCCGCCGACCTGATTCTGTTCAACGGCAAACTGCATACCGTTGACCGCGAGAAGCCCACCGCGACCGCCGTCGCCATCAAGGGCGGCCGCTTCATTGCCGTGGGCAGCGACGCCGAGGCCATGGCCCACAAAGGCACCACCACGCAGATCATCGACCTCAAGCAGCGCACGGTGATCCCCGGCTTGAACGACTCGCACCTGCACCTGATCCGCGGTGGCCTGAACTACAACCTGGAACTGCGCTGGGAAGGCGTGCCATCGGTTGCCGATGCCCTGCGCATGCTCAAGGACCAGGCCGCACGCACCCCCACGCCCCAGTGGGTGCGAGTGGTCGGTGGCTGGAACGAATTCCAGTTCGCGGAAAAGCGCATGCCGACCCTGGAAGAAATCAACCAGGCCGCGCCGGACACGCCGGTGTTCCTGCTGCACCTTTACGACCGCGCGCTGCTCAACCGTGCCGCCCTCAACGCCGTGGGCTACACCAAGGAGACGCCCAACCCACCAGGCGGCGAGATCCAGCGTGACAAGTTCGGCAACCCGACCGGCATGCTCATTGCGCGCCCCAACGCGATGATCCTCTACGCCACCTTGGCCAAGGGGCCGAAGCTGCCGCTGGAGTATCAGGTCAACTCCACGCGCCAGTTCATGCGCGAGCTCAACCGTCTGGGCCTGACCAGCGCCATCGATGCTGGCGGTGGCTACCAGAACTACCCGGACGATTACCAAGTGATCCAGGAACTGGCCGACAATAACCAGTTGACCGTGCGGATTGCCTACAACCTGTTCACCCAGAAACCCAAGGAGGAGCTGGCTGATTTCAAGAACTGGACCTCCAGCGTCAAGCTGCATGGCGGCAACGACTTCTTCCGCCACAACGGCGCCGGCGAAATGCTGGTGTTCTCCGCTGCCGACTTCGAGGATTTCCTTGAGCCGCGCCCGGATCTACCGCAGACCATGGAGCAGGAGCTGGAGCCGGTGGTGCGCCATCTGGTTGAGCAGCGCTGGCCGTTCCGCCTGCACGCCACCTACAACGAATCGATCTCGCGCATGCTCGACGTGTTCGAGAAGGTCAATCGCGATATCCCGTTCAATGGTTTGCCATGGTTCTTCGACCATGCCGAGACCATCACCCCGCAGAACATCGAGCGAGTGCGTGCGCTGGGCGGTGGCATCGCCATCCAGGACCGCATGGCCTTCCAGGGGGAATACTTCGTCGACCGCTACGGCGCCAAGGCTGCCGAGCAGACGCCACCGATCAAGCGCATGCTCGACATGGGCGTGCCGGTGGGCGCCGGTACCGACGCGACACGGGTGTCCAGCTACAACCCGTGGACCTCGCTGTACTGGTTGGTCAGCGGCAAGACCGTGGGTGGCATGGCGTTGTATCCGCAAGGCCTGAGCCGCGAGACTGCACTGCAACTGTTCACCCAGGGCAGCGCCTGGTTCTCCAGCGAGCAGGGCAAGAAGGGTCAGATCAAGGTGGGGCAGTTGGCTGACCTGGCGGCGCTGTCACTGGACTTCTTCAGCGTCGATGAAGAGGCGATCAAGGGCATCGAGTCGGTGCTGACCATTGTCGATGGCAAGGTGGTCTACGGCGCAGCGGAGTTCGACAAGCTCGGGCCGCCCCAGGTGCCGGTGCTGCCGGAGTGGTCGCCGGTGACCAAGGTTCCGGGGCATTGGCGGGTGGGTACACCGTCCTTGGCGGCGGTGGCACACCAGTGTGTCGGGCCGTGCGGTGTGCACGCGCACAGCCATGAGAAGGCGCGGCATTCGACGGTGCCGGTGAACGACTTCCAAGGCTTCTGGGGAGCGTTGGGCTGTTCCTGCTTCGCCTTCTGAAACTCTCCAGGCTGGCGCCAGCCCCACAGCATTCAACGTGCTCTTGTGGGCGCTGGCGACCGCCTGCCAGAGGCTGCAAGCGTCACCCGCCAACCTCACGCCATATCGCTGACTGCGAACTCCTCGGCCAGATGATCGATCAACGCCCGCACTGACGGCAGCAACCCCCGCCGTGACGGGAAGATCGCATGGACGATCCCGCAGCGCGGGTGCCAACCTGGCAGCATTTCCACCAACCTGCCTGCCGCCAGGTCTTCGCGCACCGCTACCCGTGGCAAATGCGCGATTCCCACACCCGCCACCACAAAGTGACGCAAGGCGAACAGGTCGTCGGTGACCACCTTGGGCTTATGCGCGATCACCAACTTCTGCGCCATGCGCTCGTCCTGGAACAACTCCCACTGGTACTCACGCTGCGAACTGCCCCAATGCAGGCTGGGCAGTTGGCCCAGCATCTGCGGCTCGAAGTTTTCCGGCAGTTGTTCGAGAAACGACGGCTGCCCCACCAGGCACTGAGTACTGTTGCTCAGCACCTTCATCACCATGTCGGTATTCTCCAGCGGCGGGAAGCGCACCCGCAGGGCGATGTCGAAGCCTTCGTGAAGCAGGTCGACCCTGCGGTTGGTGCTCTCGATGAACAACTCCACCTGCGGGTACTTGGCCATGTAGCGCGTCAGCATCGGCCCCACCCAGGCATTGAGCAACGTCGTGGGGCAACTGATGCGCACCAGGCCACGGGGCTCGCTGCGGTTGCGCTCGATGATCTCGGCGGCCCCCTCGGCCTCGACTCGCATGGCCAGGCAGCGCTGGTAATAAGCCTGGCCGACTTCGGTCAGCGAGCAGTGCCGGCTGGTGCGATGCAGCAAACGCACGCCCAGGCGCTCTTCCAGCTCGGCGATGCGGCGGCTGAGCTTGGATTTGGGCATGTCCAGGGCCCGGCCGGCCGGCGCGAAACCGCCGTGCTCGACTACCTGGGTGAAGTAGTAGAGGGAGTTGAGGTCTTCCATGGGCATTCTCGAAACGCAGGCGAGGGAATTTTCGCAGTCTACCGTAGCGAGTCTGTTTTGAGCGGCGAAGGCCCATGAATGAGCAGGGGCCGCTGTGCGGCCCATGGCGGGATCAGTCCGTTTTCGAAGGGATAGCGGTTCGCGCTGGGGCTATGCCCTACGGCGCGTCCGACTCGAACAGCCGCTCCAGCTCCTTGCGCGCTTCCTGGGCGGTCTGCATCACCTTGGCCCGGTCGTCGCGCACGCGGCCTTGGGCTTCGAGCACTTGTTCGTCGTGTTCGGTGAAGCGTTGGATGCGGTCTGCGGCCTGCTCGCCCGACAAGCCCAGCCCGACCAAGGTGCGGCGGCTCATCTCAAGGCTGGAATAGAACGTCTCGCGGATCGGCTCGGCGCCCACGTCCATCAGCTTGTGCACATGCTGGCGGTTGCGCGCCCGGGCGATCACCTTCAGGTGCGGGTACAGGCGCTTGACCCGCTCGGCGGTGCGGGTGGTCACCTCCGGATCATCCGTGGTGATGATGACGTACTCGGCCTCGCCAACCTTGGCCGCATGCAACACCTCCGGGCGCTGCGGGTCGCCGTAGAACACCGGGGCCTGTTCGAAGGTGCGGGTCATCTCAATGGTGTCCACCGAGGTGTCCAGGGCAATGAAGGGGATTTTCTGCGCGCGCAGGATGCGCGAGACGATCTGGCCCATGCGGCCCATGCCGACGATCACCACCCGCGGCGTATCGGCCTGGATGCTCTTGTAGTGCTCCGGCACCTCGCGAGCCGGTTGCGGGCGCTTGAGCAGGCGCGCGCAGGCCAGCAGCAACAGCGGGGTGATGGCCATCGACAGGGTGATGGTCATCAGCAGCATGTCGTGGGTGCGGGCATCGAACAGGCCCTGGTCCTTGCCCAGCTTGAACACCACGAAGGCGAATTCGCCACCTGCCGCCAGCACCACGCCAAGGCGCAGGGCGCCGGCGGTGTTCAAGCCGCCGGCCAGGCGCCCGACCAGCATCAACAGCGGCAGTTTCACTGCCACCAGCAGCAGGGTCAGGCCGAGCAGTACCAGCGGCATCTCCAGCAGCAACCCGAGGTTGGCGCCCATGCCCACACTGATGAAGAACAACCCCAGCAACAGACCTTTGAACGGCTCGATCTGCGACTCCAGCTCGTGACGGTACTCCGAGTCCGCCAGCAGCAGACCGGCGAGGAAGGCGCCCAGCGCCATGGAAATGCCGGCCTGCTCCATGAGCCAGGCGGTGCCGATCACCACCAGCAACGCAGTCGCCGTGGACACTTCTGGCAGGCCGGTACGGGCCACGGTGCGGAATACCGGGCGCAGCAGATAGCGGCCGCCGACGATGACGAGGGCGATGCTGGCGAATACCTGCAGGCCATGCTGCAGGCTGTCGCCATGGCTGGTGTCCGGACCGCTGGCGGCCAGCAGTGGCACCAGGGCGATCAAGGGGATGGCGGCGATGTCCTGGAACAGCAGGATGGCGAAGGCCAGGCGACCGTGGGGGGCATTGAGCTGTTTGCTTTCGGCCAGGCTCTGCAAGCCGAATGCGGTGGACGACAAGGCCAGGCCCAAGCCCAGCACCATGGCGCTGGGCAGCGACTGGCCGAAGCCGAACAGGGCGATGGCGCCGATGACCGCGCCGGTCAGCAGCACCTGGGCCAGACCCACGCCGAACACCGCCTTGCGCATCAGCCACAGCCGCCGGGGCGAGAGCTCCAGGCCAATGATGAACAGCAGCAGGACCACGCCTAGCTCGGAGATGTGCGCGACGCTCTCGGTGTCGCGAATCAGCCCCAGCGCCTGGGGCCCGATGGCCACACCAGCGAGCAGATAGCCGATGACCGCCCCCAGTTGCAGGCGCTTGGCCAGGGGCACGGCAACGACGGCGGCAAGCAGGAAAATCACCGCCGTTTGCAGCAGGCTGGCTTCGTGGGGCATGGCTCGGACTCCTTGAGCGGCGTCAGGATTGGGCAATGGGTAGTAGAGGCGGGCATTTTCGTCTTGGGCAATAAACGGGACAATCCCTTCGCATCGGGAAGCATCGTTCCGAAATCGGCACCTTTGTAGGGGCGCAAGACGCCTCGCAGCCCAATTATGAGAGCGGGTTTACCGCGAACCTGCGTTACCCGCTGTTCAGGCACTCGGCCTATATTGCAGCGCTTCGGCCAGGTGTGCACGCCCGATGCCGGGTGCCTGTTCGAGGTCCGCCAGTGTCCGGGCCACCTTGAGCAAGCGGTGAGCGGCGCGCAGGGACAAGGTCAGGCGCTCGCAGGCATTTTCCAACCAGGCCTGGTCGACCGCTTCCAGCGCACAGTGGCGACGCAGGCCGTTGAGGTCGAGAAAGGCATTGGCGCAGCCCTGGCGCCGCTGCTGTAGCTCACGTGCCTCGGCCACCAGGCGGGCGACGCTGGCGCTGGACTCGCCGCAGGGCTGGTGGGTCAGTACGGTGCTTTCCCTGGCCACGGTCAGGTGCAGATCGATCCGGTCGAGCAGCGGGCCGGACAGCTTGTTGCGATAACGCTGGATCTGCTCGGTGCTGCACCGGCAGCGCCCGGTGGGATCACCCAGGTAACCGCAAGGGCAGGGGTTCATGGCCGCTACCAGTTGGAAGCGTGCGGGAAAGCGTATTCGATCCTTGGCACGGGCCACCACGATTTCCCCTGACTCCAGCGGCTCGCGAAGCACTTCGAGCACGCGCCGCTCGAACTCCGGCAGTTCGTCCAGAAACAGCACGCCATGATGCGCCAAGGTGATCTCGCCCGGTTGAGGTCGACTGCCACCGCCCACCAGGGCAGGCCCTGAAGCCGAGTGATGAGGATGACGGAAGGGGCGCTGGGGCCAGCAGTCTAGCGGCTTATGGCCGCTGACCGACTGGATCGCGGCGACTTCCAGGGCCTCGTGCTCATCCAGCGGCGGGAGCAACCCGGGCAGGCGGCTGGCGAGCAGGGTCTTGCCTGTGCCAGGCGGCCCGGTGAAAAGCAGATTGTGCGCACCGGCCGCAGCCACCAGCAGCGCACGCTTGGCGGCGGTCTGGCCCTGGACCTCGCTGAGGTCCGGGTAGGGCCGTTCCCGCAGCAGCAGGCCGTTGGCTGCATAGGGCGGCAGGGGAGACTGGCCATTGAGGTGAGCCACTAGCTCTAGCAGATGGCCCACCGCGTAGACCACCAAGCCACTCGCCAGGCTCGCTTCCTCGGCGTTCTCTCGTGGTACCACCAGGGCTCGCCCGGCCTCTCGAGCGGCCAGCGCTGCAGGCAGCACGCCTTGCACCGGCCGTAATCCACCCGACAGCGCCAGCTCGCCGATGCACTCGATCTCGCTCAGGGGCGCCACCGGCACCTGGCCGTTGGCGGCCAGGATGCCCAGGGCGATGGCCAGATCGTAACGCCCGCCGTCCTTGGGCAGGTCGGCCGGGGCGAGGTTCTGGGTGATGCGCCGGGCGGGGTAGTCCAGGCCGGAATTGACGATGGCGCTGCGCACCCGGTCCTTGCTCTCCTTGACCGTGGCTTCGGGCAGGCCGACCAGGGTCAGGGTGGGCAGGCCATTGGCCAGATGGGTTTCGACACTGACAGCAGGCGCCAGCACGCCGACCTGGGCGCGGCTGTGGACGAGGGCGAGGGACATGGACACTCCGTGGTCGCTTGGGGAAAACCGCTTCCTGCGGTTGGGCAAGCATAGAGCGCCCGGGGAAGGGCGATTGCGAAAGAGTGCGTCGGGGTTTTGCAGGGAGCAGGCCAACGGCCTACAGAGACAGCGGTGTTCATGAGAACACCGCAGAACAGGCCTGGGCGAAAGCGGGCGGCTGTTATTCCTGAGAGGACGGGGCGATCCGGGCTTCCAGCTCGGCCACCTGCTTCTCCAGGGCTTCCAGACGTGCGCGAGTGCGCGCCAAGACCACCATCTGGCTGTCGAATTCATCCCGGCTGACCAGGTCCAGCTTGCTGAAGGCGCCCTGCATGAGGACCTTGAACTGGCTCTCCAGTTCGGCGCGTGGCTGTGCGGTATCGCCGCTGAACAGGCGAGAGGCCTGGTCGCTCAGGGCGTCGAGAAAGGCTTTGGGCGCGAGCATGTTGGGCTGTCCGCTTGAATCGTTGAGAGGTGCGCAGTGTAGCACGCACCTGGATGGCGTTTGCCCTGCACATTTTTTGCGCAGCCTGCAGCATCGCGGCGCACCGAAGTTGTGCGTCTTTTCCCTGCTGGCGATTGGCCAAAGCCTGCGCTTGAGCGTAATAGACTGTTTTTGCTTGGGTTATCCGAAGTGGCAAGGTTTCTGCAAAGACCCTTCTGAGCCATGCACTGATGCAGTTCTTGTGACCAGGCAGTGCGAGGCTGGAACCAACGGCCCCTTCGACTTTGGCGAGAGGGCTCCGACGACGGGTTACAAAGCCAACCGCTGCGCTTAGACTTGAGACGGGTTTGTTTTCCTGGGGCAAGTCCACCAAATCGGGAGAAGTTTCATGAAGCTAGTCACTGCCATCATCAAGCCGTTCAAGCTGGACGACGTGCGCGAGTCGCTGTCGGAAATCGGCGTGCAGGGCATCACCGTGACCGAAGTAAAAGGCTTCGGTCGGCAGAAAGGCCATACCGAGCTGTACCGCGGTGCCGAGTACGTGGTCGATTTCCTGCCCAAGGTGAAGATCGACGTCGCGATCGACGACAAGGACCTTGACCGTGTCATCGAAGCCATCACCAAGGCCGCCAACACCGGCAAGATCGGTGACGGCAAGATCTTCGTGGTCAATCTGGAGCAGGCCATCCGCATCCGTACCGGCGAAACCGATACCGACGCGATCTAAGTAACACCGCCTCACAAACCCAACGCCCCAGGAGAAAACAACATGACTCTGCGTAAGATCGCAGGGCTAGGAGCCCTATTGTCCCTCGTAATGCCCGGCCTGGCCTTGGCAGAGGAAGCTGCCCCGGCGTTGAATTCCGGCGATACCGCCTGGATGCTCACTGCCACGGCGCTGGTGCTGTTCATGACCATTCCGGGTCTGGCCCTGTTCTATGGCGGCATGGTCCGCTCCAAGAACGTGCTGTCGGTGATGATGCAATGCTTCGCCATTACCGGCCTGATGAGCATTCTGTGGGTGGTCTACGGCTACAGCCTGGCATTCGATACCACCGGTATGGAAAAGGGCGTGGTCAATCTCTATTCCTTCGTCGGCGGCTTCTCGAAGGCGTTTCTGAGCGGCGTCACGCCTCAGAACCTGACCTCGGCCACCGCGCTGTTCCCCGAGGCAGTCTTCATCACGTTCCAGATGACTTTCGCCATCATCACCCCGGCGCTGATCGTCGGCGCCTTCGCCGAACGCATGAAGTTCTCGGCCATGCTGGTGTTCATGGGTGTCTGGTTCACCCTGGTCTATGCGCCGATCGCGCACATGGTCTGGAGCGGTGACGGCGCGCTGATGTGGGACTGGGGCGTACTCGACTTCGCCGGTGGCACCGTGGTGCACATCAATGCCGGTATCGCAGGCCTGGTCTGCTGCCTGGTGCTGGGCAAGCGCAAAGGCTACCCGACCACCCCGATGGCCCCGCACAACCTGGGCTATACGCTGATGGGCGCGGCCATGCTGTGGATCGGCTGGTTCGGTTTCAACGCAGGTTCCGCCGCCGCGGCCAACGGCACTGCCGGCATGGCCATGCTGGTCACCCAGATTGCCACCGCCGCCGCGGCGCTGGGCTGGATGTTCGCCGAGTGGATCGGCCACGGCAAACCCAGCGCCTTGGGTATCGCCTCCGGTGTGGTCGCGGGCCTGGTGGCCATCACTCCGGCGGCAGGCACCGTGGGTCCGATGGGCGCGCTGATCATCGGCCTGGCTTCGGGCGTGATCTGCTACTTCTGCGCCACCAGCCTCAAGCGCAAGCTTGGCTATGACGACTCCCTGGACGCCTTCGGCGTGCACGGTATCGGCGGTATCGTCGGCGCCATTCTCACCGGTGTGTTCGCGGCACCTGCCCTGGGCGGCTTCGGCGCGGTCACCGACATCGCCGCGCAGGTCTGGGTGCAGACCAAGGGCGTGCTGTTCACCGTGGTCTACACCGCCATCGTTACCTACGTGATCCTCAAAGTGCTGGATGTACTCATGGGGCTGCGGGTCAACGAAGAAGAAGAGTCGGTCGGCCTCGACCTGGCTCAACACAACGAGCGCGGCTACAACCTGTAACCGCGACGCGCTGGAAAACTTGCCCGGTTCGCCGGGCATTTTTTTGCCTGTAATTCGCTGTTTGGCGAAGAGCAAACGGTTTACCCGGCACGTTCGTGACAGAGGCGTAAAACTTACAATGCTCAGGGCGTTCAGGGAGCTTTGCTTTTTCAACGAGCGCGCTAGAATGCGCGCCGAAGGGTGTTCGATGAGCTGTCCACACACTTCTCCACCCTTTGCTAGGCTTGCCAGTAGCGCATGGCCAGCAGGTGCTGCCGGCGCTTTTTTTCCGGCCGATGGCTCGACGATTTTTCAGGTTCTGCCAGGAGCAGGGCCTGTTGGGCGACCGTCTCCACATCAGGAGAGGGACGCCCGGGCAGTGGCCAACCCACGGCCAGTTGAATTTTCACTGGTGGCTGCCGGTCTACGGCTCCACTGGTCTATAACTAACCTGCTTTTCGCAAGTCATGAGGTAGAACATGAGCGACGACGATCTGGAAAATGACGACCTCGAAGTAGGCGATGAAGACGAGGCCGATGAGGGCCTTGAAGCTGCGGCCGACGACGGCGCGGAAGACGCTGGCGAAGACGACAGCCCCGCACCGGTAGCCAAGGGTAAATCCAAGGCGGCGGTCTCGGTGGACGAGATGCCAAGCATGGAAGCCAAGCAGAAGGAGCGCGATGCGCTGGCCAAGGCCATGGAAGAGTTCCTTGCGCGTGGTGGCAAGGTTCAGGAGGTCGAAGCCAACGTGGTCGCCGATCCACCCAAAAAGCCGGACAACAAGTACGGCAGCCGCCCTATCTGAGTGGCTGAACGCAAAAAAGCCCGCCGTCGCTGCGGGCTTTTTTGTGGGCGCAGGTTTTATCGGGCTGTGCGGTAACCGGCCCTTTCAGCGCCAGCGCGACAGAACGTCCGGCAACTGTGACAGCCGCTGGATTTCTGCATCCGGTGCCCGTTCGCCCACCCACGCCTTGCCTTGGGGGTTGAACCACACCGCCCGCAGCCCGGCGCGCTGCGCGCCTGCGACATCGTCAGCGGGATGGTCGCCGATGTGCACTGCAGCACCGGCCTCGACCTCGCCCCGGCGCAGGGCTTCCATGAACGGCGCCGGGTCCGGTTTGCCGATGCCCAGGTCCTCGGCGCACAAGGCAAATCTGAAGTAGTCCGCCAGCCCCAGGCGACGCACGTCGGCGTTGCCGTTGGTGACCACGCCGAGCGTGTACTGGTGGCGCAGGATTTCCAGCACCGGTTGCACTTCGGGAAACACCTCTACCTGATGCCGTGCGTGCAGGAACACCTCGAAGCCTTCGTTGGCCAGCGCCAAGGCCTGTTTCTCGCTGTAGCCGACCTCTTCCAGTGCATGGAACAGCACACGGCGGCGCAGGGCGCTGATGCGGTGCTTGAGGCCGGGTTCGGCCTGCACCAGGCGCTCGCGGATGGCGAACAGGTGCTCGACCGGCACCCCGCCCAGGATCGGGGCATTGGCCGCGAGCCAGTCGCGCAGGACGATTTCGGCACTGGCGATCACCGGTGCGGTGTCCCACAGGGTGTCGTCCAGGTCGAAGGTGATCAGCTTGATGCTCATGAGTCTGTGCCTTTGCTGCGTTTGGCCCGAGGATGGGCGCTGTCGTAGACCGCGGCCAGGTGCTGGAAGTCCAGGTGGGTGTAGATCTGCGTGGTGCCGATGTCGGCGTGGCCAAGCATCTCCTGCACTGCGCGCAGGTCCTGGGAGGATTCCAGCAGATGGCTGGCGAAAGAGTGGCGAAGCATGTGGGGATGCAGGTGCTGGCCCAGCTCGCGCTCGCCTGCGGCCTTGACCCGCAGCTGGATCGCCCGTTGGCCGAGGCGGGTACCTTGGCGGGTCAGGAACACTGCGTTGTCCCGGGGCGCGCTGATGCCACGCAGCTTCAGCCAGTGCTGCAGGGCCTCCCGGGCCTTGCGTCCGACCGGCAATACACGGGCCTTGTTGCCCTTGCCTTGTACCTGAACCAGCCCGGCGGTGAGATCCAGCTGGTCCAGGTCAAGGTTGGTCAGCTCAGACAGGCGCAGCCCGGAGGAGTAGAAAAGCTCGAGAATCGCCTGGTCGCGACGGGCAATGAAGTCATCGTCCACGCCGCCGTCGAGCAGTTGCAAGGCGCGGTCGGTGTCCAGGACCTTGGGCAGTCGGCGCTCGCCCTTGGGCGCGGCCAGGCCATTGGCCGGGTTGTGCTGGCACAGGTCTTCGCGGTTCAGGTAACGGTACAGCCCGCGCACTGCCGAGAGCAGGCGTGCCAGGCTTCGAGCGGACTGGCCATGCTGATGCAGGCGCGCCACCATCTGGCGTAACTGCTGGACCTGCAGGGCATTCCAGTCGGCGATGCCTTGGGCGGCGCAGAATTCGATGACTTTCTGCAGGTCGCGACGGTAAGCCAGTTGGGTGTGTTCGGACATCTGGCGCTCATTGCGCAGATGAGCGCAATAAGCCTCCAACTGGCGTTCCATCAGCGCACCGGTCGCAGGGTCTGGGTGAAGCGCGGGACAACGCGGCCGAGCACTTCGGCGATGTAGCTCAGGAACAGGGTACCGACGCTGCTCTTGTAGTGCTGCGGGTCGCGGCTGCCGATCGCCAGCACACCGTGCAGCCCTTGGTAGTCGAGCGTGGCGACCGCGCTGGAGCCGACTTCCTTGCGCTGCTCTTCGCCGAACAGGAAGGCCAGCTCATGCTCGCGCAGGTTGCCGCTGACAGTCTTGCCGCTGCCCAGCAGCGCGCCGATGGCCTGTTGAGCTTCGCCGTTGCTGGCCCAGCGGCCGACAGGGGCTGCGCTTTCGCCGAACAGGATCAGGCTGACGAACGGCACCTGGAATTCCTGGCGCAGGCTGTCTTCCACAGCCATGACCACTTCCTCGAGGCTGCCCGCATCGAGCAGGTCGAGGATCAGGCGACGGGTCTTGTCGAACAGCCGGTCGTTGTCCCGGGCCACATCCATCAATTGCGAGAGGCGATGACGCATCTCGATGTTGCGATCGCGCAGCAACTTCAGCTGACGCTCCACCAGCGACACGCTGTCGCCACGCTGGTGGGGGATGCGCTGCTCTACCAGCAGTTCGTCGTGCTCGGCGAAGAAGGTCGGGTGGGCGCGCAGGTAGGCGACCACGGCCTCGGCATCGAGGCTGGGGGCCTGCTCGGGTACAACCTGGGGCTGATCGGTCATGGCGGTTACTCGTTTAGAGACGAACCTGTCCTTCATACACGCGGACGGCTGGGCCAGTCATCAGTACGGGCTTGCCGGGGCCGGCCCACTCGATGTTCAGGCGGCCGCCCGGCAGGTCGATGCTCACCGGCGAATCCATCCAGCCCTGGCTGATGGCGGCTACCGCGGCCGCACAGGCCCCGGTACCGCACGCCTGGGTTTCGCCGGCGCCACGCTCCCAGACCCGCAGGTTGGCGTGGTGACGGTCGACGACCTGGATGAAGCCTGCGTTGACCCGCTGCGGGAAGCGCGGATGATGTTCGATTTTCGGGCCCAGCTCATGCACCGGGGCCGTTCGCACGTCATCGACACGCAGCACCGAGTGGGGGTTGCCCATGGACACGGCGGCGATTGAATGGACCTGGCCATCGACTTCCAGTGGATAGCTCAGGGCCTGTTCATCGGCGATGAAGGGGATCTCGGCAGGGGCGAAGCGCGGTGGGCCCATGTCGACACACACCTGGCCGTCGTTGCGCACGTCCAGCTCGATGATGCCGCCTTTGGTTTCCACGCGGATGCGTTTCTTGGCGGTCAGGCGCTTGTCCAGCACGAAGCGGGCGAAACAGCGCGCGCCGTTGCCGCACTGCTCGACCTCGGAACCGTCGGCATTGAAGATCCGGTAGCGGAAATCCACGTCCGGGTTGTTCGGCGCCTCGACGATCAGCAGTTGGTCGAAGCCGACGCCGGTGTTGCGGTCACCCCACTGCTTGGCATGCTTGGGCTGGATGTGCGCGTGCTGGCTGACCAGGTCCAGGACCATGAAGTCGTTGCCCAGCCCGTGCATCTTGGTGAAACGCAGCAGCATGGTTTCACTCCGGCAGCAGGCTTTCGCCGGCGAACAGTTCGGCAATGGTTTCCCGGCGACGGACTTCGAAAGCCTCGCTGCCATCGACCAGCACTTCGGCGCAGCGGCCACGGGTGTTGTAGTTCGAGCTCATGACAAAACCATAGGCGCCGGCGGACTGAACGGCCAGTAGGTCGCCTTCGGCCAGGTTCAGCACACGGTCCTTGGCCAGGAAGTCGCCGGTCTCGCAGATCGGGCCGACAAGGTCATAGCTGCGGCCTTCGCCGGCACGCGGCTTGACCGCGCTGACGCCCATCCAGGCCTGGTACAGGGCCGGGCGGATCAGGTCGTTCATCGCCCCATCGATGATGGCGAAGTCCTTGTGTTCGGTGTGCTTGAGGTATTCGACGCGGGTCAGCAGGACACCGGCATTGGCGACGATGTAACGGCCCGGCTCGAACACCAGGGCCAGGTCACGTTCGCCGACGCGCTCGCGGATGGCCTGGATGTAGTCTGAAACCAGCGGTGGCTCTTCGTCGCGGTAGCGAACGCCGACACCACCGCCCAGGTCCAGGTGACGCAGGTGGATGCCGCACTCGGCCAGGCGGTCGACCAGCACCAGCAGGCGGTCCAGGGCATCGAGGAAGGGCTCGACGGTGGTCAGCTGCGAGCCGATGTGGCAGTCCACGCCCACCACTTCCAGGTTGGGCAATTGCGCGGCGCGCACGTAAATGGCCTCGGCGTCGGCGATGGCGATGCCGAACTTGTTTTCCTTGAGACCGGTGGAGATGTACGGGTGGGTGCCGGCGTCGACATCCGGGTTCACGCGAAGCGAGACCGGGGCGACCTTGCCCATCTCGGCGGCCACCACTTGCAGGCGTTCGAGCTCTTCGGTGGATTCGACGTTGAAGCAGTGCACGCCGACTTCCAGCGCGCGGCGCATGTCGTCACGGGTCTTGCCGACACCGGAGAACACCACCCGATCGGCGCGTCCGCCAGCGGCCAGGACACGCTCCAGTTCACCGCCGGAGACGATATCGAAGCCTGCGCCCAGGCGCGCCAGGACGTTCAGCACGCCCAGGTTGGAGTTGGCCTTGACCGCGAAGCAGACCAGGTGCTCAGTGCCTTGAAGGGCATCGGTGTAGCTGCGGTACTGGGCCTCGATGTGGGCGCGCGAGTACACGTAGGTTGGGGTGCCGAAACGTTCGGCGATGGCCGACAGGGCCACGCCTTCCGCGAACAGCTCGCCGTCGCGGTAGTTGAAAGCGTCCATTGGATTTCCTTAGTACTGCGCGGGCTGCGACTCTGGCTGGGCGGGTTCGGCAGGCTCGAGCGTCTCGGTCTCGGCCGGTTGAGCCGGCTGGGCCGCTTGATGCTGGTGCGATTTGCGGGCCTCCTTGCCGTCCTTGCCGTCTTCAGGCAGGTACAGGGGGCCCTTCTGACCGCAGGCCGAAACGAGGCAGGCAACCGCGACCAGCGCCGCGAGGGAGGAAATCAGGCGCTTCATTGGCGAATCCTTTGAAATATGCAGTATTGCGCCCGAGTATACCGAGCGCCTGCCGGATTGCCTATGCAAGGACCGGTCCGCCTGGCGGCCCGATCAAGCGAAGGTTTCAAGCGTCACGGGCAAGGAAATACGGTTCGACGCAGGCTCAGCTTTTTTCCTGCCGCTTGCAGCTTGCAGATTGCCGCTCGAAGCTTATAGCTTGATGCTTTGCATTCCCGGCAAGTCGCCCGTATCTTGCCCGGCTTGCCGTAAGCAGCCAATTTCGAGGTACCTGCAATGAGTTTGAGCGAAGCGCGTTTCCACGATCTGGTCGACGCGACCCAACAGGCCCTGGAAGACCTGTTCGATGAGAGCGGCCTGGACGTGGACATGGAGAACTCCGCCGGGGTGCTCACCATCAAGTTCGACAGCGGCAGCCAGCTGATCTTCAGCCGCCAGGAGCCGCTGCGCCAGCTGTGGCTGGCCGACCGTTCCGGAGGATTCCACTTCGACTACGACGAAGAGAGCGGCAAGTGGGTCTGCGAGAAGAGCGAGGAGCTGCTGGGCGAGATGCTCGAGCGTATCGTCTGGGAGCGGGCCGGCGAGAAGCTGGACTTCGACGAGATCTGACATGAGTGAGCAACCCCGGCCGCCCAAGCCGCTCTACAGCAACGTCAGCCCGGCGGTGCCGTCGCCCTGCATCAGTGTGTGCCGGCTGGACGAGCGCCGGGTCTGTACCGGGTGTTTTCGTCATGTCGAGCACATCCGCGAATGGCGTTCGGCCGACGATGAGCGGCGCCGGCAGATCTGTCGTGAAGCCCAGGCCCTGCGCGGGCAGCACATCGGCCATTGACGGTCCGGGCTTGAGTATTTGTCCGGCTGTGGTAGTGTCGGGCTTGCGTCGATGACGCCAAAAGCATTCACAAACCCCGCCCTTGGGCGGGGTTTTGCTTTATCTGCCTGTTAAAAAGGAGTCTGACTGGATCATGAGCACCAAGCCTTCCCTCATCCTCACCCGATTGGACGTACAGCGTCTCGAGCGCCTGATCGACAGCCTCGACGAAAGTACGCCGGGTGTGCTCGCCCTGCAGGACGAGCTGGACCGCGCCGATCAGGTGGTCGGTCACGAGGACGTCCCGGCCGGTGTGGTGACCATGAACTCGCGTGTGCACTGCCGCGAGGAAGCCAGTGGCAAGGACTATCACCTGACCCTGGTCTATCCGAAGGATGCCGGCCCCGAAGGCAACGTCTCGATCCTGGCGCCGATCGGTTGTGCGCTGCTGGGGCTGTCGGTCGGTGACCAGATCGACTGGCCGGCCCCGGGCGGCAAGACCCTCAAGCTCAAGCTGCTGGCGGTCGAGTACCAGCCGGAAGCGGCGGGCGACTTCGATCTCTGACCCCCGCGTGGATTTCAGGGCGCGCTCTGCGCCCTGAGCTGGCAGGCATGGATGCAGTTGTCGACGATGCGGCTGCGCAGCGACCAATCGGTGTTGATGATGTAGAAGCCCTGGATATAACTGTCCAGGTCTTGCGAGTCGAACCATTCATCGATCTTGTCACTGAAATCATCGGGCGTGAATACCACTTTGTTGTATTTGGCGCACTGGATCGAGCGCAGTATGCCGTCAGGCTTATAGCGTTGAGCCTTGTCATCCATGAAGGCTTTCAGTTCCTCGGTAGGCGGTGTGTTCTCACCGATCCAGACCTGCTCCACACCATCCCAATGGTCGCCGCCAGCAATATGGTTATAGGCGATCACTACAGTTTGGCCAGGATGGTCATTCCAGAGTTGATCCAAGGTCAGCCCGTGCAAATCGTAAGGAATGATTCGCGGGCCGAGGTGCTTTTCCAGCATCGCCAGCATCCATTTATGCTCCTGGGTGCTGAAGTTATCGAATTGATGGAAGTCGAGAATGATGATCTCCCGTTCGTTGGCGGGGTCTTCATAGAAGCGATTCAACTCGAGCACCACATCGCCAAGTACCGTGCGCCCGGACGTGTTCAGGTGATAGAGCTTGTAGCGGTAGGGGGAGTCGGGTGTGTATTCACGGCTGGCACGTACTCGAAGGTCAAGGACGCGGATGCCGCCGCGGATCTGGTCGATGCACGAAACGTCCTGGGTCACCTCCTGTGGGGGGATGATATTGTCGGCGTCCTTGTCCATCCCTGAGTCATGGCTACCCGGCAGTACCAGTTGATCAATTCTTAGGCGGCCCAGCTCAGGCAGGTTGCCCATCCAGTTCTGCTTGTTCATAACGCACTCCAGTCATTGAATGAGTGCACAGCTTCTGGTTGGCTGGATTGGCTGTTTAGAAGGAAATGTTGCTCATCGTCAGGGGGCGAGCATCGCCTGCAACTGCTCCAGGCCATCGTTCAGCGCCCGCTCCAGCTCGGTTTTGTAGCGTAGGTAAAGCGCGGTAGAGCCTTGGTCGTCGCCCAGCAGTTCTGAGAGGTCCAGGTCGGTGATGTAGCAGCGATAGTTGCCCGCGCTACGGCGTTGCCCCAGGATCTGCCGAGCGACCACGGCGTACAGCTGGTCGCCATGCTCCAGCTCGGAGAATTCCTGCTGGTTGCAGTAGAGCGTGATGTGCACCTCGTTCGCCGCGCTGGCCTGCAGGATCGCCTGGACTTCATAGTACGGTTGGCCGGCGCCTTCGCGGGGTGCCGAACGTGGCTCCAGGCTGCGCGCCTTGCCAGGGCTCGATGGCAGCAGCTGGTAATACAGGATCTCCAGCGACGCCTGCTGCAGGCTGTCCAGCGGCAGCCGCGCATCGTGTCGCACTACGACCGAGCGCAGGAAGCGTTGCAGTGGCAGCAACAGGTGTGCTTCGTCCTGTAATGGCAGACGCTGATGCCACAGTGCGTTGTATTCATCCAGCACGTACAGGTCGGCCCACCCTTCCTGCAGGCGATAGAACACCTGCAGGCAATCGCGGCGGCCCTGTTCCAGCACCAGGGGCAGGTCATGGTCCTGCAAGGCATTGGCGTCCAGGTGCAGAGGGCTGTACTGGCCGCGCTCCTCGCCCAGGCAACCCAGTACCGCGTCATGATCGGGCAGGGTGGTCAGGGTGACTTGTCCAGGCTGCAGCTCCAGTACATGGGTGTGCTGCGCCACCTGCAGCAGGTAGCGATGATTGAGCTTCTGCTCGAGCAGCAATTGCGCGGTGTCGAAGATTTCCTCGACCCGCAGGGCGATGGCCTGGGCGCGATTGCGGCAGAAGCAGCGCACCCGTAGCCGGGGGCGTTGATTGCACTGGCCGAGGCTGTTGAGGAAGTCGCGCAGGCAGCGCACCAGTGCGTGTTCGCCGTCGTAGCGCTGGACCAGTACCTCGTTCCAACTGTTGAGGGTGACCTGGTCGAGCGTCAAAACCAGGTTTTCGCGCACGCCGGCGTAGCTCAGTGAGTCGGTGCGTTCGGTGGTCATCAGGATGTTCAGGTCGCGATGCTGACGCAGCGGATCGATGCCGACGTTGACCAGCAGCAGGATCTCGTCGGCCACGCTCGGTTGCAGCAGGCGGACCTCGCTGACCGTCTCCAGTGGCAGTGGGATGCTCTGTTGCAAGCTGCCTAGCAAGTTGAACAGCTCAAAGTCAGTCAGGTCGCTGTCGCCGGGGTGCAGGGCCAGGCGCGTGGTGTTGTCGATCACGCCATTGCGATGGGCCCAGGTGAGCAGTTCGAGCAGCTCGCGGCAACGCCTGAGGGGGCTGAAGTGCTCCCATTCGTGTACGCCCAGGTTGCCGTTGTACAGGCTCCAGTGAGTGGTGCCCGGTTCCTTGCGGTTGGGCGATTGGACCAGGGTTAGGGTGTCTTCGGCCAGGTCTGGCGCGATCCCTGGGTTGATCACCTCGATCTTGCCGGCTCGACGCTCGAAGGCCGCATACAGGCGTCGGCCTAGCACGTTGAGGTCGCGCTGGTCGGCACGACTGCTGGCGCTCTGGTCGCGGGCGAACTGGGTGAGGAAGCGATAGCTGTGGTTGAGCTCGGCCACCAGCTCACGGCGTTCCGTGGCCACCTGACGCACCTTCCATTGGCTACGGGTATCAAGCATGGCCAGTTGGCGCTCGTCCCAGCCCCACTCATTGGTCAGGCGCGCGAGCAACTGGCGCTGCCAGCCGCTGGCGCGGGAGCGGCCGAGCTCGCTGAGTTTCTTGTTCACTTTCAGGTAAAGGCTACGACGCACCAGCTCCAGGCGGGTGGACTCACCCCGTTGTTGCAGGTACTGCTCGATGCGCCGGTAGACCATCACGTAGGGATCGAGCGCGTCGAGGTCCAGCTGGTTGGCGAACACCGCCTGCTTGTACTCCAGGCTCAGGCAGCGCACATCGGGGTGCTCGCTGGCATAGACCTCGGTGAGCAACAGTTTGAGCAATGACTTGTAGGGCGAGTCGATCCCCTTGAACAACTGCCACAAGCCGGCGCCGACGAATTCTCCGGGCGGGATATGCGCCAGGTGACCGAGATCCAGGTCGTCTTCGGCGCGGATGAACCGCTTGGACAGCAGGGTCTGGGTGTAGACCCGGTAGTTGTGTTCCTCGTATACGGGCACCAGCCACCACAGTGGTGTGCGCCCGGCCAACCAGATCGCGGTGCGGTAGAACTCATCAAGCAGCAGGTAATGCTGGGTGGTTCCGCAGTCGTCGGAACTGAGCTCACCAGTGCGCTCGCCCTGGACGAATCCCTGGGGCTCGATGAGGAAGAAATGCGCCTCGGCGCCCTGGCTGGCGGCCCAGGCTTCCAGAAGCAGGCATTTGCGCTGCAGTTCGGCCAGTTCGTCTTCCTGTAACCCTGGGGCGTGACATACCCACAGGTCCATGTCGCTTTGCTCGGCCTGGGCCAGCGTACCCAGGCTGCCCATCAGGAACAGCCCGTGGATCGGCTGCGGCGCTGTGCTGTGGCGGGGTTTGTAGGTGAAGGAGCGGGCCAAGCGCTGGGCTTCGGCCAGCAGATCGGGGCCAGGCTCGAAGCCCGAAACCCCCGCTGGCGTCGTCCCCGAGACATAGCCTGGGAGCACGGGGTGGTTGACGTGAAACAGCAGGGGTAGTGCGGTCAGCACCTGCTGCTGGCGGGTGGAAAGCCCTTCCCGCGCGCGCTCCAGGCGGCCTTGGTTCAGGTGCAGAAAGCGCGCACGCAATTTCGCCAGTTCCTTGCGGTCGATGCCTTGCTCGAGGTCGGGGCGGATTTCGTGGGGGCTATTCATTGCATACTCAGGACCGGGCCAGGGGAAGCACCGGCGAGTTTAGCCTGAGTAATGGGGTCGGATGAGCAAAAACTGGTTTTTTGGCGTCATTTCCCCGTCACCATGGGCCTTGTTCACAACCAAACCCGTCCCGACAGGTGTGTCGGGCGGATTTGAGTTGCACGTAGCGGCGGAAGAAGGTTCAGGCTGGCTGCGCGGCCTTGAGGATGGTCAGCACTTGCTGAACGCTCTGGGCGGCATCCAGCCCCAGGCTGGTCAGGTAGCCGCCATCGGGCTGGTCGGTGAGTTGCTTGTCGTACAGGCGGCGGGCTGCGGCCACCAAGGCTGGGGCAGCGTTGCTGTGGACCTTGATGCCTTCCTGGTGGGAATCCAGGTTGAACAGGGCGAGGACTTCCAGTTCAGCGATCAGTTCGGGGGTGAAGGACATGGCGACTCCTGACTTCCAGACGAGGGGCGGAGGCACCGTCGAACGGTGCCTGACCCTGGAGTGTAGTCACGCTTCGTCGTCGTCGCCTTGATCTGCTTCAGGTGGCAGCTCGGGCAGAGCGCGCAGGGCGTTCTCGTACCACTCGCCATTGAAGGGGCGGTCCTCGTCGAGCATGGCGTCGATCTCGATGGCCAGGACATGGGCCATGAGGTTGAGGATGTCCTCGCGCTCGTAGCCGACCAGGGTCAGTTTGTTGAACGTGGCCTTGGCCGCCGGCGGCTCGCCGCTTTCGATCTGGTTCTCGATGGCTTGGGTCAGAGTCGCCTCGACGAAGGCTTCCTCTTCGTTGTTGTCGATGTCGCTGTGCTCGCTCATGGCAGTCCTCCAGGGGTGGGATGCACAGTGTGCCATGCTTGCGCGGGCGATGCCTGGCCATCGACAGGGCCGATGATGCTGGTCAGAGCCTGGGGATGGGTCTATAAAAGCCGGGCCATCCCCACACGGCCTGGAGGCTGTAACAATGCTCAAGCTTCACGGATTCGCGGTCAGCAACTACTACAACATGGTCAAACTGGCCCTGCTGGAAAAAGGCCTGCCATTCGAAGAGGTGCTGTTCGTTCCCAATCAGACCCCGCAAGCCCTGGCGATCAGCCCCCGAGGCAAGGTGCCGGTGCTTGAGACCGAGCACGGTTTCCTCAGCGAAACCACAGTAATCCTCGATTACATCGAGCAGACCCAGGGCGGCAAGCCGCTGTTGCCGGCAGATGCTTTCGCCCAAGCCAAGGTGCGGGAGTTGGTCAAGGAAATCGAACTGTACATCGAGCTGCCGGCGCGAACCTGTTATTCCGAGGCCTTCTTCGGCATGGCCGTCGAGCCGCTGATCAAGGAGCGCGCCCGCACCGAGCTGCTGGCCGGTTTTGCCACGCTCAAGCGCAACGGCAAGTTTGCCCCGTACGTGGCGGGCGAAACGTTGACGCTGGCCGATCTGATGTTCTGCTTCTCGGTGGACCTGGCCTGCGCAGTGGGCAAGAAGGTGCTGAACGTCGATTTCCTGGCGGAGTTCCCGCAGGGCAAGGCGTTGCTGGAGAAGCTGGGGGCGAACCCGCACATGGCGCAGATCGTGGCGGACAAGGAGGCGGCGATGCCGGCGTTCCTGGAGATGATTCGCAGCAAGCGCTGAGAGAAGAAGTGGCCTTCTGCGGCCATGAGGCGCGGGTTCATCGCCCATCGCGCTGCAGACACCGACTTTGCCGGTGTTCGCGGCGCTTCGACGCCTCAAACCCGCCCCCGCAAGCATTATGACAACCCAGTGGGAGCGGGTTCATCGAGGCGTCGAACCACCCCGAATGAGGGCAAGCCCTCGCGAGGCGGCTTAGCGCGAAGCCAGCAGCGCCTTGCCGCGGGCCACGGCTGCGCGCACCTGGGCCGGTGCGGTGCCGCCAATGTGGTTGCGCGCATTGACCGAGCCTTCCAGAGTCAGAACGGCGAAGACGTCCTGCTCGATCTGGTCGCTGAACTGGCGCAGTTCGTCCAGGCTCATCTCGGCCAGGTCCTTGCCGGTGTCGACGCCATACTTCACCGCGTGACCGACGATCTCGTGGCAGTCACGGAACGGCAGGCCACGGCGGACCAGGTAGTCGGCGAGGTCCGTGGCGGTGGAGAAGCCGCGCAGGGCCGCTTCACGCATGATGGCGTGCTTGGGCTTGATCGCCGGGATCATGTCGGCGAACGCGCGCAGGGAGTCGCGCAGGGTATCGGCGGCGTCGAACAGGGGCTCCTTGTCTTCCTGGTTGTCCTTGTTGTAGGCCAGCGGCTGGCCTTTCATCAGGGTTAGCAGGCCGGTCAGGGCACCGAACACACGGCCGCTCTTGCCACGCACCAGCTCCGGGACGTCGGGGTTCTTCTTTTGCGGCATGATCGAGCTGCCGGTGCAGAAGCGGTCGGGCAGGTCGATGAACTGGAACTGCGCGCTGGTCCACAGCACCAGCTCTTCGGAGAAGCGCGACAGGTGCATCATCGCCAGGCTCGCCGCGGCGCAGAATTCGATAGCGAAGTCGCGGTCCGAGACGCCGTCCAGCGAATTGCCGGCGACGGCCTCGAAGCCCAGCAGCTTGCAGGTCAGCTCACGGTCGATCGGGTAGGTGGTGCCGGCCAGCGCGGCGCTGCCCAGCGGCATGCGGTTGGTGCGCTTGCGGCAGTCGACCAGGCGCTCGTAGTCGCGGCTGAGCATCTCGAACCAGGCCAGCAGGTGATGACCGAAGGTCACCGGCTGCGCGGTCTGCAGGTGGGTGAAGCCGGGCATGATGGTCTCGGCCTCGCGCTCGGCCTGCTCCAGCAGGCCCTGCTGCAGGCGGGTGATCTCGGCCAGGATCAGGTCGATCTCGTCGCGCAGCCACAGGCGGATGTCGGTAGCCACCTGGTCGTTGCGGCTGCGGCCGGTGTGCAGCTTCTTGCCGGTGATGCCGATGCGGTCGGTCAGGCGTGCCTCGATGTTCATGTGCACGTCTTCCAGGTCGACGCGCCAGTCGAAGCTGCCCGCTTCGATCTCGCCCTGGATGGTCTTCAGGCCGTCGATGATGGCATCGCGCTCGGCGTCGGTGAGTACGCCGACCTGCGCCAGCATGGTGGCGTGGGCGATCGAACCCATGATGTCGTGGCGGTAGAGGCGCTTGTCGAAATCGACCGAGGCGGTGAAACGGGCGACGAAGGCGTCGACGGGCTCACTGAAGCGGCCGCCCCAGGACTGATTGGTCTTGTCGGTGCTCATGGATTCACTCGTTGAAGGCGTGAACGAAAAAGTGGCGCCGATCATAGCAGGGTTGGAGCGCGCGCCGCAGGGCGCTGGTCGAGAGAAATCTCGCAAAGCTCAGGGTGAATCGGTGTAGGGGGATATTCAACGATTGAACGGCAGTGTTCCACGGACCGTCTACAGTTGGACAGAGGACTGGCGGCGAATCTGCCGGGCCAGTGAATCTTTGGCCGTCGCATCGGTCTAGAGCGTGACCGCGTGTCGGTCGCCCTACACCTTGTCTACGCTATACCCATGCGAGACTCACTCAGGAATCCAGCGTAATTATGAATGTCCTGATCGTTGATGACGAACCCCTGGCCCGTGAACGCCTGACCCGGATGCTTGGCGAGCTGGAGGGCTATACCGTGCTGGAGCCCAGTGCCACCAACGGCGAAGAGGCCCTGGCCTTGATCGACAGCCTCAAGCCCGATGTGGTGCTGTTGGACATCGGCATGCCTGGTCTGGATGGCCTCCAGGTGGCCGCCCGGCTGTGCGAGCGCGAAGCGCCACCGGCGGTGGTGTTCTGTACCGGTGACGACGAGTACGGGAGCCAGGCTTTCCGGGAAAGCACCCTCAGCCATGTGACCAAGCCCATCCAGCCTCAGGCCCTGCGCGACGCCTTGCGCAAGGCCGACAAACCCAACCGCGCCCAGCTCGCCGCGCTCACCCGCCCGGCCAATGAAGGCGGCGGCCCGCGCAGCCATATCAGTGCGCGAACCCGCAAGGGTATCGAGCTGATTCCCTTGCCCCAGGTGATCTACTTCATCGCCGACCACAAGTACGTGACCTTGCGCCACGAGGCGGGAGAAGTCTTGCTGGACGAGCCGCTCAAAGCCCTGGAGGACGAGTTCGGCGAGCGCTTCGTGCGCATCCATCGCAACGCCCTGGTCGCCCGGGAGCGTATCGAGCGGCTACAGCGCACGCCACTTGGGCACTTCCAGCTGTTCCTCAAGGGGCTCGACGGCGATGCGCTGACGGTCAGCCGCCGCCACGTGGCGGGTGTGCGCAAGATGATGCAGACGCTCTGAACCGGCAGATGTCGGCCAGGGAGGGCCGGGTGATGACCTGAATCTGCTAGGTGCGCTGGCGGAGCTGTTATCATCGGCGGCATTTCTCTTGGATCGGGGCGTTCCATGTCCACTCGTGAAATCCGCATTGCCACCCGTAAAAGTGCCCTGGCCCTGTGGCAGGCCGAATATGTCAAAGCCCGACTGGAAGAGGCCCATCCTGGCCTGGTCGTGACCCTGGTACCCATGGTCAGCCGTGGTGACAAGCTGCTTGACTCGCCGCTGTCGAAGATTGGCGGCAAGGGGCTGTTCGTCAAGGAACTGGAAACCGCCCTGCTCGAGCACGAGGCCGATATCGCCGTGCATTCGATGAAGGACGTGCCCATGGACTTCCCTGAAGGTCTGGGCCTGTACTGCATCTGCGAGCGCGAGGATCCGCGCGATGCGTTCGTTTCCAACACATTCGCCAGCCTCGATGCGCTGCCGGCCGGCAGCGTTGTCGGCACCTCCAGCTTGCGTCGCCAGGCCCAGCTGCTGGCGCGCCGCCCAGACCTGCAGATCCGCTTCCTGCGTGGGAACGTCAACACCCGCCTGGCCAAGCTCGATGCTGGCGAGTACGACGCCATCATCCTCGCCGCGGCTGGCCTGATCCGCCTTGGTTTCGAAGACCGCATTAGTTCCACCATCAGCGTCGACGAGAGCCTGCCCGCCGGCGGCCAGGGCGCGGTGGGCATCGAATGTCGCAGTGCGGACCAGGCGATTCACGCCTTGCTGGCGCCGCTTCATCACTCCGACACCGCCGACCGGGTGGTGGCCGAGCGGGCGCTGAACAAGCGCCTGAACGGCGGTTGCCAGGTGCCGATCGCCTGCTACGCGGTACTGGAAGGTGAGCAACTGTGGCTGCGCGGTCTGGTCGGCCAGCCCAGCGGCGGCACCTTGCTGGTGGCCGAGGCCCGTGCCCCGCGTGGCCAGGCCGAGGCCTTGGGCGTGCAGGTCGCTGAGGATCTGCTGGGCCAGGGGGCCGAGGCCATTCTCAAGGAAGTCTACGGCGAGGCTGGGCACCCGTGAGCCCTTGGCGCCTGCTGCTGACCCGCCCCGAAGAGGAGTGCCAGGCGCTGGCGCAAAGCCTCGCGCAGGCAGGGATCGCCAGCAGCAGCCTGCCCTTGCTGGCCATCGAACCGGTGGCGCTGCAGGCCGGGCAGCGCCAACACCTGGCGGACTTGCACGGTTACCAGGTGATCATTGTGGTCAGCAAGCCCGCCGCGCGCCTGCTGCTCGAGCAACTGGGCCAGGCAGGCCTGCAGCCGCCGCGACAAGGTTGGTTCACCGTGGGGGCGGCTACGGCGCAGGTGCTGCAGGCGCAGGGCTTGAAAGTTGATTATTCGGCGCAAGGCGACGACAGCGAGGCCTTGCTCGCGCTACCGCTCCTGCGCGAGGCTATGAACCGCGCTGGCACCCCTCGCGTTTTGATCGTGCGGGGCGTCGGAGGTCGCGAACTGCTGGCCGGGCGTCTCGCAGAGCAAGGTGCTAGTGTCGATTATCTGGAACTGTATCGGCGCAACCTGCCGGTGTATCCGGCCGGCACCCTGCTGCGCCGCGTCGAGGCGGAACGCCTGAACGGCCTGGTGGTCAGCAGTGGGCAGGGGCTGGAGCACCTGCTGCAGTTGGCGGGGGCCGACTGGCCACGCCTGGCGCACCTGCCGTTGTTCGTGCCAAGCCCGCGGGTAGCCGAACAGGCCAGGGCGTTGGGTGCCCAACAGATTGTGGATTGCCGTGGCGCCAGTGCCGCGGCCTTGATGGCAGCCGTGCAGCGAAGTACTGCACCTGCCGACTAAGGCGCTAAGCTCAATGCGACGCGCCCCCATGCAAAGGATGGATACGTGAGCGAAACTGTCTTGTCCAACAACGAACAACCCACGGCGTCCGATACGCCGGAATCCACCTCCGCCATCCCTGCCAAGCGCTCTGGCAACGGCCTGGCAACGTTGGCTCTGCTGCTCGGCGCGGCTGGGGTCGCCGTCGGTGGTTGGGGTGTCTGGCAGGTCCGTCAGCTGCAAGGCAGCGAGCAGGGCCAGGGTCAGCACCTGCAGGCCCTGAGCGAGCGCACCGAGACGCTGCAACAACGCGAGCAGCAGATCAGCGCGCAACTGGCCACCCTGCCGGCGGCCAGCGAGCTGGAAGACCGCCGTCGCCTGGTGGCGCAATTGCAGGGCGACCAGCAACGCCTCAACCAGCGTTTGGAAACCATTCTGGGCGAGAGCCGCAAGGAATGGCGCCTGGCTGAGGCCGAGCACTTGCTGCGCCTGGCGACACTGCGTCTTTCTGCGCTGCAGGACATCGCCAGCGCCAAGGCTCTGGTCGAAGGGGCGGACGAGATTCTTCGCGAGCAAAGCGACCCTGGGGCCTTCGCTGCCCGAGAACAACTGGCGCGCAGCCTGGCCACCCTGAACAGCACCGAGCAGCCGGACCGCACCGGTCTGTTCCTCAAGCTGGCCGCCCAGCGCGAGTTGGTCCAGCAGCTCAGCGCACAATCGCCTGAATTCGAAACCAAGGCCGATGCCCTGGGTGCCCTGACGGCCGATGGCGATGGCGCCAGCCGCCTGTCCCAATGGTGGGCAGAGATTTCCAAGTACTTCCAGATCGAGTTCAACGCCGACGACAACGTGCGGCCACTGTTGTCCGGGCAATCGCTCAATCAACTGCGCCTGGCGCTGAGTCTGACCATCGAGCAGGCACAGTGGGCGGCGCTCAACGGCGAAGCGAAGGTCTATACCCAGGCCTTGGACGATGCCCGCAGCGTGTTGCTGGCCAATTTCAATGCCGACAATCCGCAGAGCAAGGCTATGCTCGCCAGCCTCAACGAACTGGCCGAACAGCCGGTCTCGGTGGTCACTCCTGACCTGTCCGAGAGCCTGGCCGCGGTGCAGGCGTACATCCAGCGTCGCCACCTGCCAGCCGAAGCCGAAGGGGGCAAGCCATGAAGCGCGTCTACCTGCTGGCGGTGCTGGCGATCGTGGTAGCCGCGGCATTGGGCATCGCGGTCGCCAAGCACAGTGGCTACGTACTGGTCGCCTATGGTGGGTTCCGCTACCAGTCCGGACTGTGGGCGGCATTGGCGGCGCTGGTCGCCATTGTCGTGGTGCTCTGGCTGGTGCGTTACTTGATCGGTCTGGTGCTGACCTCGAGCGGTGTGGTCAACCCTTGGTCGCGACGCAATCGCAGCCGCCGTACCCGCATCGCTATCGAGCAGGGGCAACTGGACCTTGCCGAAGGCCGTTGGGCGAGCGCCCAGCGCCATCTGCACCGCGCCGCCGAGGCCGAGCGCCAGCCATTGCTCTACTACCTTGGCGCGGCCCGAGCGGCCAACGAGCTGGGCCGTGCCGAAGACAGCGACAGTCTGCTCGAGCGCGCGCTGGAGCGTCAGCCCCAGGCCGAGCTGGCTATCGCCCTGACCCATGCGCAACTGCAGATGGACCGCGGCGACATCGGTGGTGCCCATGAAACCCTGCTGGCCATGCAGGAGCGTCACCCCCACAACAACCAGGTGCTGCGCCTGTTGTATCGCCTGCATCTGGAGCAAGGTGACTGGTCGGCATTGATCCGCCTGCTGCCGGAGCTGCGCAAAGGCAAGGTGCTGCCGGCCAAGGAGCTCGCCGACCTGGAACAACGCGCCTGGGGCCAGAACCTGGGCCTGGCGGCGACCCGTGGCGAAGATGCCCAGGCTGCCCGCCAAGCTCTGGAGCGGGCCTGGCAACAGCTTACGGCTGCCCAGCGCCAGGAGGCGCAATTGGTATCGGCCTATGCCGAGCAGCTGCGCCAGCTCGGGGCCCAGGGCGAAGCCGAACAGGTGCTGCGCACGGCGCTCAAGCGTCAATACGAAAGCCACCTGGCCCGTCTGTATGGGCTGGTGCGCGGCGACGATCCGACCCGACAGTTGCAAACCGCCGAAGGCTGGCTCAAGGATCACCCGCAGGACCCGAGCCTGCTGCTTACCCTGGGCCGTCTGAGCCTGCAGAACCGTCTGTGGGGCAAGGCTCGGGACTACCTCGAAAGCAGCCTGCGCATGGAGCGCAATCCGGAAGCCTGTGCTGAGTTGGCCCGGCTGCTGGCCGGGCTGGGTGAGACCGAGCGCAGCAACCAGTTGTTCCAGGAGGGGCTGGGCCTGTTGGACGAGCGACTGTTGGCCTTGCCATTGCCCGAAGGCATGCGAGCCTGACCGAACCAGGTACCCACGCCGAGCCGTGGGTACCTGGCGCTGTAACTTCTCCTGTTAGTTTGGCGGTATTTACGCTAACTCCCTTCGGAAATCTCCTACTCGAAGTTGCAGACTTTCCTTTTTCAATCAGGGAGTTGTCTCTCCTGTAGCGCCTTGAAACAAAGCGCCTCTTTCCACTACCGTTCCGGGCTACTTCATTTTGATCCGGGACCTACTCGCTCATGCTGCCGGCCCGCTTGCGCACCTTTTTCCTGATTGGCGGTTTCGCCTCGGCGGCGGTCCTGCTTGCCTCGTTCTGTCTCGAAAACACCCTTGGCCTGGTGCCTTGCTCCCTGTGCTTCAGTCAGCGTTTACTGCTTGGGTTGTACGCATGGGTGTGCTTGTGCGCGGTGTTGCACTCGCCGGGCGTGGTCGGCAAGCGCAACTATGCGGTGCTGGCGCTGGGTTGTTCGTTGAGTGGTGCGCTGCTGGCATCCAGGCATGTCTGGCTGCAAGGGGCGGGGCTGACGGCCGATGCCTGCCAGATGCCATTCGTGTGGATGCTTGAGCAGTCATGGGACCAGGCGTTGAAGATGCTGGTACTGGGCGGCCCCGACTGCACCTCGCTGACCTGGAGCTTCGTCGACCTGACCTTGCCCGAGTGGAGCCTGCTGGCGTTCCTGTCTTTGTCGGCCCTCCCGTTGAGCTGGTTGCTGGGCTACCGCATGCGCAAACTCGGCAAAGGTTGATCCAGGGCAAATCGTCACGGGATCGTACGACCAGCGGTGTCCTGCCAGTGTATTAAACACTTGTATGAACTTTGTCCACTGCGTACCTTGAAGCCCAGCACGTGCGGGAATAATCTCGCAGCACGCATACCGAAAACACAACTGCTCGATGCCGTCCTGCTGATGTCACCTTTGTGCCGCGGTATTAGCGCACGAGGTGCAGCGGCATCTACCCAGAAGGGAAGAGATCGCCATGCTCGATAGTTGTCAGAACGCTCAGGAACGCTGGGGTGGGGTTCACAAGCTGATCGACCGTTGGCTCCAGGAACGAGCGGAGCTGGTCCAGGCCTTCCGCGCCTTGCGTGACGCCAAGCCGGCCTTTGCCGACAAGGACAAGAACCGTGATTTCTGCGCGGTGCTCGTCGACTACGTTTCGGCCTGGCATTTCGAAGTGAGTGAGCAACTGGTCACGGAGGCCAAGGCATTCGGTGACGAGGGTGCCCTGCAGCTTGCCGAACAGATCAACCCGCGAATCAACGACATCACCCAGATTGCACTGGCCTTCAACGACCATTGCGAGAAGGGCGAGTGCAAGGACCCCGAGCGCTTCTCCAAGAAACTGGGCGAGCTCGGCAGTCTGTTGCACGAGCGCTTCGAACTCGAGGACTGCCTGATCGAGGTGCTGCACAACGCGCACAAGGAAGAGGGCGCGGTGCAGGCCTGAGGGCAGGCGTCAGTCGGCCACCGCCAGCAGTTCGATTTCGAAGACCAGGGGAGTGTAGGGCGCGATCAGGTCGCCCGCACCTTCGGCTCCATAGGCTTGCGCCGATGGGATCACCAATCGCCACTTCGCCCCTGCCTTCATGTGCGGCAATGCCACTTGCCAGCCTTCGATCACCGAGTCCAGGTTGAACCATTGGGGCTGCTGGTTCTGGTCGAACACCGAGCCGTCCGGCAGTTTTCCTACGTAGCGTACCTGGACCTTGCCACCGGCCTTGGGGGAGTTGCCCGTGCCGCTTGCCAGCTCGCTGTAGAGGATGCCTTCTGGCAGCTCGTGAACGCCGGCACGCGCCCGCTCGTTGGTCAGGAAGCGTTTCTCCGCAGCCAGGCTTTTGTCGATCTGCGCCTGTTCGGCGGCCGCGCTGGCTTGTTCTTCGTGCTGCTGGAGGATGGCTTGCATGCGCGGCTTGTCGAGCTTTAGTGGCTGGCCTTGGTAGGCCTGGCGCAAGCCTTCGACCAGAGCGTCGAGCTCAAGGCCGGGCACTTCGTCACGCAGGCGTTCACCCAGGCTGGCGCCGAGGCTGTAGGCCAGGTCGTGGTTGGAGGGGGGGGCTTCAGGGTTGGCCCAGGCCAAAGGCGCTGCCAGGCACAGGCCGAGAACAAGATAACGAGGCACGGTCAACTCCTGCTGCGATGAGCGCAAAGTATGCCAGCCTTGTTGGTCAAAGATGTGTAAATATCAGCAACACTTTATTGGGCAACTACACTTGCACCGAGCTGCAAGATGACAACTTTGCCCAGGCATGCAACGCGGCGTTCATAATACTGTCCACATGCCCTAGCGGCGGTAGCAGCAGAAGCATAGTATGAGCCGCAATCTCGTCAGCCAGGAGGTAAACCATGTCGGCCAAGAAGAAGCCAGTCAGTACGCCGTTGCACCTGCTCCAGCAACTTTCGGGTAGTCTGCTCGAACATTTGGAAGATGCCTGCTCGCAAGCGCTCGCGGATGCCGAGAAACTGCTGGCCAAGTTGGAAAAACAGCGCGGCAAAGCCCAGGAAAAACTACACAACGCACGCCTGAAGTTGCAGGATGCCGCCAAGGCCGGTAAAGCCAAGGCTCAGAACAAGGCGCATAAAGTATCCGCTGAACTTGAGGACCTGCTCGACTCGCTCAAGGAGCGTCAAGCGCAGACTCGCACTTATATCCAGCAACTTAAACGTGACGCCCAGGAAAGCCTGAAACTTGCCCAGGGTGTTGGCAAAGTGCGCGAGGCCGCCAGCAAGGCGCTCGACCAGCGCGCGTCGGCCGCCAAGGCACCTGCCAAGCCGGCAGCGACCAAAGCCGTTGCCCGTCCGGCTGCCAAGGCGACGGCAAAACCAGCCGCCAAGACTGCCGCTGCCAAACCTACCGCTGCCAAGACCGCAGCTGCCAAGGCTCCGGTGAAAGCCGCTGCCAAACCGGCGGCCAAGGCTTCGGTGAAAGCCGCTGCCAAGCCTGCAGCCAAGGCTCCGGCCAAAGCTGCCGCCAAGCCGGCTGCCGCCCGTACCGCCGCTGCCAAACCGGCCGCAAAACCAGCCGCTGCCAAGGCCACCGCCAAGACAGCCGCCGCCAAGCCGGCTGCCAAAGCCGCAGCGACCAAACCGGCTACCGGCAAACCTGCAGCCGCCAAGCCCGCCGCAGCCAAGCCCGCCGTAGCCAAACCGGCCGCAGCCAAGGCGACTACCGCCAAACCGGCCGCAACCAAGACCACGGCTGCCAAGCCTGCTGCGCGCAAGGCCCCGGCCAAACCAGCTGCGGCCAAGCCTGCCACCAGCAAGCCAGCAGAAGCCAAGCCTGCCGCACCGGTGACCAGCAGCCCTGCGCCAGCGACCAACTCGGCAGCGCCTGCCGCCGCGTCGCCGGCACCGGCCAGCACCCCGGCTCAGTCGGCGCCGTCGGCCTCCTGAAGCCCATTGGCCACGGCGCGCAGTTGATGCAGCGCGTCGTGGTCACGGGCTTGCTCGGGTACCAGCCATTGCAGCCAGTCGTCTGGCGGGCTGCTCGGGTCCGCAGGCCATTGCCCCGCACACGCCTGCAGGCGCGCCAGCAAGGTGCGCTCCGCTTCCAGCTCCAATCCCTTCACCTGCTCCCGCAGCGACGCCAACTGCGCATCGCCTTGCGCAGCTTCGCGCCATTGTTGGCGCACCACGCGCAGGGGCACCACGACCTGTTGCTGCCATGGGCCGGCAATGGCCTGTAGCGCAGCCGCGCGCAGCGCATCGGGTGCGACACGGCGGGCCTGCAGCCAAGTCCCGCAAAGCAGCAGACAGACATCCGCGCCTGCCCCTTGCAGTGCAAGGCAGGCCGCTTCGACCCCGGGCTGTCGATACAGCGCCAGGGCGTGATTCCACAATTCGTTCTGCATGTTCGGACTCGCCAGTGGTCAAGGTGGCCTGTGTGCCCAGAAGGGAAGCTGATAGACTCCGCGACCATCATGATCAGACTATCGAATCTCACTTTACAGCGTGGTCCGCAGCGCTTGCTAGAAGGCGCCGAGATGACCCTGCACGCCGGTCACAAGGCCGGCCTGATCGGCGCCAACGGTGCCGGAAAATCCAGCCTGTTCGCCTTGCTGCGCGGTGAGCTGTCGCCCGATGCCGGCGACTGCCAACTGCCTGGCGATTGGCGCATCGCCCACATGCGCCAGGAGGTCGACACCCTCGATCGCCTGGCGGTGGACTATGTGCTCGACGGCGACGTGCGCCTGCGCAAGATCCAGGCTGACCTGGCTGTCGCCGAGGCGGCCCACGATGGCACCGCCGTGGCGCGCCTGCACAGTGAGCTCGACAGCGCCGACGGTTACACCGCCGATGCGCGCGCGCGTAAGCTGCTGGCAGGTCTGGGTTTCACCACCGAGCAGATGGACCGGCGCGTCGGCGACTTCTCCGGCGGTTGGCGGATGCGCCTGAACCTGGCCCAGGCCCTGATGTGCCCATCCGATCTGCTGCTGCTCGACGAGCCCACCAACCACTTGGACCTGGACGCCATCCTCTGGCTGGAGGACTGGCTCAAGGGCTATCCCGGCACGCTGCTGCTGATTTCCCACGACCGCGACTTCCTGGACGCTGTGGTCGACCACGTGCTGCATGTCGAGCAGCGCAAGCTCAACCTCTACAAAGGCGGCTACAGCGCCTTCGAACGCACCCGTGCCGAGCGTCTGGCGCAACAGCAACAGGCCTATGAGAAGCAGCAGGCCCGCCGCGCGCACATGGAAAAGTACATCGCCCGCTTCCGCGCCCAGGCCACCAAGGCCCGTCAGGCGCAGAGCCGGATCAAGGCCCTGGAGCGCATGGAGGAGCTGTCTGCCGCCCATGTGGACTCGCCGTTCGACTTCGTCTTCCGCGAGTCGGAGAAAATCTCCAACCCGCTGCTGGACCTTTCCGAAGGCCGTCTGGGCTATGGCGACAAGGCCATCCTGGAGAAGGTCAAGCTGCAGCTGGCGCCCGGTGCGCGCATCGGCCTGCTGGGCCCCAACGGCGCCGGCAAGTCGACCCTGATCAAGAACCTCGCTGGTGAGCTCGAACCCATCGCCGGGCGCCTGGTGCGGGGTGAGAACCTGGCGGTGGGCTACTTCGCCCAGCACCAGCTCGACTCCTTGGACGACAAGGCCAGCCCCCTGCTGCACTTGCAGCGCATTGCGCCGGCCGAACGTGAGCAGACCCTGCGCGACTTCCTCGGCGGGTTCGATTTCCACGGCAACCGCGTCGACGAGCCGGTGGTGAACTTCTCCGGCGGCGAAAAGGCGCGCCTGGCCCTGGCGTTGATCGCCTGGGAGCGGCCGAATCTGCTGCTGCTCGACGAGCCGACCAACCACCTGGACCTGGAGATGCGCCTGGCCCTGACCATGGCCCTGCAGGAGTTCAGTGGCGCGGTGGTGGTGGTTTCCCACGACCGTCACCTGCTCAAGAGCACCACCAACGACTTCCTGCTGGTGGCCGATGGCAAGGTCGAAGCCTTCGACGGTGACCTGGACGACTACAGCCGGTGGTTGATCGACTATCGCCAACGCAGTGCGCCGGTCAGCAATGCCCCGGCCAACCCAGACAAGACCGACAAGAAGGCCCAGCGCCAGGCCGCCGCCGCGTTGCGTCAGCAACTTGCCCCGCACAAGCGTGCCGCCGAGAAGCTCGAGACCGAGCTGAACCAGGTGCATGGGCAACTGGCCGAGATCGAAACGGCGTTGGGTGATGGTGGCCTGTATGAGGCGTCCCGCAAGGACGAACTGCGTGACCTGTTGGCTCGTCAGACCAAGCTCAAGCAGCGTGAGGGCGAGCTGGAAGAAGCCTGGATGGAAGCGCTGGAAACCCTCGAGGCCATGCAGGCCGAGCTGGAGGCGTTGTCCTGATGGAGGAACTGCGCTCGCTGCTGCCAGGGCAATGGATGGACGCGTTCTGGCTTGGGCTGCAGATCCTGCTGATCCTGATCGCCGCGTTCATCTTGCAGCGTGTGATCGCACGTGGGCTGAGTCGGCTGGGTAACCGCTATCCGCTGCCACCCGAGCTGCTGGTGCCGGTGCGTGGTGGTCTTCGCTGGCTGATCATGGGCAGTGCGCTGTTGTTCGTGCTCGAGCGCCTGGGCGTTTCGGCCACGGTACTGTGGACGGCGCTGTCAGGCTTCGTCGCGGTGGCGGCGGTGGCGTTCTTCGCCATCTGGAGCGTGCTCTCCAACTTGCTGTGCGCGGTGCTGATCTTCACCGTCGGGCCATTTCGTATCGGTGATGTGGTCGAGCTGGTGGACACCCTCGACAAGCCGGGGGTCAAAGGCCGGGTGATCGCCATCAACCTGCTGTACACCACGCTGATGGAAACGCCCGAGGCGGGCGGGGCGCTGGTGCAGGTGCCGAACAGTCAGTTCTTCCAGAAAGCCGTGCGCCGTTGGCGGGGGACCGAAGTGGCTACGGTGTCGAAGGGCGAGCCGGTCGAGGCGGATTGACCCGTTGACGGTGTTGATTTCTTCGCGGCTAAACCCGCTCCCACAGGGTTTACCGGTGCTCCAATAATGCGGCTGTACCCGCGAATAGGCCCCAGGATGACCTCGGTAGAGGCGGGCTTGCCCGCGAACAAGCCAGCACCTGCATGACAGCAACCCCGAAAAATCGCTGGTGATTTTTTCACCAACGCCTTAGCTTAACGTTTTGCAACATATGTCCGAGCGAGGTGTGCGATGTCGATGGAAACCTGGTTGGCCTTCTTTGCCGCGTGCTGGGTGATCAGCCTGTCGCCGGGTGCCGGGGCGATCGCCTCGATGTCCAGTGGCCTGCAGTACGGGTTCTGGCGTGGCTACTGGAATGCCCTAGGCCTGCAACTGGGCCTGATCGTGCAGATCGCCGTGATCGCGGCCGGTGTGGGCGCCATCCTTGCCGCCTCGGCCACCGCCTTCCAGCTCATCAAATGGTTCGGCGTCGCCTACCTGGTGTACCTGGCCTACAAACAGTGGCGCGCCTTGCCCATGGACATGAATGACACTTCGGGCGTGCGGCCTATCGGCAAGCCGATGAGTCTGGTGTTCCGCGGTTTCCTGGTCAACGTCAGCAACCCCAAGGCACTGGTGTTCATGCTCGCGGTGCTGCCGCAGTTCATCAATCCGCATGCGCCGCTGGTGCCCCAGTACCTGGCCATCACCGCCACCATGATCACCGTGGACATGCTGGTCATGGCCGGCTACACGGGCTTGGCGGCCCGCGTATTGCGGTTGCTGCGCACGCCCAAGCAGCAAAAGCGTATGAACCGCACGTTTGCCGGCTTGTTCATCGGTGCGGCGGCGTTTCTGGCGACCTTGCGCCGCGCGCCGGTCTGAACCGTTTGCAGCCCCCACAGGCTCGGGGTCGAGCTTGTGAGGGCTGCAGCGAGGATCAACGCGGTTTATCGACCAACCCCTTGAGCAAGTCCACCGGCAGCGGAAACACGATGGTCGAGCTCTTGTCCCCGGCAATTGCCCCCAGCGTCTGCATGTAGCGCAACTGCATCGCTCCTGGCTCCTTGCTTAGCATCTGCGCCGCCTGCATCAGCTTCTCCGAGGCCTGCAGTTCACCTTCGGCGTGGATCACCTTGGCCCGCCGTTCACGCTCGGCTTCGGCCTGACGGGCGATGGCGCGGACCATCGATTCATTGAGGTCAACGTGCTTGATCTCGACGTTGGCCACCTTGATGCCCCACGCATCGGTCTGGGCGTCGAGCACTTGGCGGATGTCCAAGTTGAGCTGCTCGCGTTCGGCCAGCAGTTCGTCCAGCTCATGCTTGCCGAGTACCGCGCGCAGGGTGGTCTGGGCCAGCTGGCTGGTGGCGCTGAGAAAGTCCTCCACCTGGATGATCGCCTTCTGCGGGTCGAGCACGCGAAAGTACAACACGGCATTGACCTTGACCGAGACGTTGTCGCGGGTGATCACGTCCTGGGGCGGCACGTCGAGTACCACGGTGCGCAGATCGACCCGCACCATCTGCTGGATCCCCGGGATCAGGATGATCAAGCCCGGTCCTTTGACCTGCCAGAAGCGTCCCAGCTGGAACACCACGCCCCGCTCGTACTCGCGCAGGATGCGCAGGGCCGACAGCAACAGCAGGCCGATGACCGCCAGCAAGGCGCCAAAACCGAATTGAACGAACATCTTCACTCTCCTTGCGCGGCGGGTGCGGTGGCACTGACCTCCAGCATCACGCCATGGCGGGCCGTCACGCGCACATGTTGCCCAGGCTGCAACGGGGTCGCGCACTGGACTTGCCATTGTTCGCCCTGGGCCTGTACCGAGCCGCAGAACGGGTTGTCCGCCATCACCTGGGTCACCGTGACCAGGCTGCCCACCAGCCCGGCATCGCCACTGACCAAGGCGCGTCGCCTGGCCTTGATGGCCATGCCCAGCACGCCACCGAGCAGCAGTGCCGAGACCGCCGCCAAGGCGACGATCAGCCCCAAGGGAATGCCGAAGCCCGGCGCGTCGGTGTCCATGAGGATCACCGCGCCGACCACGAACGCGACAATGCCGCCGAAGCCGACCACACCGAAGCTCGGCAAGAACGCCTCGGCGATCATGAAGGTCACGCCCAGCAGGATCAGCGCCACACCCGCATAGCTCACCGGCAGCAACTGCATCGCGTACAGGGCCAGCAACAGGCAGATGCCACCGATCACACCGCCAACGCCGGAGCCCGGGTTCATGAACTCGAACAGCAAGCCATAGATCCCGATCATGATCAGGATGAGCGCCACGCTGGGATTGGTGATCACCGCCAGCAGACGGGTGCGCCAGTCCGGCAGGTGCTCGACGATGGCGGCGCCGGCAGTCTGCAATTGGCGCGGCTGGCCGGCAGCGATGAGGGGCTTGCCATCCAGTTGCTTCAACAGGTCCGGGAGGTCGTTGGCCACCTGGTCGATGACTTTGATGCGCACCGCCTCGCTGGCCGACAGGCTGACTGCCTCGCGCACGGCCTTCTCTGCCCACTCGGCGTTGCGCCCGCGCAACAGGGCCAGGCCACGGATGTAAGCGGCGGCATCATTGACCTGCTTGCGCGCCAGGGTGTCGTCTTCGTGTGGCGCGTTGGGCTCAGGCTTGCCCGGTGGTGCCGCCCCGATCTGCACCGGCGTGGCGGCGCCCAGGTTGGTGCCTGGCGCCATGGCGGCCACGTGGCTGGCATAGAGGATATAAGTGCCGGCGCTGGCTGCCCGGGCGCCGCTGGGGGCGACGAAGCTGGCCACGGGCACGGGGCTTGCGAGAATCGCCTTGATGATCTGGCGCATGGCGCTGTCCAGCCCGCCGGGCGTGTCCAAGCGGATCACCACCAGTTGCGCGTTTTGCGCCTGTGCCTGTTCCAGGCCGCGTACCAGGTAGTCGGCAGTGGCCGGGCCGATAGCATCATCGACATCCAGCAACCAGACGCTGGCACCGGGCACTGCCAGGCCACTCGGAACCATGCCGAGCACGAGCATCAGCAGCAGCCAGCGCCAGCCGCGAGCGATCACCTGTCGTCACCTTGTCCGGGCCTGTCACCGAAGTTTAGTCGTAGCCGCCGGACCTGGGCCTAAACTTCCTAGATGGGGGTAAACCGGAGGTGCATCATGCGTATGGCCAAAACCTTGCAGCAGCGCCTGGACAAGGCCAACTGCGACTACGACATCATTCCCCATCCTCACTCGGCCACGAGCCTTGAGTCGGCGCGCACGGCCGGCGTACCTGCCGAGCGGGTCGCCAAGTCGGTGATGCTCGATGACCGGCATGGCAACTACATCATGGCCGTGCTACCGGCCAACCGCCATCTGGACATGAGCAAAGTGCGCATGTCCGGTGCCTGGCAACTGACCCGAGAAAGTGGCCTGCCGAGCCTGTTCGGCGACTGCGAGCGCGGTGCCGTGCCAGCACTGGGCGATGCCTATGACATAAAAATGCTGCTCGACCCGAGCCTTACCCGCCAGGGTGATGTCTACCTGGAGGCGGGGGATCACGATCACCTGATCCACATGAGCATGGAGCAATACCTGAAGCTGGTTCCGCGCGCCGAAGTGCGCGAACTGTGCTGATGATCATCAACCCACTGCCGGGCCGGCGTCGTGGATGGCCGCCCGGCCCGAGGAGGCACCATGGAAGCACCGAACCATCCGTTCGCCGAACTGTTCAAGCAGCTGGGGCTGGCGGACGATGCCGAGAGCATCGACAAGTTCATCACCACGCATTCACCACTCAAGAACGAGATCAAGCTGGTGGATGCGCCGTTCTGGACCGAGTCCCAGCGGGCCTTTCTCAAGGAGAGCGTGATAGAGGACGCCGATTGGGCCGTGCCGTTCGATCAACTCAACGAGGCCTTGCGTCGCCCCCGCAAATAAAGCGCCGAGTGGCACCTGATGGGTGAATTGACCGTTGCTATGCTCAGGTAAAACAACAGGGGATAGCGCGATGAAAGATCCCTACGCATCAGGTTTCTGGTGCTCCGTGACGATCCTGGGCACGCTGACGGCCGGTTATTTCTACGGCATCCGCCACGTCCACTCCATGGACCACGCGCTGCAGTTCATGTATGCCGCCGCCGCCATCACGGCGGCGGTGGCGCTCTGCGCACTGGCCTGGATCGCCTGGCAGCAGTTGCGCCTGAACAAGCGCGAGGTGATCCAGGGGCATACGCTGGTGACCATCTGGAACACCAAGGTCGCCCTGCGTCGGGTCGAGACGGTTTTCGATCGCTATTTCTGGGGAAGCTACTGGCATTCTGGGCGGACCTTCGAGGAGGTCATGGGTGAGCTCAAGGGCACACCCCTGGAGCAGAGTCTGGACGCGCTCAAGCGTCAGTGCCGGGAGCTGGACCGCGAGATCCGTGACCATCAACACCGCTGGCTGGCCAACGCCCGCGACCTTTCCAGCGTAGCCACGGCCATGGCGCGCGAGCGCTATCAACTGGACCTGTGCGACCCCCAGGGCCGTGATGGCGGCAATACCGCAGTGCTCAATCGCGACCTCGAGGTGCTGGTGTACACCTGGTCAGCGCGCCTGCGCAGCTTCGACCACCAGTTGGACGAGTTGGAGCGCGCATACCACTAGAGTCCAGGAGCCAAGGGCATGGGGCCGCTGCGACGGGACGCACGGCAGCCCTAAGAACCGAACGGACGAGTGCGGCGACTCAGCGGGTATCAATCACCGCGGATGTACTGCTCCAACTGCATGATCAGATTGGCCTGTTCGGCGATGGTTTCCTTGACCAGGTCGCCGATCGACAGCAGGCCGAGCAACTTGCCGTTGCTCACCACCGGCAAGTGGCGCAGGTGCCTGTCGGTCATCAGGTTCATGCAGTACTCCAGGCTCTGCCTGGGCTCGACCGTGACCACCGGTGCACTCATGATTTCGCGTACTGGCGTCGCCGCCGATGAGCGCCCCTTGAGCACCAGCTTGCGGGCGTAGTCGCGCTCGCTGACGATCCCCACCACTTGGTTTTTTTCCACCACCGGCAAGGCACCGACGTTCTTCTCCGCCAGCAGCTTCAAGGCGTCGAGCACCGAGTCGTCAGGGCCGATGGTGTAGACGGTCTGATGCTGGGACTTGGTCTTGAGGATTTGTTCGACGTTCTTCATACGGGCCTCTGCGGGGTGAAAACCGATGTGTCGGAGTAACTAAAGCATCCGGCAGGGCAGCCTGCACGGCAATGCAGGAAACGGCATGGACTCGATTGAAAAACGTCATGGGCGTCAGGAACAACCCCCCGCACTCACCTCCCGGCTGGCCTGCTTGAGCGCCTCTGCCACTGCGGCAGCGTCATTGGCGGTATAAACGCGACCGCCGGTATTGCTGGCCGCGCAGTTGGAGCCGGTGGCCGCACTGATGTTGACCACGTTGATGCGCAGGCGCGGCTGGCGTTGGGCGATCTGTTCGGACACTTCGCACACACTGGTGCCGCAACTGTCGCGACCGTCCACGAACATGACGATCACGCCATCTCGATCCCGGCCATTCATTGTCAAGGCGGCGGCGCCCAGGCTGTCCCCCAGGGCGGTGCCACCTCGGGCCTTGAGTGCCGCGACCTTGTCGATCAGCACGGCGCGCTGGCGCTGGCCGAACACGCCGTGGTCGAGCGGTCGGCCACAGCCCTCGAACGTCACCAGGCGCATGGCCACGCTGTTGTCCAGGTTCTCGATCACCGATGTCAGCGAGGTTTTCGCCATGTCCATGCGGGTGACCCGCTCGGGGGCGCTGCTGGGCAGGAGTTCCTCGACGATCGGGATCTTCGCCAGCAGGCTCATGTACCACGGGTCAATTTCGCGCTTGACGCGGATGCGGGTGTCCATAGAGCCGGACGTGTCCAGCACCACGACGAATTCGGACGGCTCGAAGGTATCCCCGGGTGTGCAAACCTGGGCTGTCTGGCGGTAGGCCTGCCAACGCTGGTAGAGGTCTGGCCAGCTGAGGTAGAGGCCATAGAGCAGGGCCAGCAGCAGGCCGAGCAGCAGCCCGGGCCACAGCCGCAGGGGCCTGCGTTCCACGGCGATTACTTTTGTCACCGGAGCCGGCGTGGGCTTTGCCGGTAGCGGTTCAGTTACAGGTGGCGGCGCAGGCGGTGGTGGAGAAGCCACAAGCGCCACTTGCCCCCAACGAATCACCAGCGGCTCGTCGTTGATGCTGTAAAGGTTGTTCAGATCAGGAGGGCCGATCAGCGTGCGCAGCGCCGCCGAAGCGCTTGCCTGGCCACGCCGCTCAAGCTCCTGAGCCAGTTGCTCGACGGCGGCCTGGCGTTGCTCGTAGCGTTTGAGCAGGGCCGTTTGCTGGCCGCGGCCGAGGGTGTCGAACAGGTGGGGCTGTCCGGCAAGTTCCGACCACCACTCCAGTACGCCATCACGTCCTTGCCGCGGAATGGCGTACAGGTGCGCGATGCTCGGTGGAAAGTGCTGGCGAATTAGCGCCACCGTCTGTTCCAGGGCGGTGGCGGCGTGTTGGCTGGCGTGGGTGTCTCGGAGTACCCGTTGCATGGAATGTCCTAATCACAATTGGCCGAACCGGAAACCTCCTCGCTGGCCTGCTTGAGCGCAGCGGCCATTTGCGAGGCGTTGTCGGCCGAATAGACCCGGCCACCGGTGCGCTCGGCGATGCAGTTGGCCTGGCTGTTATTGCTGATGTTGATCAGGTTGACCCGCAGCCTAGGTTGCTCGCGGGCGATCCGCTCGGCCACCGCGCAGGCGTTCTGGCCGCAGCCGTCGGGGCCATCGACGAACATCACGATCATGCCGTCGCGGGTGCGTCCGTCCATGGCCCGGGCCGCGACATCGAGGCTGGCGCTAAGCGCAGTGCCATCGTTGGGCTCCAGGGCCTGGATGCCTTGGATCAGTGCTGGACGCTGGGCAGGGGTGAACACGCCATGGTCCAAGGGCGCGCGACAGCCATCGAAGGTCACCACGCGCATGTCGATGGCCGGGTGCAGGTCCTCGATCAGGTGCGTCAGGCTGGCCTTGGCGACGTCCATGCGCACCGGTGCGCGGGTGATCTGCGCCAAGCGCTGCGGGTCGACGGCCAGATCGTTGATGTACTGGAAGAACCATTGCTCGTCTTCAGCCGTGGCTTCGACGCTCAGGCGCATAGAGCCTGACGTGTCGAGCACTACAGCGAATTCCGGTGGCTGCACCTGGGCGTCCTTGACGCAGGCGTATGGCTGCTGCACGGACCGGGTATCCAACCAGCGCTGCAGGTAGGGCCAGCCGAACCACAGGGCCAGTGCCAGGAGCAGCAAACCTAGCAACGGCAGCAGGAACCATGGCAGCCATATCCAGCGCCGGCGCACCGGCACGGGCGCAGGTGGCGGCGGTGGCGGCACGGGGGCTGTGGCGGAAGGGGGAACCGGTTGACCCCAACGGACCACCAGCGGGTAGCCGTTGATGCTGTAGAGGTTGTCCATATTCGCGGGCCCGATCAGGCGCTGCAGGACCGTGGCCTCTTCGTGCTGGCCGCGCCCCTGCAGTTCGCCGATCAACTGGCGCACGGCGTCCTGGCGCTGTTCGTACAGCGCCAGCAATGCCTGTTGCTGGTCGGCATCGAGTTCATGGAAACGGCGGGGCTGTCCCTCCAGTTCCGACCACCATTCACGTACGCCGCCCTGGCCGGTGCGTGGGGTCGCGAACAGGTGCGCGATGCTGGGAGGGAAATGCCTGACGATGATCGCCATGGCGTGTTCTAGCGGCTTCGGGTCATCCTGGGCCGGGCTGGTGTCACGGGTGACCCGCTGCATGTCGGTATCCTGAAAAAAGCCGGCAGCCGAAGCTGCCGGGGGACTTACTCGTAACCCAGGCTCAGTTGCAGGCGGCTGACCTGCTGCTGCAGCGCCTTGAGCTCCTGCTTGCGGGCTTCGACCTGGGCACTGCTGGCATTGCTCGCCGGCGCCGCCTGGCCGGCCTTGAGACGTTGCTCGAGCCCGGCGATCTGTTGTTGCACGTCGGCCTTGTTGGCGTGGCGCTTCTTGAGTGTGGCGAGCAGGCCATTGAGCGATTGCTCCAGGCTCGCCTGCTGACGGCGCTGGGTTTGCAGGTCCTGGCGAGTGGAGGCCTGCAGGGCACTGAGCTGGTCATACACTTGGTTGAACTGGCGGTTCTGCTCCTGGGCCGCGCGCAAGTCCTGTTCGCTGCTGCGCACTTCATCGGCGTAGCCGCCGCCATAGTCGCAGTTGAGCTTGCCAATCAGGCTGGCGCTGCTGTCGGAGGCCTTGCACTGGGACGCGGTGGTGGCGCAGCCGGTCAGGCCGGCGAGCAGCAGCAGGCATAGGCAGTGACGTACGAACATAGGCCCGTCCTCAACCCAGGGTGATGGCCGAACGCTGGTTGTAGAGGCCATCGACCTCTTGCTGCAGCGAGGCGACCTTGGCGTTCATCTTGGCGATCTCCGCCTCGACCTTCTGGACTTCCTCGGGGTTGGCGCCGTTCTGGCGTTCGAGTTGGGCCACTTTTTCGAATTCGCTGACCGTCGCCTTCATGTTGGTCACGTCTTTGCGCATCCGGGTGATGTTCTGGTCGATGTTGGCGATGTCCTGCTGGGCCTTGGCCTTGTTGACGGTCTTGCTCTGTATGTCCTTCTGGATGGCCGCGATCTGTGCCTTGTCATCGGCGATGACCCGTTGCAGCGTGTTGGTACGTTCGGCGACCTGGGCAGTCTTGTTCTGTACGTCGGTGGTCATGACGTTCAGGCGTTGGGTCGTGTCGGCGTACTGGCTACGGCGTTGGTCCAGGTAGTAGTTGGCGCCCATGGCCACACCGCAGGCGGCAAGGCCGGCGACCACCGCGCAGGCGGCTTTGTTGCCGGAGTTCGACAGGGCACAGGCCAAGACACCGGCACCGGCGGCCACGGCGCAGGCCTGGTAGCCGGAGGTGCTGAAGAACTTGGCGTCATTGCCTGCGCTCAAGCGCGGGTCAGCGGTGCCGCCGTTGCCGCCGAGCATGGAGCTGCCAGTGCTGGCGCAGCCGGTCAGGACGAGGGTGGCGGCCAGGGCCAGGCAGATCCACTGGCTGATTCTTCCGGGTTTGTTGTGCTTCACGGTTTCGATTCCTTGCGGTGTTGTTGTCAGTGCGCCACGGCTTTGCAGCTGTCGAGCCATGCGGTGGTATCGATTTTCTGGGTCTTGAGGAATGACACCTGGTTGGCCCAGTGGGTACGCAGGTAGGGCGTCAGTTCCTTGAGGTTCTTGTTGGCTGTCAGCACCCCTTCGAGCACAGGAACCTGTGCCTGCAACAGGTCCTGGCCATACAGCGAGCCGGACTCGACCAGCGAACTTGCGTAGTAGCGGCTGAGCTTGTGCAGGCGCGCGCTCTGTTCGTCGAGCTTGGTCTTGCGCATGCCGCAGGTAGGGTCTTCTTCGCCGGCCTTGCAGTTGCTGGCGTAGTTCTTCTGCAAGAAGTCCAGGTACTGGCCATCGTCGAGCATCTTGGTGCAGAGGAAGGCGCCCAGGTTGAGGCTGGCGCGGATCGCCTGGTCGCGGGCTTCCTGCTGTTGCTGGTTGCTGGCGCGCAGTTGGTTCTCGACGTTCTTGAGCTGGTTCTTGAGCGCCTGGTCCTCGACACCGGAGGCCAGTTCTTCAAGCGCCTTGACCGTGCCTTTGTCCTTGCTTTGGGGCGCCGGCTGGTCACTGCCCAGGGATGCCCAGCTCTTCTCGATGTTCTTGACCCGGTCGCGCGAGGTCAGGGTCGGCGAGACCAGGGCCAGGCGCAGGCCGTTGGTCTTTTTCGCCACCGGGCCTTCGGCGTTGTAGTAAGGCTCCTCTTGGCGCAGGGCGGTGCGCAGTTCGCCCTCGCTGGTCAGGTAGTTGCCGCCGCGGACCACGAAACCACCGGCCTGACCGTGCTGGCGGTCGAGCTTGTTCAGGCGGAAGGGCTCGAACATCATCTCGCTGGCATTGCCGAGCATGTCGTGCAGGCCCAGGGGGTTGGGCTTGAGCAGGCCGCTCAGTTGCAACTGGCCGTTGGCCGATTGTGCCCCGGCGAACCATTCGTAGGCGTTCAGGCCTTCGGCCATGGGGTAGCGATTGTCGCGAAACTCGGCAGTGCTGACCTGCAACCCACCACGGGCGGCAAACTCCCACTCTACCTCGGTGGGCAGGCGCAGGAAGCCCAGCGCGCCGTCTTCACGGGGCAGCTTGTCGGCGGCGTTGGCCCGCAACCAGCGGTTGTATTTGTCGGCGGCCTGCAGGGCGTCGAGCCAACTGACCGAGACGATTGGCAGGCGCTGCTTGTTCGAAGGCGTCGGGCAGGTTTCGTCCATCAGGGCGCGATACTGCAGTTGGGTCATCTCGTACTTGGCCAGCAGGTAGTAGCGCGACTTTTCGCCCTTGGCGCTGGTGAAGCTGCCGGCGATGAACGCAGGGCGGGTCTGCTCCACGTAACCCCATTCGGCACTGTCCTGGCCGATGTTGATCGGGTAATCGTCCAGCGGCCCGGCCACAGGGATCAGCACCTTGCGAAACACCATGGCGCCGTCGCAGGGCATGGGCAGGACCACGTCGTCGGCCTCGGCCATCGGGTTGTAGAACTTCTCGTCCCAGGTTGCCGCAGACGCTTGCAGCAGGAAGCCGAGACCCAGTGGCGCCAGGAGCAGGCGGCAGGCTTTAGAGTTCACGCAGACTCTCCGCAGGTTGAATCCGTATTGCCCGCAAGGCACCGATCAAGGCGACCAGGCCGGCGACCAGGAAGGCGAGCAGCAAGGCCACCAGGCCATGCCAGACGGTGATGTGACAAATGAAGGCGCCAGTGGCCTGGCTGGTGCGCAGCAATTGGTCGAACAGCAGGCTGCCGGTGTAGTAACCGCCCAGCCCGCCCAGATAGCCGACCAGGCTCAGCACCAGTGCTTGCAGCACGACGTAGCCGGCCACGGCGCAGCTGCCGAAGCCCAGCAGTCGCAGCACCGCCAGGTGGCGGCGCTTGCGATCGATGTTGGCCAGGAAGGCCCCGACCAGCGAGGCGATGCAGCCGACCAGCGCCGCACCGGCGATGACGCCGAAGATCAGCCCCAGCACATGGTTGATGGCCCGCACGCTTTCGATCTCCGCCAGACGGCTGGCGGTTTCGATGCGCTGCTCATTCAACCAGCGCTCCAGTGGGGCGACGCTGTCGATGTCCTTGGCGTAGACGCGGGCGCGGGCGTAACCGATCTTGACCCCGTCCAGCGCTTGCCCGGTGCTGGCGCCCAGCGTTGCCACGCGGTAGCCATCGCGGTAGCGCTCCAGCTCCAGCAGCAGCTGCGGGCTGACGAATGCCGCTGGCCGGGCGAAGCGCACGCTGTCGACGATGGCCTGCACCTGCAGGGTGCGTTCTCCGCGCTCGTTGACCTCGTCCAGGCGCCGGGCCACGCGCAGGCGGACCGTGCCGCCGACCTTGGCGTCCAGGCGCTGGGCGGCGCGCTCGCTGAGGATCACCTGGTCGCCCTGCAAGGCGCTCAGCCCGCTGTCCAGCAGCGGGTCGCCGGCTGCGGTGGGGATGACCTCGACGTTGTCGGCAAAGCGGCCATGCTCACCGAGCAGGTCGGCCTGGGTGTTGAGCGAGCGGGTCTGGCCGATGGCGAAGCCCACGTCCGGACGCTGCTGCAGGCGCTCGAGCCAGGCCTGGTCGTAGTGGCCGCTGCTGAGCATCTTCACTTCAAGGTTGCGTGGGTCACGCAGCAACTCGTCCTGCAACTGGCTGACCACCCCATGCTTGAGGCCGAACAGCAACAGCAACGGCGCGATCACCGCCATCAGCGAGGCGGCCATGCACAGGGAGACGTTACGGTCGTGCCAGAGGTCGGCCAGGGTCAGGCGCACCAGCAGGCCAAGGTGCTCATGCCATGGGTTCAAAGCGCGTCTCCCCCTCGCCGTTGATCGCGCCCAGGCGCTTGAGGCCGAAGCGCTCGACCAGTGCCCAGTCGTGGGATACCACCAGGGCGGCGATACCCAGCTCGGCCACCAGGTTCAGCAACAGCTCGAACAGGCGCTGGGCATTGTGCGGGTCGAGCGCTGCGGTGGGTTCGTCGGCCAGCAGCACGCGCGGTTCATGGGCGATCGCCCGGACACAGGCCACCCGCTGGCGCTCGCCGATGGACAAGGCCTGGGGCAGCTTGCCCAGCAAGGGCTCCAGACGCAGGGCGGCGATGGCTTTGTCCACGGCGGCGCTGTGGGCGGTAAGGCCCAGCAGGCGCCGGGGCAGGAGGATGTTCTCGCGCACGCTCAGAAACGGCAGCAGGCCGCCGTTCTGCAGGACGAAACCCAGCGCCCGCGAGCGCAGGGCGGCCAGCGCAGGCTCCCGGTCTTCGGCCAGCAGTCGGGCGACATCCTCTCGTTGCGGCCCCAGGCGGTAGTGCGTCAGCCGCTCAGGCTTGAGCAGCAGGCCGATGGCTTCGAGCAGGGTGCTCTTGCCACAGCCGCTTTCGCCAGTGATCGCTCGCACTTCGCCTGGGCGCAGGTGCAGTTCGTCCAGGTGTACCCGGTGCGATTGTGGTCCGTCGCCACGGACCACGCTCAGTCCCTTGATTTCGAGCATGGTGGGTCAGGGCATCATTTCCAGTGGCACCGGGTAGACGTTGTCGCGACTGTCGGCGCCTGGCGCCAGGGCCACCCAACGGTCCACGTCGGCGTTGTAGCGTTGGTAATGGCGCAGTTTGGTGCTCAGGTTGCGGATGAATTTTTCCTGGGCCAGGCCGTCCCAGCCTTTCCAGGTTTCTTCGTCCAGGTTGAGCACTTCGCTCTGGTAGGGCAGGTCCTGCAGGTACTCGCCGAGTACGCCCAGGTCGGCTACGCGGGTGGTCGCGCCTTGCTTGAGTTGGTTCGGGTCGGTGCCCATGGTCGCGGCCACCGAGCGCAGCCGGGCGAACATGTCGCTGGGCGAGATCATGCCTTCGTTGGCGGCATCGAGGATCTGCTTGAGCACATCGCTCAGGTCGCTGAGCTGGGCCTTGGTCAACAGCACCCGTACGTCGGTGGTCGGTACGTTCTGCTTGATCAGATCGCGGTCACTGATCCAGGCCTGGAACACCGGCGGTGCCTGGGTCCCGGTGGTCTTGCCCAGGTAGGCCAGTTGCATGGCGTGGCCGATCAGCGCGGCATCTTCGAGCATCTTCTTGTCGGCCGGATCGGCCTTGGCGTTGGTTGCGCTGCCGATGGCGTCCTCGCCCAGGTAGGCCGATTTGACCTGCTGGGTGATGGCCGCGGCCAGGCTGTCGACCTTGCGGCCGAAGGCCTCCACGTCGCCGGCATTGACCGGGTAGTACAACGAGGTGTTGGTGCCGGGGTAGTTCGACAGGGTGCGGTACTGAGCCTCGGCGGCACTGTGGTTCTTGGCGCCGCTCGGGGTCTTCAGGTGCAGGGTGTAGAGCGCAACGCCTGGGTTGCTTGCCTCGATCTTCACCTGCTCGGCCCCCAGGCCGGTGCTCGACAGCTTGTCGCCGCCATCGATGGCGCCTGCGTCGGTGATCAGCACCACGTAGCGCGCGCCGAACTGGCTCCAGTCGACCTTGTCCACGGCATGCATGACGCCGGCATAGGCGTCTTCGTCGAAGGCGCTGCTGGAGACTTTCGCCTGCTTGAGGTCGGCGACCTTGGACAGGAAGTCGGCGCCGTCTTTCACGGTGTTGGGGTCGGCGTACATCTTGCTGACGTACTCCAGGCCCGGTACCGCCTTGGTGCTGGAGCGGTAGGCGACCAGGCCGAACTTGACCTGCTGACCGAGGTTTTCCTTTTCGATCTGCGCGTAGACACGTTTGATCGCCTCACGGGTGCGGTCGATGTACGGGTCCATGGAAATGGTCGAGTCGATGACGAACACCACCGCTGCGCTGAAGGCCTTGAGCTGGGTCTTGGTCGTCGGGCTGGCCGCCCCCGCGGTCTGCGCGCCCTGCTCCTGGGCTTTGCTCACCGAGGCCACATTGAGGATGCGGGTGCGGAAGCCTTCCTCGGTCATCACCTCTTCGCCGCTGAGCACGGGCAGTAGGTAGAAGTTCTTCTGCATGTCGACAAAGAACTCAGGCTCCTGGGCCAGTACGCCAGGGGCTTCGGTGTTGTGCTTGAGTTTGGCGCGAATCGGGGCGATCTGGCTGACCGGGTCCGGCGCGTCGAGGATGCCTTCGAGCTGGCTGCGCTCTTTGAAGAACAGCAAGCGGTCGCGGTTGGCCGGGTTGGTGAAGGCCAGGGTCAGCTGCATCTTCCAGGCGACGGTGCAGTCGCCGGGCAGCCAGCCGATGCTCTTGCCTTGGGTGTCGGGACCGACCCGCAGCCATTCATGGCCGTCAGCTTGGGCGCGTTCGTAGACATAGAAACGGCTGAAGGCTGGCTGCGCAGCGCCGGGCGCCGCACCGGCGGCATCGCTGAGCTTGCAGCCTGGGGTGGTCAGCACGCGTTGGAACAGGGTTTTCTTGCCGTCCTGCAGCAGCGGTTTATCCGCTGCCTGCAGGGCCGGGCTCAGGCTCAAGGCCAGCAGGGCGACGCCGAGGCCGCGCAGGCTCATGGCTTGAGCTCCTCGAAGCGCGCCTTGGCTTCGGCGTTGTTCTCATCGAAACCGAGGATGGTTTCGTACCAGTAGGCGGCGGTGGCGTTGTCTGGTGCCTTGAAGCATTCGCTGGCCTGGTGGTACTTGGGGTCGTACTCATGGGCATAGGCCATGGCGATCTGCACGTCCCCGCCTTGGGCGCGGTTGGCGTACAGGCGTTGGGCCACGCCGCAGTGGTTGTTGGCCTTGGCGGTATTGATGACGTCGAGCAGCTTGGCGCTGTCCGGTGCCTGCTGAATGCAGCTCTGGACGAAGGCCAATTCTGCCTGGCCTTGCATGCTTTCCAGGGTGCAGGGCGCGGCAGCGGCGCTGGCCGGCTCCGCCGCCGGTGCAGCCTGTTGCTCGGCCGCTGGCGGCTCCACGGGTGCCGGCTGCTGGCGCTGGGTGAACCACCACCAGGCCGCTGCAGCGGCCGCGGCGATCAGAATCAGCAGAATCAGCGGCAGCAGCCAGCGATTGCCGGATTTCGCAGGGGCCGGTGCCACCGGGGCATAGGACGCAGAGGCTGGCTCCGGCTGGGGAGCCGGCGCTTCGACGACCGGCTCTACGGTCTCCACAGGCGGGGCGACGACTTCGACCGGTGCTGCAGGTGGTGGTGGCGTGACAGGGGCGACAGGTTGCTCCAGTGCAGGCCCTCCGGACGCCGAGCCGATGACGGCAGGGTTGATCCGCACCATGCCCATGTCGCTCTGTCCTTGCTCGGGATGGCTCACCTCGATGCGGAAGTTTGCCGTGCCGCTGGCTTCGAGCAAGGGGTCGATCAGGTCAGGGCCGATGCGGGTTTCGATCGCTTCGGTGCCTTCGACGGCGACCAGGCTGTCCAGCCTGAACCAGTGGGCGATATTGCCCCAGCGTTTGCCTTCATGCAGGAAGTCGTGGGTCTGGCTGCTCTGCAGGGAGCACTGCAACCCTTCGCTCGCACCCTCCCAGCCGGTGATCCGCAGCAGGCCGTGGCCTGGCGTGTTCACATCCAGTGGCAGCACATCAACTCTGATACCCATTGCACTCAACTCGCTTCGAAGGTGTTCAGCAGCACAGCCAGCTGGCGTCGCTGCTCGGTGGTGATTTCCGGATCGGCGCCGTTCTTGGCGTTTTCCTGGGTCAGCCAGGCCAGGCCCGACAGCCAGTCCACCAGGAAGCGCTGTTCCTGATGCGAGGGCTGTTCAGGCAGGTTGGGCAATTCGCCTTCGGCAACGGTCCGGTAGAAGCTGAACACCGGCTCCTTGGCCCCCAGCAGACTGTTGGGGCGTGCCGAGAGCGGCTTGCCCAGCAGGCCGAACCAGCAGAGGAAGTCGCGCATCACCAGCTGCACGGCCATGACCTGACGCTGGACCATCTGGTCGCGACGGGCGCCGCTGACGATGCGCTGCATGACGGCGGCGTCCAGTTGCTCGAGGAAGGCCGGGCGGCGTACCGCGCTGACCAGTTCCTCGGTCAGGGCTTCGACCAGCTCGCGGGTCATGCGCAGGCTCGCCAGGCGCAGAGGCTGCGTGCTCAGGTCGCGCATGTGCTTGATCCAGGACTTGAGCGCGGCGCGGGCAAAGCGCTGTTCGGACGTCAGGCGCTTGGCCAGCGGTTTGACCGGGGCTGCGGCGGGGGCGGCCTCGGTGCTGGCGAACAAGTTGCCGAAGCTGATTGCAGGCGCCTTGTTGGCAGGCGCCTTGGTGGCTTGCTCAGGCTCGGCGACGGCCTCATCGTCCAGGCCGTCGATTTCGTACACGCCGCTCAGGTACAGCTCTCGCAGCTGTTCGACAGGCAGTTGCAAGGCATGGATGAGCTCGCTGATGGCGTCCGGGTCGGCCCCCAGGTTGTCGAGCAGGTACTGGGTCTTTTCGCGCTTTTTGCCCAACAGTTGCTCGAAGTCTTCTTCACGCCAGGCGTGTAGACCATGCTCCAGCAAGTCGGTACGGCATTGCTCCAGTTGTTCCTGGATGCGCGTGAGCTTGAAGTCGATGTCACTGACCGCTTGGAAACTGCCGCTGAAGCGACTGATGCCGCCGTCGTTGAGCGCGAGCATCGCACCCCAGGCTGTAGCGGGGTCTTTGACGTGGCGTTCGACCGAGGGGCTGGCGGCAAAGCACTGCTGCAGTTGTTGCAGACGGGGCGCATGGCGCTCGTTGAACTGGGTTTCATCGCCGTTGGCGTGGTCACGCTCGATGAACGCGGTGTCCAGGCGTGGCTTGCGCACCAGGTAGGTGTTGTTGAATGGCACGCCCGACCAGTCCTTCATCCATTCCTGGGTGCCGAAGCGTTCGATCATGGTCAGCTTCATCATGTTCTCGCAGCCTTCGGGCAGTTGCCCTTCGCTCAGGCTGAGGGTGTTGCTGATGAAACCATCGAGCATGGTCAGGGCCCAGATCAGGCCGGGGGCTCGCTGGGCGCGTTCTTTCGGGGTAGCGCCCTGGGTCTTGTGGATCCAGCGGGTCAGCACAGGGCCGACGCTGACCACCTCGCTCTGCTTGAACGAGCTGGTGCACAGCACCAGGGCGTTCATCTGCTGGGCATCGGTGTAGCGCTCGAACAGGTAGGCCACCTTGCCACGCAGGATCAGGCTCGAGGCCGGGTTGACCTCTTCGACGGCATCGGGGCTGGCGGCATCTTCGATGCGCAGCAACTTTTGCCGGGTGCGATAGCCGGGGAAGTCGAGCAGATCGACCTGATCCACCACCGGGTCCTTGGGGCTGTTGATCAGGCGGAAGGTCATCTCGGTGGTCAGCGCGGCCAACTGGGCGATTGTCAGACCGACGCGGCCCTGAGGCTGGCCGTCTTGCAGCGGACGCACGTCCACCTGCATGTCACGACCGGTGCCCAGGCGACCGAGGATGTCCACGTTCATGATGCTGTTGGCCTGGGTGTAGGTCCCGTTTTCTTCCTTGACCAGCACGCTCAGCGGCGCCAGCACGGTATCGGCGAAGCCCAGTTTTTGCAGGCCACCGACCAGCAGCTCGTAGACATCGGTCAGGGCCTGTTGCTCGCCCCAAAGCACCGAGAACAGCTTGGCCCGCTGGCGGTAGTTCAGGCGTGGCGCCAGCTTGATCACCCGTGGCCAGTACAGCTCGTTGAGCTTGCGCACTGACTTCTCGTAGTTGCCTTTGAGGTAGTCCCACAAGGCAACCACGTCGTCCCCGGTCACGCCCGGTTGCAACTGCTCGTGCTCGCGGCCTTCGTAACCCTTGAGCAGCGCCTGGATGCTTTCGTCGGTGAAGCTGTAGTCGAGCTTCTCCTGGTCGAAATCTTCGAACCAGGCGTTGGAGAGGATCTTGGCGACTTCGATTTCGCTGAACAGCTTCAGCTCGACAGGGTAGTCGGCGTCAGGGCTCGGCGTGGCCCGACGGCTGAAGCGGGTGACCAGACCTGTAGCCTCCTTGCCGAGCCCTGTCGGGTTGACGTGCTCGATGAAGTCGAGGGTCTTGCCGCCGAAGTCGGTTTCAAGGCGCCCGGAACGGTCCGCGGCCAGGGCCGAGATCAGGTACGACTTGCCCGCCTGGGACAGCCCGAAGAAGCCGATCACCATGGGCGTGGAGGCCGCGCGCTGCAAGTCACGGGCCCGGTTGCGCGCCTGGCGCAGGCGCAGGCTCAGGCCATCGGCCTCAGCCTCGACGCTGGCGGCATTGCCGCGCACCTGCTCGATCCAGTCCAAGGCTTGGCCGGCGCCTTTGTGAATGGCGCCCCAGGCACCCATCAGTTGCTGTTGCTTAGGGGTAAGGTCGCTCATTTTCCTTTGACATTCCCGCTGTCGAGCCAATAGTCGCTGTCACTCAGGCTCATGGTCGGCATGGTGTTGAGTGACAGTTCCAGATCCCGGTCGTAATCGAAATCGGCATCCTGGATGTTCGATTGCAGGTCGCAGATGACCAGTTTGTCGCTGACCAGCCCTTGCTCGAGCAGCAGGTCCGAAGGTTCTTCGACCTCCAAGCGGATGCGCAGTACCGGCGCTTCGCCGTTCTTGCCGATGGCACGGGAGAACGCGGCGCTGCCCCTGGGCGTGAAGCGCAGGGTGTAGAGCGGCGAGGCCGACCAGCGCTCGGCGGACAACTGCCGGTAACCCAGGTGCATGTCGCCGCGCATTTCCAGCCAGGGCGTGCCACGGGTTTCGCCTTCGCCGACGATGGGCAGCTCGATGCGGCCTTTGTCGGACTTGAGGTCGCGATAGAGCACATCGCCATGCTTGATGGTGCCGGCATTATCGATCTGGCCGAAGTGCTTGATGATCGAGTACGGCTTGAGCGCGGCGGTGCGGAAGTAGAAGTTCGGCACGCTGTGCTTGGAGCACAGCAGGCAGATCATCGCGCCCACAGAGGCGGTGCTCTTCGGGTCGTCGATCAGGCCGTTGCGGTGGAACGGGTACCAGCCGCCGGTGCGGTAGTTCTGCAGGGCCAGGATACGCCCCGGAGGCAGCGGCAGGCGCTGGCGGATGAACGCCTGGATGCCTGGCAGGCGCGAGGGGCGGCCGGTCAGCAGCAGGACGTCGCAGGGGTAGTGGAAGATCACTTCGCACAATTCGGCGAGGATCTTGGTGATGTTGATCTGTCCGCCCAGGAAGGCGGTATGCACCTGCTCAAGGTCAAACGTGATCGGCGTGCCGAGCAGGTCCAGGGTGCCCTCGCGGCCCACTTCGCGACGCACTGCGGCATTGACGAACTCCACCACGCTGTCGTTGACCGCGTCGCTTCCCAGCACCTGTTGCCAGGTCTGCTCGATCGTCTCCTGGGGCTGCGCCGGGTCGTAATGTTCATAGGCCTTGAGCAAGGCCAGGCCCAAGGGCACGAACACCTGCAGGTTCAACTGCTGACGCAGGATGCGCTCCTGGGCGGTGGCGTCACCGTTGCCGCACAGGCGCGACATGAGCTCATCGGGCGCTGGTACGCCAGCATTGTGCAAGGCACTGCGGAACGACGGCAGGACGAACTCCTGGATCACGTCCAGCAGGATGTCGTCACCGGCGATCTTGAAGCCATCGCGAAAGCGCTGGTTCGGAATGATGTGTACGTTGCTGCCAGTGCCGCCATTGTTGCCGCGGTCCAGGCGATAGTCGGTGATCACCAGGTCTGTGGTGCCACCGCCGATGTCGATGGTCGCCAGAGTGATCTGCTCGGCTTCCTGTTTGTCCGGGCGGGCCAGGGCTGCGAAGAACTCTTCGGGGTGTCCGGCGAAGTTTTCGTTGACCTCGTTGTAGAGGTAGACGAGCTGGCCGCAACTGGCTTCGTCCCACTCCACGCGGATGCTCGGCAACGGTGTGCGCGGCACCACGCTCTTGTCCTTGAACGGGTTGCTCTCGCCGGCGTGCCAGCCCAGGCTCTTCCACACCAGGCCCACGGCTTCGTACAGGCGGTTGCTGAGAATGCTGCGCTCGGCCTGTGGCATGCCTGGCGGCACGGTGAGGGTGATGCTGCTCAGCTGGCGCGGCACGCGGGCGTGGCCTTGGCGCGAGCGCTGGGCCGGGCTGTTGATCTGCGATAGGGCCTGGGTGACCACCTCGGCCAGCATGAAGGTCATCAGGTTGCTGCGCGAATAGCGCGGCGTGAAAACCGGCATGTCGTTCTTGGGCGGCAGGTACAGGGCCTGGCCCAGGTCGTTGATCAGGTGAGCAAAGGGCGCGGCGGTGGCCAGCGGCTCCTTGTCGGTCTTGACGTAGGAGGTGTTGAAGCGCCAGCCGTGGCCGTAGGCCTTCTCATCCCACAGGTAGCGTTTGGGGCTGGACAGACCGGTGGAGCCCTCGGTGCCGCGACGGCGGCTGGCCAGGCGCCCGGCTTCACCGCCGACCCGGGCGATGGTGGCCCACTGGAAGGCGTTGTGGCGGCCGCTCTTGACCGAGTAGTGGTCCTTGCCGAAATAGGCCTGGGCGAATTCGACACGGCTCTCGAAGGCCTGGTTGTAGACCTTTTCCGGTTCGCTCAGGTCGCGCAGTTCGAGCACATAGTTGTGTTTCATGCCCGAGCCGGACTGGCCGTGGTCTTCGATGAGGATGCCGCAGGTGCGCGAGTTGCCCACATCCAGCACCAGGTCCACCGGGATTGGTTTGACCACGCCTTGGGTTTCGTTGGCGATCACCTTGATTTCCGGGATCTCGACCTTGGGCTTTTCGGTGCTCTGCTCGGCGGGTGTGGGCCGGCGCAGCAGGCTTAGCACGTTCAGGTAGTGAGCCAGGTGGCGGTTGCCCTGCAGGTCGCGGTCCAGGCGCTCTCGGGTCCAGTCGGCACGGGCCTCGCCATAGAGCTCGGCCAGCCATTCACGGATCCAGCCGTGGGTCAGGAACCAGCCATATTCACGGGCACTGCAACCGAGCTTGAAGGCGACGCCGGCACGCACGTCCTCTTCGTTGGGGGCCAGGTAGGCCGCGCCATTGATAGTCGGCATGATGCGGCTGTCGAAGGCCAGGGTCAGGCGGTGGGTATTGCCGTCTACGTCAGGCTCGGCCAGCTTGACCAGGCGCATGCGCGCCCAGTTGTTGGGGCCTTCGTCGAAGCGATAGGGCGGCATGAAACGCAGGAACGGGATCGGCAGCCAGGTGCCATTGAACAGCTTCAGGCTTTCTTCCATGGGCACGCGGAAGTGGTTGTCCTCGGTGGTGTCGAACTCCACCTGCACCACTTTGTCCGGCTCGGGCTCGTAGAAGTCCTTGTACTCCTTGGACCACAGCAGTCGGGTGGGGACCATGCCGTTGTTCAGTTGCACGAACTTGCCGGCTTGCTCGCCATCCGGGCCGAGACGCAGGGCGAAATCCATGAATTGAATGCCGGTATCGCTGACCAGCGTGACCGTTTCTTCGAACTGGGTGATTTCGGGCAACATCTTCTGCGTTTTCCGTGTTATTGACCGGCTTGTTTCATCAGCATCGGGAAGGCTTGCGAGCCGTAGTTGCCGCTGCAGTCAGCGACGCCCTGGGCGCCTGGCTTGCAGTTCACCTGGGGAAGGTCATAGCTGCTGCCATCGGCACAGGTGGCCTGGCCTGAACTGTTGATCGACAGCAGGCCGCCGTTCATGGCCGCTTCGACAGGGGCATCGCAGCGCACGCCGTCGGAGCGGCTGACCGTAGCCTGGCCCTTACCGTTCTGGAAGTCGTACTTCAGGCGCAGTGGCTTGCCGGTGCCCACCTCCTGGATTCCGGCACCGGACCAGTCGCCATTGAGGAAGTCCGCGGTGCCGTTGCCAGCGCCTGGCGGAATGCTCAGCAGATTCGGTTGGGCGCTGGCCTGGGGCTCTTGCGCCAGTTCAGGCGGTGCAGGTGGCGCCGCGTTGCCGGTGGCGGTCGACTCGCCGGGCGCGGCCTGACTGCCTTCGGGCGTGGATGTCGGACTTGGGACGGCAGGCGCTTCGGCCGTGGTGGGCGCTGGGATGGCCGTGGGAGCTTGGATCGCACCTACGCCGGCGGGCGCGACGGGCTCACTCGGTACGGCGCCGACGCCTGCTCCGGTCGTAGGCATGGCGCTCAGCGTCCCGGCCGGGAGTACGGGGGCGACGGTCTGGCCAGGGTTGAGGGTTGGCAATTGGCCGTCCAGCGCCGGTACGCTCAGTGGAGGGATGCCCAGGGCCGGAATGCCACAACTGCGCAGGCCGAACAGCAGCAGGAGCAACAGCAGCAACAGGGGCAGCAGCCACCACCAGCGCCGCCACCAGGAGGGCCTTGACGGTTGCACGGCCAGCGGCGGCACGGGCGCAGCCGGGGCCAACGGTGGCGGCTCGATCGGCGGGGGTGGCATCACCGGTTCGGCAGTCTTGGGTGTGCGGGGGTAGAGGCAATGCAAAGGCTGACGACTGCGTTCGGCGCCAGCGTGGATGAAGCCCCAGAACGTCAGGACCGGGCGGCCATCGACCAGGTAGACGAAGTTCTCGTCAGGGAAGGGCACCACGCAGGTCAGCAGTTTGCCGAACACTGTGCGATCGCCCTGGGCACCGGCTTTGGCGCCGGCCAATGGTTGGCCATGGGCGTCCAGGCCGAGCAGTTCATTGCTCAGGTCGTTGATTCTGGCTTGGAGGATTTCCAACTGTGCGCGGGCTGGGGCGCGTTCTTCCTCGGTAGCGCTGCTCCAGGGGATGACATCCCCGGGGCGATCGCTGTACCAGTCGATGGTGCTGCCCAGCTCATCGGTTTGCGGGATGGCCAGGTGCTCGACCAGATCAGGATGGGCCGGGTGCTTGCGGCGGATCGCCTCGCGGATCTGCAACGCAGCACGGTAGACCGGTTGGCCCGTTTCTCCCAAAGCGGTGAAATCTTCACTTTTACCGCTGCGTAGCAATACTCCGCGCATCCCTGACGACCCTGCCTAGTCTTTAGTTCCGAATCCATGCGGTATCCATGCCTTGATACCGAAAATCCGGGCAACACTACTGGCAAAATGATTTCGTCGTCAATTCAGGTGGATGGCTTTTTGATATTTAAGCGCCATAGTCGATAGGGGCGCTACAGTTCAGGTCGTTTCCATGGCTGGGCGAAGGGGCCGCGACGCGGCCCCGAACCGCTTACAACTTGGGCATCTGTCCTATCCGCGCGATCATCTCACTGACGATCTGCAGATCCAGCATGAACTGCTCCACGGTCTTGAACTCGTTGTCGTTGTGCCCGGTGTACTTCACGTTGGGCATCGCCAGGCCGAACTGCACGCCATTAGGCAGGTCATGCACCGAGGTGGCGCCAGCAGAGGTGCCGAACTCGTGAGGCAGGCCCAGGTTCTGGCTGGCCACATCGAGCAGGGCCTTGACCCATTCACCCTCGGGGTTGCGGTACATCGGCTCGTCGAGGCTGTACTCGAAGGCCACCGAGGTGTGGCTGCCGCGCGCCCAGTTGCCCAGCTTGTCGGCCAGCTCGTCCTTGAGGTTGGCCAGCGGCTTGCCTTTGGGGATGCGCAGGTTCACCGCAAGCTTGAGGGCTTTCTGGTCGAGCCCGACGTAGGTCAGCGAGGCGGTGAGCGGGCCCATGAACGGGTCTTCGAAATTCACGCCCAGTTGCTTGCCCAGGTAGTCCAGCCCCCAGTTGTCCGCCGCATAGCGTGCTGCATCGGTGATGTGGTTCTGCTTGAGCGGTACTTGGTCGCCCAGGCCGTTGAGGAAGACCAGCATCCGCGCCACCGGATTGACCCCCGATTCAGGCTCCGAAGAGTGCGCCGAGACGCCGGTCACTGTCAGGATCACTTCCTTGCCCGCTACCTTGGCATCGATGGTGAAGTCGCCACCGTTGCGCTTGGCGTACTCGGCGCCGGCCTTTTGCAGGGCCTCGGCCAGTGCAGTTGGGTTGTCGCCCAGCAGGGTCGCTACCGACGTGGTGGGGATCTGGTTGGTGGCCAGGCCGCCGGTGAGTGTGGTGACTTCCGCGCCCGTGCCGGTGGCCGGACGCCGATGGAAGCTCGCCATAACGGTGCCGTAGCCTTTTTCGGCGATCACCACTGGATAGCCGCCATCGAGCGCCAGGTTGTAGTTGGGCACCGGGTTGCGGGCGAAGTAGTAGGGGATGGCGTCACCAGTGGTTTCTTCAGTGGTGTCCACCAGCAGCTTGAACTGACGGGCCAGCGGCAGTTTTTCGTCCTTGGCCACCTTGAGCGCGTACAGCGCCACGACGATGCCGTTCTTGTCGTCCTCGGTGCCACGCCCGTACATGCGGTCCCCTACCAGGGTCACCTTGAACGGGTCCAGGTGCGTGCCGTCTTCGAGTTTCCAGTTATCCGGGTTCACCGGCACCACATCGGCGTGGGCGTGGATACCGACGACTTCCTTGTCGTTGTCGCCCAGGGAGATTTCATAGACCCGGTTGTCGATGTTGCGGAACTTCAGACCGAAGCCCTCGGCCAGGGTCTTGATCTTTTCGGCGATCTTGAGGAACTGCGGGTTCTCGTGCTGTGGCACGCCCTCGACCTGGAAGGTCGGAATCGCCACCAGTTCGCGCAGGGTCTCGGTGGCAGCCTTGCCGTATTTGATCCGGGTGTACAGGCCGAGCAGTCGGTTGATCTCGTTTTGCTGATCAGCGTTGAGCGGCTTGCCGGCCAGGTAGGTGGTCAGCGTTTCGTTCAGCGCGTCGGCCTTGGCCAGGTTGCTGCCGGCCAGCTTGCCGAGAAAGTGGCGGAAATCAGTCGGATCGCTGCCGTCGTAGGTCTTGAGGATCGCCGCCGATTGCTGTGGCGTGAGGTTGGCCTGGGCGTGGTTGGCGAACAGCCCGAGGCTGGCCAGCAGCAGGGTGGCGGTCGTGAGTTTTTTCAGAGTCATGAGTCAGCGCAGTCCTTCGCGGATCGTTGATAGAGGTCCCCGCTCTGTAGGAACGGGATAACCCCACGCTAACACCAATGGAGAGGTTGTAGGGAGAGGCACAGTGGCACTAGTGTGCAACTGGAACGGTGAAGCAAACTCGCCGAAATTCCAGCCCAAATGAAAAAGCCCCGGGAGATCTCCCAGGGCTTCAGGTATGGCGCACTCGGCGGGATTCGAACCCACGACCCCTGCCTTCGGAGGGCAGTACTCTATCCAGCTGAGCTACGAGTGCAACGGGGCGCAATGATACCCATCTCGTAGGGTGGCGTCCATCGCCTTGATCTGTAGCCGTTTTTGCCACAAAGGCATGAGCGGGGAAAATATCCATATTCGAAAACGATATTTCTCACGTTCTGCTTATGCGCTATTCTCTGGTCACAACTTGTTATAACAAGTCACGTCAGAGTGAAGAGAATCATGGCCGAACTGCTCCCCCTGTCCCCGGTGCCGCTATACAGCCAGCTCAAGGAGCTGCTGCGTGAGCGTATCCTCGACGGTACCTATCCGCCCCACAGCCGCATGCCCTCCGAAGCCGAGCTGGGCAAGGCCTTCGACGTCAGCCGCATCACTGTGCGCCAGGCCTTGGGCGATCTGCAGAAGGAAGGGCTGATCTTCAAGATCCATGGCAAAGGCACCTTCGTCGCCAAACCCAAGGCGTTTCAGAACGTCACCACCCTGCAAGGCCTGGGCGAATCCATGAGCCAGATGGGCTACGAGGTGATCAACCGCCTGCGCAGCTTCCGTCATGTGCCGGCCACTGCGCTGGTGGCCGAGCGTCTGCAGGTGGAGGAGGGCAGCCTGGTCACCGAGATTCGCCGGGTGCGGCTGATTAACCGCGAGCCGGTTTCGCTGGAGCTGACCTGGCTGCCGAAGGCCGTTGGCGAAAAGCTCGAAAAGGCTGACCTGGTCACCCGCGACATCTTCTTGCTGCTGGAAAACGACTGTGGCATCGCCCTGGGCCACGCCGACCTGGCCATCGACGCGGTGCTGGCCGATGCCGACCTGACCCAGGCGCTGGAGGTGGAGGAGGGCTCGCCGATCATGCGCATCGAGCGTCTGACCCACGCCGCCGACGGCACGCCGCTGGACTTCGAACACCTCTACTACCGCGGCGATGCGTTCCAGTACCGCCTGCGCATCGACCGCCAGAAGGGAGCCAAGGCATGAGCATCGAGACCCGCGACTACGACATCATCGTCATCGGCGGCGGCACCGCAGGGCCCATGGCCGCGATCAAGGCCAAGGAGCAGGACAAGTCCTTGCGCGTGTTGCTGCTGGACAAGGCCAACGTCAAGCGCAGTGGTGCCATCAGCATGGGCATGGACGGCCTGAACAACGCGATCATTCCAGGCCACGCCACGCCCGAGCAGTACACCAAGGAAATCACCGTGGCCAACGACGGCATCGTCAATCAGGCCGCTGTGTATGCCTACGCCACCCACAGCTTCGAAACCCTCGAGCAACTGGACCGCTGGGGCGTGAAGTTCGAGAAGGACGAGACCGGCGACTACGCAGTGAAGAAGGTCCACCACATGGGGGCTTACGTGCTGCCCATGCCCGAGGGCCACGACATCAAGAAGGTGCTCTATCGCCAGCTCAAGCGCGCGCGGGTCGAAATCACCAACCGCATGGTCTGCACCCGCGTGCTGCTCGATGGCGAAGGTGCCGCTGCCGGGGTCATGGGCTTCGACTGCCGCAGCGGTGAGTTCCAGGTGATCCGCGCCAAGGCGGTGATTCTCGCCTGTGGTGCCGCCGGGCGTCTGGGCCTGCCTTCGTCAGGCTACCTGATGGGCACCTATGAAAACCCGACCAATGCCGGCGACGGCTACGCCATGGCCTACCACGCCGGGGCGGAGCTGGCGAACCTTGAGTGCTTCCAGATCAACCCGCTGATCAAGGACTACAACGGCCCGGCCTGCGCCTATGTCACCGGTCCCTTAGGCGGCTACACCGCCAACAGCAAGGGTGAGCGCTTCATCGAGTGCGACTACTGGAGCGGTCAGATGATGTGGGAGTTCCACCAGGAGCTCGAAGGTGGCAACGGCCCGGTGTTCCTCAAGCTCGATCACCTGGCCGAGGAAACCATCCAGAACATCGAAGAGATCCTGCACAGCAACGAGCGCCCCAGCCGTGGGCAGTTCCACGCCAACCGTGGCACCGACTACCGCCAGCACATGGTCGAGATGCACATCTCCGAGATCGGCTTCTGCTCCGGGCATTCAGCCTCTGGTGTGTGGGTCAACGAAAAGGCCGAAACCAGCGTACGCGGCCTGTATGCCGCCGGTGACATGGCCGCAGTGCCGCACAACTACATGCTCGGCGCCTTCACCTATGGCTGGTTCGCCGGGATCAACGCCGCCCGCTACGTGGCAGAGCGTCCGTTCGCCGAGGTGGACCCTGCCCAGGTCGAGCGCGAGCGCGAACGGGTGTTCGCACCTTTGCACCGCGAGCACGGCCTGCCACCGGCCCAGGTCGAGTACAAGCTGCGGCGCATGGTCAACGATTATCTGCAACCGCCGAAGGTGACCAAGAAGATGGAGATCGGCCTGGCCCGCTTTGCCGAGATCGAGCGTGACCTGTCGCAGATGAAGGCCAGCAACCCCCATGAGCTGATGCGTGCCATGGAAGTGAGCGTGATCCGCGACTGCGCCGAGATGGCCGCACGGGCCTCGCTGTTCCGCGAGGAGAGCCGTTGGGGGCTGTATCACCATCGGGTGGATTTCCCGGAGCGCAACGATGGCGAGTGGTTCTGCCATTGCCACCTGAAAAAAGGCGAGGACGGCCAGATGACCAGCTTCAAGAAACCCATCGAGCCCTACCTGATTGCCCTGGATGCCCAGGAGCAGACTGCTTATGACCGGCTGCGGGTAAAAGCCGACGCTGCCTAGACACCGGCGAACGCTGTGGGAGCGGGTTTACCCGCGAAATGGCACCGCAGAGCAAGACAGTTGCTCCCGCAGGTCGGTGCAGAGGCTCAACGAACCCCAAGGACTCCGCGAAATGGCCTACCAACCCCAAGAGATTTTCTTTCGCAGCAACGCTCCGGTCACCATCGATGAAGACAAATGCATCGCCGAGAAAGGCTGCACCGTCTGCGTCGAGGTCTGCCCCATGGACCTGCTGGCCATCAACCCGGTCACCCAGAAGGCCTACATGGCCTTTGACGAATGCTGGTACTGCATGCCGTGCGAGAAAGACTGCCCGACCGGCGCGGTGAAGGTGGACATCCCTTACCTGCTGCGCTGAGCCACGCCACACGCCATCCGGCCCACCGCCGGACGCCCATTCGAAATGCCCCCTCGTTTCCCACCACCGCGCCAGGTGGCGGAGACGACGCCAACATCTAAAAACGATTCGAGGGGAAACATCATGCGCCTTGCAGCAACCGTGGCCGGCCTCGCGCTGGCAACCATCGGCCTGAATGCCAACGCCGAAACCATCCGGGTCGCCATCGGCACCCAGGACACCACCATCAACTGCGCCACCGGTGGCCTGCTGATCCGTGAGCTGGGCTTGCTGGAGAAGTACCTGCCCCATGACGGCAAGTACAAGGACGCGACCTACCAGGTCGAGTGGAAGAACTTCACCAGTGGCGCGCCGCTGACCAACGAAATGGTCGCGGGCAAGCTGGACTTCGGCGCCATGGCGGACTTCCCCGGCTCGTTCAATGGTGTCGCGCATCTGGATGCTGGCAAGCGCAGCCTGTTCATCAGTGTGCTGTCCGGCAGCGTACAGGGCAGCGGCAACGGCATCGTGGTGCCAGCGGCGTCTACTGTGCAGGCGCTCTCCGAACTCAAGGGCAAGACCATCTCGGTGCCGTTCGCCTCCACCGCCCATGGCATGCTGCTGCGCGCCGTCGCCGCCCAGGGCTGGGACCCGCAAAAAGACGTGCGCATCATCGCCCAGGCCCCGGAGATCGCAGGCTCCGCGTTGCGCAGCAACCGCATCGAGGCTCACGCCGACTTCGTGCCCTTCGCCGAGCTGTTCCCCAACCGTGGCTTCGCCCGCAAGATCTACGACGGCGCCCAGGCCAACGCACCGACCTTCCATGGCGCCCTGGTCGATGCCGGCTATGCCAAGCAGTACCCAGAAGTGGTCACCGCCTACCTGCGCGCCAGCCTCGAAGCCGACCGCCTGATCGCCGCCGAGCCCGAGAAGTACAGCGAGCTGATCGAGAAGGTCACCGGCATCGAATCCGAGGTGAACTACCTGTTCCACGGCCCGCTGGGCCTGCAGACCCGCGACTTGACCTGGAAGCCTGAGTACCGCCAGGCCGTGGCCACGTCCATCGATACCCTCAAGCTGCTGAAGAAGACCGACCGAGGCCTGGACACCGCCCAGTTCATCGACGATCAGTACATCCGCGCCGCCTTCAAGCAGTCCGGCCTGGACTACGACAAGGCGCTGAAGAACTACGCTCCGCTGCCGCTCAGCGCCACCGATGCGCTGACCGGCCAGCCGATCAGCGACTTCAGCCGCCTGGCGCAGATCTGGGTGCGCGGCGAAGACAAGGTCCGCCACTACGCCTCGCCAGAGGCGGCCCTCGGCGCCCTGGCGCAACTGGAACAGGAGGGCAAGGACATCCGCGCGATCTACGCCCAGGCCGCTGACAGCGGCATCAAGCTGCTGGCCAACCAGGCCTGGTTCGTGCGCAACGCCAAGGGCGAGCTGGCGGCCTTCCTGCTCAAGGATCAGGCTGAACAGTACGCCAAGGCCCACGGCGGCGAGGCACTGGACTTCGTCAGTGCCAACCGCAAGCTGCTCGCCCAGCGCTGATCCGGAGGCGACGTCATGACCCGCGACCTCACGCGCTGGCCGCTGCGCCTGGCTTCCTTGCTGGCCTGCCTGCTCTTCTGGCAGGTGGCGGCCAGCCAGAAGCTGGACCTTGGCCTGTTCACGTTCACCTATGTGCCCACGCCGAGCGCCGTGCTCGAGGCCGCCTGGCAGCTGTTGGCGTCCAACGTCTTGCTGGCGCACGTGTCCAGCAGCCTGGTGCGGGTGTTCGCCGGTTATCTGGCCGCCGCAGTGTTGGGTGTGGCGCTAGGGCTGTTGATCGGTCGCTCGAAGTGGGCCGAGGACACCCTGCTGCCGCCGCTGGAAGTGCTGCGGCCGATCCCGGCGGTGGCCTGGATTCCGCTGGCGATCCTGATGTTTCCGTCGTCTGAGCTGTCGATGGTGTTCATCACCTTCACCGGCGCGCTGTTTCCCATCCTGCTCAATACCGTGCACGGCGCAGAGGCGGTCGACCCGCGTCTGGTGGCCTCGGCGCGCAGCCTGGGTGCAGGACGCGGCGCGATCCTGCGTGAGGTGGTGTTGCCGGGCGCGCTGCCGAGCATCGTCACCGGGCTGGCCATTGGCATGGGCACGTCGTGGTTCTGCCTGGTCACCGCGGAGATGATCTCCGGACAATTCGGCATCGGCTATTACACCTGGGAGTCCTACACCCTGCAGAACTACCCGGACATCGTCGTCGGCATGCTGCTGATCGGCGTGCTGGGCATGGGCAGCAGCACCCTGGTCAAGCGCCTGGGCGCACTGGCCACCCCTTGGTACCGCGCGCGGAGGACAGCCTGATGAACAGCTATCGACAGGCGCCGCAGGCCGGACACATCGAGGCGCGTGGCGTGTCGATCCGCCTGGGCCAGGGGCGCGAGGCCTTCGAGGCGGTGCAAACCCTGGACTTTGCCGTCGCTCCAGGCGAGTTCGTGTGCATCCTCGGGCCTTCGGGCTGTGGCAAATCAACCCTGCTCGGCGCCTTGGCCGGCCACCTGGCGCCCAGCGCCGGGCGGCTGGAGGTCGATGGCCAGGCAGTCGAAGGCCCTTCGCCCCAGCGCGGCATGGTGTTCCAGCACCACACCTTGCTGCCCTGGCGCAGCGTGCTCGACAACGTCGCCTTTGGCCTGAAGATGCAGGGCATGGGCAAGGTCGAGCGCCAGCGTCGCGCCCAGGACATGTTGCAACGGGTGGGGCTCGCCGACTTCGCCGAGCGCTGGCCGAGCCAGCTTTCCGGTGGCATGCAGCAACGCGCCGAGATCGCCCGCGTGCTGATCAACCGCCCACATCTGCTGTTGATGGACGAGCCCTTCGGCGCGCTCGATGCCCAGACCCGCTCGCGCATGCAAGAGCTGTTGCTGGAGGTCTGGAGCGGCATTCGCACCACCGTGGTGTTCGTCACCCATGACATCGACGAGGCACTGTTCCTCGCCGATCGCATCCTGGTGATGAGCCCGCGTCCCGGACGCTTCATCGAGGACTTGCCACTGAGCTTCCCGCGGCCACGTCGCGCAAGCCTTTTGACCAGCCCCGAATTCACCCACCTCAAGCGCCATTGCCTGGCGCTGCTGCGTCACGAAGAAGGCCGCGAACTGCCGCGCCTGACCCCGCTGGGCCTGCCCGGCACCGATCATCCACCGTTGCGGATAGCCCTATGACCGAACGAATCACTGATAACCCTGACATCCTCCCGCTGCTGCCACGCCTGGCCGATGCCGATGCTGGCGTGCGGCGGATCGCCCTGATCGAACTGGCCGACCTGGAAGATCCGGATGGCCTACCCTGGCTGACCGATGCCCTGCTGGTCGATCCGCATGCCGAGGTTCGCGCCGAAGCCGCGCGCCTGCTGGAGGCCTGGGAAGCGCCCGAAGTGGTGCAGGCGTTGTGCGCCGCCTTGGCCGATGCCGCCGAGCCGGTGCGCCTGGCGGCGGCCCAGAGCCTGAGCGAACTCAAGTCCCTGGAGGCGGGCGCGCTCATCCTGCCGTGGGCCAGTCATGCCGACGCGTTCGTTCGCGCCAGTGCCTTGCGGGCATTGCGCGAACTGCGCCTGGAGGACGCTGCCGGCCCTGCGCTGCTGGCCCTCGATGACGCCGACGCTTCGGTGCGTCGGGAGGCCGTGGGTATCCTCGGCTGGCTCAAGCATGCGCCCGCCTTGCCGGCGCTGGCGCGGCTGGCCGGGGAGGAGACAGACACCGAGGTGCGCCGCGCTGTCATCGGCGCTCTGGGCCTGGCCCGCGATACCCGCGTGCTGCCGGCATTGGTCGCCGCCCTGGGTGACGAGGCCTGGCAAGTGCGCGAGGAAGCCGCCACCACGCTGGGCAAGGTCGGATTGGGCGATGCCGGGCCTGCATTGATCGCGGCCCTGGACGACAGCTATTGGCAGGTGCGCCTGCGTGCGGCACGGGCGTTGGGCCGCCTGCGTCATGGCGAGGCGTTGGATGCCCTGGCCCGACTGCTCGGGCATGCCATCGCCAACCTGCGCAAGGAGGCCGCGCTGGCCTTGGGTGAGCTGGGCCAGGCCCGGGCGTTGCCAGCGCTGCAGGCCGCCGAGGCCGATGGCGACCCCGAGGTGCGCAAGGCCGTGCGCATTGCCCTGGCGCAACTGCAAGGGGCGGCGTGATGAACGCGCCCCAGGCACTGCGCAACCTGCGCGGGCGAGGCGAATTGGCCGTGCACTGGCCTGATGCGTTGCAGGTCGTCAGCCATGCCCGCCTGCGCGGCGCCTGCCCTTGCTCGCAATGCCGCGCGGCGAAGTTGCGCGGCGGCATCGCCGTGGTACGTGAGGATGTGCGTGTGGAGCGGGTCGAGGTGCAGGGGTATGGGGTGCAGTTGGTGTTCAGCGATGGGCATGAGCGCGGCATCTTCCCTTGGGCCTACCTGCGCGCATTGGGATGATCGAGACCTTTCGCCTTCAAAGGAGAAAGCCGCCAGCCAGGCAGCGTTGGCTTTCGCTGGTGGTTCTTCACAACGCGTTGTGAGTCCAGCCGGGAAGGGCCGTCGGTCCTCCCATCCATTCGCCAGCTTACCTATGGGCTAACCTGAATGAGCCAGTGGCGCGAAGCCTGCGATGTGCTAGCCGCGAAGGGCTCCAGAGCCCACCACCGATCCGGAAATCCGGCTCGGTGTTCAACCGTTCGTTCTTTTTTTCGAACAGCCTATTGTCCAACACCCCAGCACCCGCTTAGCATTCCGTTTGAGATTTCAAACGCTCGATGCCCAGGCGTTGAACACCCCTGGTGCAAGAATTCCTGATGGCGCCCTCGGGCGCCTTTCAACAATCAATAATTAGCGCCGTCCGTGCACGGTGCTCTCAAGGGAATCCGACATGCAGCTCAAAGACGCTCAGTTGTTCCGCCAGCAAGCCTTCATCAACGGTGAGTGGCTGGACGCGGACAACGGTCAGACCATCAAGGTGACCAACCCGGCTACCGGTGAAGTCATCGGTACCGTGCCGAAGATGGGCGCCGCCGAAACCCGCCGCGCCATCGAAGCTGCCGACAAGGCCCTGCCGGCCTGGCGCGCACTGACCGCCAAAGAGCGTGCTGGCAAGCTGCGTCGCTGGTTCGAGCTGATGATCGAGAACCAGGACGACCTGGCTCGCCTGATGACCACCGAGCAGGGCAAGCCACTGGCCGAAGCCAAGGGCGAGATCGCCTACGCTGCCTCGTTCATCGAGTGGTTCGCCGAAGAAGGCAAGCGCGTCTACGGTGACGTGATTCCTGGCCACCAGCCGGACAAGCGCCTGATCGTCATCAAGCAGCCGATCGGTGTCACCGCCGCCATCACCCCGTGGAACTTCCCGGCCGCGATGATCACCCGTAAAGCCGGCCCGGCCCTGGCCGCTGGCTGCACCATGGTCCTCAAGCCTGCTTCCCAGACCCCGTACTCCGCCCTGGCCCTGATCGAGCTGGCCAACCGTGCCGGCATCCCGGCTGGCGTGCTGAGCGTGGTCACCGGTAGCGCTGGCGAAGTCGGCGGCGAGCTGACCGGCAACTCCCTGGTTCGCAAGCTGTCCTTCACCGGCTCCACCGAGATCGGTCGCCAGCTGATGGAAGAATGCGCTAAGGACATCAAGAAGGTCTCCCTGGAGCTGGGCGGCAACGCGCCGTTCATCGTGTTCGACGACGCCGACCTGGACAAGGCGGTCGAGGGCGCGATCATCTCCAAGTACCGTAACAACGGCCAGACCTGCGTCTGCGCCAACCGTATCTACGTTCAGGACGGCGTCTACGACGCGTTCGCCGAGAAGCTCAAGGCCGCTGTCGCCAAGCTGAAGATCGGTAACGGCCTGGAAGAAGGCACCACCACTGGCCCGCTGATCGATGGCAAGGCTGTCGCCAAGGTCCAGGAGCACATCGAAGACGCAGTCTCCAAGGGCGCCAAGGTGCTGTCCGGCGGCAAGCTGATCGAAGGCAACTTCTTCGAGCCGACCATCCTGGTCGACGTACCGAAGAGTGCTGCCGTGGCCAAGGAAGAAACCTTCGGCCCGCTGGCTCCGCTGTTCCGCTTCAAAGACGAAGCCGAAGTCATCGCCATGTCCAACGACACCGAGTTCGGCCTGGCTTCGTACTTCTATGCCCGCGACATGAGCCGTGTGTTCCGTGTTGCCGAGGCCCTGGAGTACGGCATGGTGGGTATCAACACCGGCCTGATTTCCAACGAAGTGGCACCGTTCGGTGGCATCAAGGCCTCGGGCCTGGGCCGCGAAGGTTCCAAGTACGGCATCGAGGACTACCTCGAGATCAAGTACCTGTGCATCAGCATCTGATCACGTACTGAATTTCCCTCTGCCAGCGGGGCGCGAGAGCGACGTCTCGCTGGCCTTTTTGACACCGTAGTACCTGGTGACCAGGGTGTTCGCGACAGTCGATCAACGCATGCTGATCGTGAACGACCCCAGCCACCCCCGAATAACAGCGCCATTATCGTCGGCGCGAATGAGGGCATTATGAGCAAGACCAACGAATCCTTGATGCAACGCCGTGTCAACGCCGTCCCACGTGGCGTTGGCCAGATCCACCCGATCTTCGTCGACACCGCGAAGAACTCGACCGTGATCGACGTTGAAGGCCGCGAACTGATCGACTTCGCCGGCGGCATCGCAGTACTGAACACCGGCCACCTGCACCCGAAAGTGGTTGCCGCCGTTCAAGAGCAGCTGACCAAAGTCAGCCACACCTGCTTCCAGGTTCTGGCGTACGAGCCCTACGTAGAGCTGTGCGAGAAGATCAACGCCATGGTCCCTGGCGACTTCGCCAAGAAGACCCTGCTGGTCTCCACCGGTTCCGAAGCCGTCGAGAACGCCGTGAAGATCGCCCGCGCCGCCACTGGCCGTGCCGGCGTGATCGCCTTCACCGGCGGCTACCACGGCCGCACCATGATGACCCTGGGCCTGACCGGCAAGGTCGTGCCTTACTCCGCTGGCATGGGCCTGATGCCAGGCGGCATCTTCCGCGCCCTGTTCCCGAGCGAACTGCACGGCATCAGCGTTGACGACGCCATCGCCTCGGTCGAGCGCATCTTCAAGAACGACGCCGAGCCACGCGACATCGCTGCCATCATCCTCGAGCCGGTACAAGGCGAAGGCGGCTTCCTGCCAGCGCCGAAAGAGCTGATGAAGCGTCTGCGCGCCCTGTGCGACCAGCACGGTATCCTGCTGATCGCCGACGAAGTCCAGACCGGCGCCGGCCGTACTGGTACCTTCTTCGCCATGGAACAGATGGGCGTCGCGCCTGACCTGACCACCTTCGCCAAGTCCATCGCTGGCGGCTTCCCGCTGGCCGGTGTGTGCGGCAAGGCCGAGTACATGGACGCCATCGCCCCGGGCGGCCTGGGCGGCACCTACGCCGGTTCGCCGATCGCCTGCGCCGCGGCCCTGGCCGTTATCAAGGTGTTCGAAGAAGAGAAACTGCTGGACCGCAGCAAGGCTGTCGGTGAGCGTCTGACCGCTGGCCTGCGCAAGATCCAGGAAAAGCACCCGATCATCGGTGACGTGCGTGGCCTGGGCTCCATGATCGCTGTGGAAGTCTTCGAGAAAGGCACCCACACCCCGAACGCCGCTGCCGTTGCCCAGGTTGTGGCCAAGGCACGTGACAAGGGCCTGATCCTGCTGTCCTGCGGTACCTACGGCAACGTCCTGCGTATCCTGGTTCCGCTGACCGCCGAAGACGCGCTGCTGGACAAAGGCCTGGCAATCATCGAAGAGTGCTTCGCTGAGCTGGCCTGAATGTGACACGCTGCAGAAAAAAACCCGCCTCGGCGGGTTTTTTTTATGCCCAAGCCAGGCACGGGACGCTATCGTTGTCCGAGGATTTGCCCAGGATGCTGCAACGGATTGCGTGTCAAGGATTACCAGGAGCCCGCCGATGAGCGCTGCCAACCCCATCCCGCCTTGCGTACTGATTGCCGAAGGCGATCCTTGGGTGCGCGACATGCTCCGCGACATGCTGCTCAGCGTCCGCTGCGATGCCCGTTTGCAGGTCTGTGCCAATGGACCGGAGGCCTTGGCCGCGCTGGCGAGCAAGCCCGACCTGATCATCGCCGCCCGCGAGTTGGTCGGCGGCGACGGCCTGGACTTGCTGCGCAACGTGCGTGCCAAGCAACAAACCGCTACCTTGCCATTCATCCTCATGAGTGAGCGCAGCGACAGCGCCAGCGTGCATGAGGTGCTGCCGCTGCATCCCACCGCTTACTTGAGCAAACCTCTGGATCTGGACAACCTGCGCAAACGCTTGGAAAAACTCCTGCTGGAGGTGGGTGAGCAGGTCGCCTGTCCGACCCCGGCCTTGCAGCCGGGCATCAAGCTGCCGGCCTATCTGGAGCAGCGCCGCGCCAGCGCCGATGGCGGGCCGCTGCTGGCCGATGTGCAGGTGGCAATCAAGCGTGCGCTCAACCCCCAGGGGCTGAACCTGAAGACGCTGGAGGAAGAGGTGCGCAACGATCCGCAGATCACGGCGGTGCTGATTGCCGCTGCCAACAGTGCCGCTCTGCACAGCGAAGTACCGGTGCAGACGTTGTTGCAGGCGTTGAACAAGCTCGGCAGCACCCAAAGCATGAACCTTATCCTGGGCTTGGCCCTCAAGCGCAGTGCGCGCCTGAGTGACCCGTTGCTGGCGCGGCACGCGGCGCATTTCTGGGACCTTTCGCTGCACACCGCAGAGTATGCCCGCAGCCTGGCGCACCTGCTCGAACTCGACGAAGAACGCTGCTACTGCGCGGGTTTGCTGCATTGCCTGGGCGATCTGGCCGTGCTGCGTTGCCTGCAGGAGTGGTGCCTGGCGGGCGGTGAGCTGGACGAGGACCAGGTACAACTGTCGCTCAATGAATTTGGCGCCGCTTTTGGCTCGGCGCTGCGCACTCGATGGCGCCTGCCGCTGAGCCTGCGCGAGCTGATCGCCGCGATCTATCAGCTCGGCGGTGGGGTCTATTCCCGGGAAATCCTGGCCATGAACCTGGCCGGGCAACTGTCGCGCCTGCCGGCGGAGCAGGGCCTCGAGAAAGTCGCCAGCGGCAAGACGGCTCGCCTGCTCAAACTAGGGATGGCGGAGCTGAGTCGGTTGCGCAGGCAGGATTGAGGTCGTGCCCAGCCTTAGCCGCGCACGATCTGGTTCTTGCCCTGGCGCTTGGCCTGGTACATGGCGGCGTCGGCGCGAGCGAAGAGGGTGTCGATCAGCTCGTCCGCATCGGTGAGCTCGGTCACGCCTTGGCTGACCGTGACGCCATACACCTGCTGCCCATGACTGAAGCTCAAGTGCTGGATTTCCCGTTGCAGCCGTCCGGCGATCTGTTCGGCGATCTGGGCGGTGCAGCCGGGGAACACGGCGGCAAACTCCTCGCCGCCGATCCGCCCGAACAGATCGCCCCGGCGTAGCACGGCACGGCCGCTGTCGGCGATGCGTTGCAACACCTGGTCACCTTCCTGATGGCCATAGGTGTCGTTGATCTGTTTGAAATCATCGATGTCCAGCAGCAGGAAGGCCAGGGGCTTGCCTTCCTCCCGGGCGGTTTCCAGGGCCTGGCGGGCGCACTCGAAGAAGTGGCGGCGATTGCTGCTCTGGGTCAGCACATCGGTGGTGGCCAGGCGCTGCAGCTCGCCTTCGAGCTGTTTCTTCTCGGTGATGTCCTCGGCGATGCCGACGATGATCACGCGTTGATCGGTGTCGCGCTGCTGGTTGACGTAGCACTTGTCGCTCAGCCAGCGGACCTGGCCGGCGGCGTTGATGATGCGGTATTCGCGATCTTCCACCGAACCTGTGTCCAGCACTTGCGCCAGGCTGCGCTCGGCGTATTCCAGGTCGTCCGGGTAGATGCTGTCGCGCCAGGCGTTGTAATCGGCCAGTACCAGGCTGGCCGGGCGACCGAAGATACGCTCGTAGGCGGGGCTGACATAGAGCACTCGGCGGCTCTCCCAGTCGAACGCCCACAGCACGGCGTTGACGCTGTCGAGCAGCGAACTGTAGAGCTGCTCGCGTTCGCTCAGGCGGGCGACTTCGCCCTGGGCATGGAGCAGGGCGAGCAGGGTCTGTGCAGCTTCGGGCGGTGGATTGCCGAAGAGGGTCAAGGTGAGATCTTTGGCCATGAGCACGGAGCGATTCTCGGCGTGAAAGCGTGCGGCCACGATCCGGCCCGCCACGCGGGCGATATGTCGGATTTGAGTCGGGCAGTGGAGTGAAGTTCCGGTCGGCACGCCCCAGGGCGAGGCGTGCCGATCAACGGTGCTCAGGCGCCGGAAGGGCGCAGGGAGTAGGTTTTCAGCTGGTCGGCGAAGTCGCGCAGCGCCTGGATGCCGCTGGCCTCGGCTTCGTGGACCCAGTCCTTCATGGCGGCCAGCATGTCGTGGCCGTTGGCGCTGGTGCGGGCCCAGATCTGTTGCAGGGCCAGGCGTTTTTCATAGATGGTCTTGAGCGACTGGCTGTGGGCGAGCATGGACTCGATGCGCACGTGGTGGCGGTCCTGCAGCAGGCTCGTTTCACGCGATAGCAGGCGCTTGGCGCGGCGGAAGTGGTGGCGCACCGAGGTGTCGACCCGATCCAGCTCCTGCTTGACCAGTGGCGCGATGACCAGCTTGCGGTACTGGGCCATGATCTGGAAGCGGTTGTTGAGGATCGCCATGGCGGTGTCCATGTCCAGGTGCGCCTTGCCCTCGACCCGATGGGCGATGGGCGCCACGCGCTGGACCTTGGCCAGGCGCAGCAGGCACAGCAGACGAATCCACATCCAGCCCATGTCGAACTCCCAGCGCTTGACCGAGAGCTTGGCCGAGTTGGGGTAGGTGTGGTGGTTGTTGTGCAGCTCCTCGCCGCCGATCACGATGCCCCAGGGCACCAAATTGGTGGCCGCGTCCCGGCACTCGAAGTTGCGATACCCCAACGCATGGCCCAGGCCATTGACCACGCCCGCAGCCCAGAAGGGAATCCACATCATCTGCACCGCCCAGATAGTGATGCCGATGGTGCCGAACAGCAGCAGGTCGATCACCGCCATCATGGCCACGCCGCCAAGCTTGTAGCGCGAGTAGAGGTTGCGTTCGATCCAGTCATCCGGACAGTTCTTGCCATAGATGCGCAGTGTCTCGGGGTTGCGTGCCTCTTCGCGATAGAGCTCGGCGCCTTTGCGCAGCACGGTGCCCAGGCCCTTGTAGACCGGGCTGTGGGGGTCGTCCGGCGTTTCGCACTTGGCGTGGTGCTTGCGATGGACGGCGGTCCATTCGCGGGTGTTCTGCGCCGTGGTCAGCCACAGCCAGAAGCGGAAGAAATGTTTGAGCCCGGCGTTGAGCTCCAGGGCGCGATGGGCGGAATAGCGATGCAGGTAGAGGGTGACGCTGATGATGGTCACGTGGGTCATCAGCAGGGTGACGCCGACCAGTTGCCAGGCCGACAGATCGAGAAAACCGGAGTACCACATAGGTGTAGAGACCCTCGAAAAAACAGGGGAACCGCGCGGGCATTATCGCCGGGTGAGGAAATAAAACCAGTCACCCTTTCTGATAGGAAGTCACGGCATGTTTCAGCCTTTATAATGCCCCATTCTTTTTCATGGGCTTATCCACCCGACATGTCTGTTTCCGTTCGCGACGCCTTGCGCATGGCTGCGCTGTACTTGGTGTTCTCGTTGCTCTGGATGGTGATGTCCGAGCAGGTGTTGCAGGGGCTTTTCGATGATTCCGAGGTGCTGGCGGTCGCGCGGCAGGTCAATGCGTTCGTGTGGATGCTGCTCACCACCGGGTTGATCTTCGTCTCCCGTGCCCGCCTGCTCAATTTCATCGGCATCGGTGCACAGCTGCGCAGCGAGGATCGCGAGCGCCTGCGCATGGCTGCAGCGGTGTTCGACAGCACCCTCGAAGGCGTGCTGGTGACCGACAGCAATGGCCTGATCGTGCACGTCAACCGCGCCTTCATGCGCATCACCGGCTACGCCCAGGACGAAGTCCTCGGCCAGCGCCCGAGCAAGTTCAAGTCCGGTCGCCATGGCCTGCCGTTCTACCAGCAGATCTACGCTTCGCTGGCCGAGAAAGGCGAGTGGAGCGGGGAGATCTGGAACCGTCGCAAGAGCGGCGAGATCTACCCGCAGTGGCAGACGATCTGCGCCATTCGCGACGACGCAGGTGCGCTCACCCATTATGTGGCAGTGTTCAGCGACATCAGTGCGATCAAGCACACCGAGCAGGAGCTCGCCTACCTGGCGCATCACGACCCGCTGACCGGGCTGCCCAACCGCCTGCTGTTCAACGACCGCGCCGAGCAGGCCTTGGCGGCCGCCCAGGCCAACAAGCGCGGGTGCGCGTTGCTGTTGTTGGACCTCGACCATTTCCAGAGCATCAACGATGGCCTGGGCCATACCTTGGGCGACCAGTTGCTCAAGCTGGTGGGCGAGCGCCTGCGCGAGGTGCTGGGCAGTGGCGTGACCCTGGCGCGCCTGGGCGGGGACGAATTCGCCGTGCTGGCCGAGAGCTGCCCGCAGGTAGGCCAGGCCGCGACCTTGGCCCAGGCCATCATCGAACGCATGCGCGATCCGTTCGTCTTCGAGGGGCATCGTCTGTTCATCAGCGTGAGCGTTGGTATCAGCCTGTTCCCAAGCGATGCACAGAGCGCCGCGCAACTGCTGCGCAACGCCGATGCGGCATTGTTCAAGGCCAAGAACAACGGTCGCGCCTGCTACGCCTTGTACACCGAGGAACTGACCGCCCACGCCCAGCAACGCGTGGAGACCGCCGGCGATCTGCGCCGGGCGCTGGAGCAGCAGGAGCTGCGGGTGTTCTACCAGCCGGTGCATGACTTGCTGACCAACAGGTTGGTGGGCGTCGAGGCACTGGTGCGTTGGGAGCACCCCACCCGTGGGATGGTTTCACCGGGCGAGTTCATCCCTATTGCCGAGCGCACTGGGCTGATCGCCGAAATCGACGCCTGGGTACTGCGCCAGTCGTGCCGGCAGATGGTGCAATGGCAGGTCGAAGGGCGGGGGCTGCAGTTCGTCGCGGTGAACATCTCCAGCCGCCTGTTCGGCCAGCGCGAGCTGTACCGCCAGGTGGCCGAGGTGCTGCACGATACCGGCCTGGATCCAGCCCTGCTGGAGCTGGAAGTCACCGAGAGCGCGGTGATGGAAGACCCGGAAGTGGCGCTTGAGCAGTTGCACCGGCTGCGTGAGCTCGGGATTAGCCTGGCCATCGACGATTTCGGCACGGGCTATTCCTCGCTGCTGCGGCTCAAGCGTCTGCCGGTGCAGAAGCTCAAGATCGACCAGGGCTTCGTGGCGGGCCTGCCTTGCGACGAAGACGACATTGCCATCGTGCGGGTGATCATCGCCCTGGCCAGGAGCATGGGCATGCAGGTGCATGCCGAAGGGATCGAACAGGCCGAACAGGCGCGCTTCCTGCTCGAGCAGCAGTGCGACCTGGGGCAGGGGTACTGGTACGGGCGGCCGGTGCCGGCGGTGGACTTCCACTGGAGCTGAGAGGCTTGGGGCTGCGTTGCAGCCCATCGCAGGCTTCGCACGTCCCACAGACCTGTAGGCGCTGGCGGAGCCTGCGATGGGGCGCGGCGGCCCCAAGCGCTAACGTTTGTTCAACCCCTTGGCCAGGCGGTCCCCGCCCAGCTGAATCACCGCCACCAGCGCCACCAGCATGGCGATCACGGTCAGCATGATCTGGCTGTCGAAGCGCTGGTACCCATAGCGATAGGCGATATCGCCCAATCCTCCCGCCCCGATGGCGCCCGCCATGGCTGAGGAGTTGATCAAGGTCACCAAAGTGATGGTGAAGCCGCCTACGATGCCTGGCAGCGCCTCGGGCAGCAGCACATGCCAGACGATGTGCCAGCGTCGGCACCCCATGGCCTGCGCCGCCTCGACCAAACCATGGTCGACTTCGCGCAGGCTCACCTCGGCGATCCGTGCGAAGAATGGCGTGGCGGCGATGGTCAGCGGGACCACGGCGGCCCACACGCCATAGGTGGTGCCGACCACCAGGCGGGTGAAGGGAATCAGCGCGACCATCAGGATCAGGAACGGAATCGAGCGGAACAGGTTGACGATCGCGCCCAACGTTCGGTTCAGCACAGGCGCTTCGAAGATCCCGCCTTTGTCGCTGGTGACCAGCAGCACCGCCATCGGTACACCGACCAACAGCGCGATGAGCGACGACACGCCCACCATCAACAGCGTATCGAGCAACCCTTCGAGCAGACGATCAAGCCACATAACCCAGTACCTCCGCGTTCTCGGCCCAGCGTCTGGCGCGCTCGAGCAATTGGTGCGAGCTATGGGGCGAGCCCTGCACGGAAAGTACCAGTTGCCCCAGGGCGTGGGCACCGATGGTCTCGATGCCGCCTTGAAGCAGGCGTATCCGCCCGCCCAAGTCGTCGAACACGTCCGACAGCTGCGGTTCGCCCAGCAGGTTCAGGCGCAGGACCACGGCATCCCCGGGGCCAGTCGGGCTGGCGCGCAGATTGGCCTGCAGGGCGGCGGGCAACCTGGCCTGCAAGGGCGCGAGCAAGGTGCGGGTCACCTCGTGGCGCGGTGAGCCGAACACCCGCCAGACCTCGCCCTGCTCGACGATTTCGCCGCGTTCGAGCACCACGACTCGATGGCAGATATCACGGATCACCGCCATTTCATGGGTGATCAGCACCACGGTCAGCCCCAGGCGCTGGTTGATGTCACGCAGCAGATCGAGGATCGAGGCGGTGGTTTCGGGGTCCAGTGCCGAGGTGGCCTCGTCGCACAGCAGGATTTCGGGGTCATGTACCAGCGCCCGGGCGATGCCGACGCGTTGTTTCTGTCCACCCGACAGCTGCGCCGGGTACACGTGATGCTTGTGCGCCAGGCCCACCAGCTCCAGCAGCTCGCTGACCTTGCGCTGGCGCTCGGCCTTGGACACGCCGGCGACCTTCAAGGGCAGCTCGACGTTCTGCCACACGGTCTTGGCCGACATCAGGTTGAAGTGCTGGAAGATCATGCCGATGCGTCGGCGCAGGGCGACCAGGCGCTCTTCGTCGAAGGGGGCGATGTCGGTCTGGTCGATCAGCACCCGGCCCTGGCTGGGCTGCTCCAGGCGATTGATGGTGCGCAGCAGGGACGACTTGCCGGCGCCGCTGCGGCCAATGATGCCGAAGATCTCGCCGCGACGAATGTTCAGGTCTATGCCCTGCAAGGCAGGTTGCGCCTGGCCAGGGTAGGTCTTGCCCAGGCCGATGAAGCGCACATGGGCCTGATTGACCTCCGGGCGCAGGGCCTGCTCGCGGGCAGGCGGCGAAGTGTGCGGGACAGGCGCCTTGAGGGCGCTGGCGTTGCTCATCTCAGCCCTCCCAGCCGGCCTGGTACAGGCTGCCGTGGGCTTTGTTCAGCGCGGCGCGCACGGTCGGCGAGTGCTGGTAGATGTCGACGAACTTCGCCAGGCGCGGGTCGTCCTTGCTCTGTGGGCGGATCACGAACTGGATCACGTACTCCTTGTTCTCCAGGCCGTCGAACAGCAGCGCCGAGGTCGGATCGAAGCTGTTGGCCAGGCGGATGTAGGCCGGGTAGCCCTGGACCAGGTCGGCGTCGTCATAGGCCCGCACCAGTTGCACGGCTTCGACCTGCAAGATCTTCAGCTTCTTGGGGTTGGCGACGATGTCGTCCTCGGTGGCTTTGTAGCCCACGCCCGGCTTGAGGGTGATCAGCCCTGCCTTGGCCAGCAATTGCAGGCCGCGCCCACTGTTGATCGGGTCGTTGGCGATGGCCACGCTGGCGCCTTCGGGCAGCTCGGCGAAGCTTTTGTAATGCTTGGAGTAGAGCCCGACGTTGTTGATGATGCCGGGGGCGTAGGGCACCAGGTTGAAGCCGGCGGCGGCCTTGGCATTTTCCAGGAACGGGATGTGCTGGAAGTAGTTCACGTCGATATCGCCGCTGTTGAGGCTGACGTTGGGGGCGATCCAGTCGCTGAACTCGATCAGCTTCACCTCCAGGCCTTGCTTGTGGGCTTCTTCCACCGCCGCTTCCAGCGGGATGGCGAAGGCTGCGGTGGTGCCGATCTTCAGCGGCTCGGCGGCCAGGGCGGCGCCGGTCAGGCTCAGGGACAAGACAGCGGCCGCGACGGGCCGGAACAGTTTCTCAAGCATGGTGCAGGGCTCCAGTCGGGGCAGGGATCGGGTTGCGGTAGGAGGCGCCGGGGTGGCCGGCGGGAAGGTAGGCGTGACGTGCGCCGAACAGTTTTTCGCGCAGCGTGCCTTCGCTGTAGGCGGTCTTGTAGCGGCCACGCCTTTGCAGCTCGGGCACCACCAGGTCGATGAAGTCTTCGAAGCTTTCCGGGGTGACGGTGCGGGTCAGGTTGAAACCATCCAGGCCGGTATGGTCGATCCAGTCAATCAACTGCTCGGCGACCTGCTCGGGCGCGCCGACCAGAGTCACGTAGCGCCCGCCCAAGGCGTGCTGCTGCAGCAGACGGCGGCGGGTCCAGGCGTTGTCCTGCAACTGGCGCGTGGCGGACTGGATCGCGTTGCCCTTGGCAAAGCCGATCGGCTCGTCCAACCCATAGGCGGCGAAGTCGATACCCGTGGAGCTGGCAAAGTGCGCCACGCCGGCTTCGGGGCTGGCATGGCGCAGGTATTCGGCATGCTTGGCACGGGCCTGGGCTTCGGTGGGCGCGACGATCACGGTGATGCCCATGAACACCTTGATCGCTTGTGGGTCGCGGCCAGCGGCCCGGGCGGCGGCGCGGACCTTGTCGACCTGGGCGCGGGTGGCGGCCTGGTCCTGGCCGCTGATGAACACGCACTCGGCGTGCTGGCCGGCGAACGCCAGGCCCCGGGGCGAACTGCCCGCCTGGAACAAGACCGGCGTGCGCTGGGGCGAAGGCTCGCACAGGTGGTAGCCCTCGACCTTGTAGAACTCGCCCTGATGCTGGACTTTGCGCACTTTGCCCGGTTCGGCGTAGACCCGCCGCTCCCGGTCAGCGACCACGGCGTCATCATCCCAGCTGCCTTCGAGCAGTTTGTACAGCACCTGCAGGTACTCATCGGCCTGGTCGTAGCGCCGGTCGTGCTCGGGTTGCTGGGCCAGGCCCATGGCCCGGGCGGCGCTGTCCAGGTAGCCGGTGACGATGTTCCAGCCGACCCGGCCATTGCTCAGGTGGTCGAGTGTGGAAAGGCGCCGGGCGAACAGGTAGGGCGCCTCGTAGGTGAGGTTGGCGGTCAGGCCGAAGCCCAGGTGGCGGGTGACCGAGGCCATGGCCGAGACCAGCAGCAACGGGTCGTTGACCGGCAACTGGATCGACTCCTTGAGCGTGACGTCCAGCGACTGCCCATACACGTCGTAGGTGCCGACGATGTCGGCGATGAACAGGCCATCGAACAAGCCGCGCTCCAGCAGGCGCGCAAGGTCGGTCCAGTAGGCCAGGGTCTTGTACTGGGTCGAGGTGTCCCGTGGATGGGTCCACAGGCCGTGGTTGATGTGCCCGACGCAGTTCATGTTGAAGGCGTTGAGCAGGATCTCTCTGGCCATCAGATGGTCCCCCGACGCGGCGGGTTTTCCCCATTGAGGTAGTAATTGCCGATGGCGTGATACTTCCAGCGCACCGGGTCGTGCAGGGTGTGCACCCGGGCGTTGCGCCAGTGCCGGTCGAGGTTGTGCTCGGCCAGGGTGGCCTGGCTGCCGGCCAGTTCGAACAGGGTGGTGCCGGCGGCGAGGGAGACCTCGGTGCTGATCGCCCGGGCCTCGGCCACGGCAATGGAGGCAGCGGCGACATTATCGGCGCTGCTGTCGTCGCGGGCCCGGTCGAGGAACTCCCCGGCCCGCTCCAGCAAGGCCTCGGCAGCGTGCAGGCGGATGGCCAGATGACCGAAGCTTTTGAGTGTGAGCGGGTCGTCACTGGCCTTGTCGATCCCCGCGTCGACCCACGGCCGGCTGCGGGTGCGCACGAAGTGCAGAGCGTCCTCGAGGGCTGCGCGGGCGATGCCGGTGTCGATGGCGGCATGAAGGATCTGCGCCAGGGGGCCAACGGGCGTCGGGCGATCGAAGGCGCTCTGGAACGGCACCACGTCTTCATCGCGCACCGGCACGTTGTCGAACACCACCGAACCGCTGCCGGTGGTGCGTTGGCCGAAGCCGCTCCAGTCATCGATCACTTGCAAGCCTGGACTGTCGGCGGGTACGAACACCAGCTGCTGAACGCCGGCATCATCGACCACCGAGGTGGGAATGCGCTGGGCATACAGGGCGCCGGTGGCGTAGAACTTGCGACCGTTGATACGCAGGCCATCGCCGTCGCGGCTCAGGCGGGTGGTGCGGTCGTGGGCGGTCTTGGTGCCCAGCTCGGCCAATGCGTTGCCGAAGCGTCGGCCCGCCAGGACTTCAGCGTAGAGGCGCTGTTGCTGCTCGGGAGTGCCGTTTACCCGCAGCACTTCCAGGGCATAGAAGTGGTTCTGCGGAATCTGGCCCAGGGCGGCATCGGCCTGGGCAATGCGCGCGATGACCTTGGCCAGGGTCACGTTGGACACGCCGGCGCCGCCAAAGGCCTTGGGCACGCTGATGCCCCATAGGCCGGAGCGGGTGAACAGCTCGAGTTCGGCGTAGGGCAGCAGGCGTTCGCGGTCGCGTTGGGCGCTGTCGCGCTGCAACTGCTGGGCGAGGTCCTCGGCGACGGCCAGAGCCTGGGCATCGCTGGTGATGACCGCCGCCTTGGGGGTGGGGTGGGTCAGTGCGTTCATGTGTTTCTCCAGTGCGGATCGTAAGGGGCCGCTCCGTGCCCCATCGCAGGCTGTCGCCAGCCCCACAGGGTTCAGTGCAGGTGCCGGCGCAGGCTCACTCAAATCCAGGAATGACGGGCAGGGCGGGTACCGTTGAGGTGCCAGGCGCCAACGGCGTGGTACTTCCAGCGCACCGGGTCGTGCAGGGTATGCACGCGGGCATTGCGCCAGTGGCGGTCGAGGTTGAACTCGGCGAGGGTGGCGCGGCTGCCGGCCAGCTCGAACAGCTTCTCGCTGGCCTGCAAGGCCACTTCGGTGGTCAGCACCTTGGCCTCGGCCACGGCGATCGAGGCGCGGGCTGCCGACGCCTCGTCCACTGGACCGGCGTTGACCTCGTCGAGTACCTGGGCGGCCTTGCGCAGCAACGCCTCGGCGGCATGCAGCTCCAGCTTCAGACGGCCGATGTCGGCGATCACATAGGGGTCATCGCTGGCCCGGTCCACCTTGGCTTCGATCCAAGGGCGGGATTTTTCCCGCACGAAGGCAATGGCATCGTCGATGGCCGCTTCGGCGATACCGGCATCGATGGCGGCCTGGATCAACTGCGAGGCCGCGCCCTGGGTGTTGGGCACCTCGCGCTGGCGCCAGTTGTCCACCACCAGCTCGGCGTCCACCGGGACTTGATCCAGCAACACGGTGCCACTGGCGGTGGTGCGCTGGCCGAAGCCGGACCAGTCATCGACGATGCGCAGACCCGGGCTGCCCCGGCGGACGAAGGCCAGGCGCTGGCGGCCCTCTTCATCCAGGGCCTTGACCGCCACCCAATGGGCGAACAGGGCGCCGGTGGAATAGAACTTCTCGCCGCTGATGCGATAGCGCTCACCGTCACGGGTGATCCGTGCCTTGAGGGTGTCCTTGGTGCCACGTTCAGGCCCGGCATTGCCGATGCGCCAGCCGTCGAGCACGGAGCGGAACAGCGCGGCCTGCTGGGCCTCGGTGGCGGTCAGGCGCAGCAGCTGGATCATGCCGAACTGGTTCTGCGGGATCTGTCCCAGGGCCGGGTCGGCGGCGCTGATCACGCGGAAGACTTCGGCGATGGTCTGGAACGAGACCTCGGGGCCGCCAAAGGCTTTGGGAATGCTGATGCTACCCAAGCCGCTGCGAGTGAATTGTTCGATCTCGGCCCAGGGCAGCTTGCGCTGCTGGTCGCGGCGCGAGGCCTGTTGACGGGCCGCGTCGGCCAGTTCCTGAGCGGCCTGCAGGGCCTCGGCGTCGTTGCGCAATACCTTGGCCGGCAGTAGCGGGGGTGAGCTGTCGAGATCGCTTGTGGACCAGACCATTCCTTACCTCACAAAAGTTGAAAGCGTCGCTGGCAGCGACTGACGTTTGCTGGTCCGGTGGTCCGGTCTATATACCCTATTCGCTTATAAAAACTTTATGAACTAACTTTTTGGACTATGTATAGAAGTCAGACTTTTGTGTCGCCCACGCGCACGCATTCGCGGGTAAACCCGCTCCTACAGAACTGTGGGAGTGGGTTTACCCGCGAATAGGTCAGTGGTGAGAGCGAGAAAAATCAGCCGGCCGCGGTGCCCAGGAACTTGCGCAGGAACTGCCGCGTCCGTTCTTCCTTGGGATTGGCGAACAGCGCCTTGGCTTCGCCCTGCTCCACGATCACGCCCTTGTCGAAGAAGATCACCCGGTTGGCCACGTCCCGGGCAAAGCTCATCTCGTGGGTGACGATGATCATGGTGCGCTTTTCCTCGGCCAGGCCGCGGATGGTCGCCAGCACCTCGCCGACCAGCTCAGGATCGAGCGCAGAGGTCGGTTCGTCGAAGAGGATCACTTCCGGTTCCATGGCCAGGGCCCGGGCGATGGCCACCCGTTGCTGCTGGCCACCGGACAGCCGCCGAGGGTAGGCGTCTTCCTTGCCAGCCAGGCCGACCTTGGCCAGCAGGCGCCGGCCCAGTTCGATGGCTTTGTCCCGGGGCGTCTTCTTGACGATCACCGGCCCTTCGATGACGTTCTCCAGGGCGGTGCGGTGAGGAAACAGGTTGAAGTTCTGGAACACGAAACCGGCCTGCTGGCGCAAGCGCCGGATCGCGCCTTGCTGGCTGCCCAGCGAGCGGTTGGCGTCGATGCTGATGTCGCCGATCTGGATGCGTCCGGCGTCGGGCGTTTCCAGCAGGTTGAGGCAACGCAGGAAGGTGGTCTTGCCCGAACCGCTGGGGCCGATGATGGCCACCACTTCGCCGGGCTGGACGGTCAGGTCGATGCCGTTGAGCACGGTCTGGCCCTTGAACTGCTTGGTCAGGCCTTCTACTACGATCATCTTCAGTGCTCCTGGTCGTGCTGGTTGACCCGCGCTTCCATGCGGTTCTGGAAGTGCGCAAGGATGGTGCACAGGATCCAGTAGATCACTGCCACAGCCAGGTACATGGTGAAGACTTCGAAGGTCCGGGCGGTGATCAACTGCGCCTGGCGGAACAGCTCAGGCACCTGGATGGTCGCCGCCAAAGCGGTGTCCTTGACCAGGGAAATGAAACTGTTGCCCAGCGGCGGCAAGGCGGTGCGCATGGCCTGGGGCAGGATCGCCCGGCGCATGGCCTGGGTACGGGTCATGCCGATGCTGGCGGCGGCCTCCCATTGGCCTCGGTCGATCGAGGAGATCGCCGCGCGCAGGATTTCGCAGATGTACGCGGCCATGTTCAGCGAAAGGCCGATCAGCGAGGCCGGGATCGGGTCGAGTTCGATACCGATCTGCGGCATGCCGAAGTAGATCACGAACAGTTGCACCAGCAAGGGCGTACCGCGGAAGAACGATACGTACACCCGGGCCAGCCAGTCCAGCGGCAGGATCTTGGAACGGCGCATCAAGGCCAGGGCAAAGCCCAGGACCAGGCCGAAGAACATGCCGCCGACACTGAGTAGCACCGTATAACCCGCGCCCTTCAACAGGAAGGGCGTGGAGTCGATGACAAGTTGCAGGCTTTCGGAAATCATTTAGTGACGTCGGCACCGAAGTATTTCTCGGACAGCTTGGCCAGGGTCCCGTCGGCCTTGAGCTTGTCCAGCGCCTTGTTGATCGCCTCGAGCAGTTCAGGCTCGCCCTTGCGCAGGGCGACGCCCGACTCCAGGCGCGAGAAGGCTTCGCCGGCGAGCTCGGTGTCCTTGGCTTTCTGGGCGTATTCCAGGGCGGCCAGGCGGTCGATCAGGATGGCGTCGATGCGGCCGTTGCGCAGGTCGGCGAATTTGCTCGGGTCGTCTTCATAGGTGCGCACGTCGGCTTGCGGAACGTCCTTCTTCACCCACTGCTCGTAGTTGGTGCCCAGGCCTACGCCGACTTTCTTGCCGGCGAGGTCCGCGGCCTTGTGAATGTTCAGCTGGTCGGCTTTTTTCTTCAGGATCAGGGCCTGGATGCCGGAGATGGTGTAGGGCTCGGAGAAGTCATACTTCTTCTTGCGCTCGTCTGAGATGGTCACCTGGTTGATCACCACGTCCAGGCGCTTGGATTCCAGCGCGGCGAGGATGCCGTCCCACTTGGTTGGCTGCAGCTTGGCCTTGACGCCCAGCTCCTTGGCCAGCAGTTCGGACAGTTCCACCTCGAAGCCGGCGAGCTTGCCGTTTTCGTCAACGAAGCTGAAGGGTGGGTAGGTGCCTTCCAGGCCGACGCTGATGCTGCCTTTTTCCTGGATGGTCTTGAGCTGCTCGCCTGCAAAAGCGTGGCTGAACAGGCCGGTACCAAGCACAAGGGCCAGGCTGGCGTTGAGAAGGGGTTTGGCGAATTTGGTCATGTAGGGCCCCGCGCTTGTTGTGGAAGTAGTGGGTGGCGACTATAGGGGTGGCCTTGATAGGCCTGGAAATAATAAAAATTTATTTTGTTATTTCTTTTTATAAGTTTTGTCGAATGGGACAGCATTGAGGGTAGGCGAGGAATACACACTCTGTCAGCGCTGCTTATACCCGACTTAGCGCAGGATGGAATAAAGCGTTGTTTTTTCCAAGCACTGGATTTGCCGTACAGTGGAATCCATAGCGCGGCCCGCATCCATGAAGACCCGCACAGCCTCGATCCAGGAGACCACCGTGAGCGAACATCCATCCACCGGACACTGGCAACTGCAGACCCTCGTCAGCGACTTGCGCAGCGCCCGCGAGCAATGGCGAACCCGCAATGGCCGCAGCAGCGGCGAACAAGGCGGGCGCGAACTGCCCTCGCGCGAAGCAATGCGCCAGATTCTCGAGCAACTGTGCGGGGCGTTGTTCCCCATGCGCCTGGGCCCGGTGGACCTGCGTGAAGAGAGCGAAGACTTCTATGTCGGGCATACCCTGGATGCCGCACTGACGGCACTCTTGGCCCAAGCGCGTCTGGAACTGCGTTACGCCTCGCGCCACGGAAAGGCCGAGGTGAAGGACGTCGATGCCCATGCCCTGCAGCTGATCCAGGGCTTTGCCGCCGCGCTGCCGAACCTGCGTGTACTGCTCGATACCGACGTGCTGGCCGCTTATCACGGCGACCCGGCGGCGCGCAGCGTCGATGAGGTGCTGCTGTGCTATCCGGGGATCCTGGCGATCATCCATCACCGCCTGGCTCATCACCTGTACCGGGCCGGCCTGCCGTTGCTGGCGCGGATCAGCTCGGAGCTGGCGCATTCGGCCACCGGCATCGATATTCATCCCGGCGCCCAGATCGGCCCGAGTTTCTTCATCGATCATGGTACCGGCGTGGTAATCGGCGAAACCGCGATCATCGGCGAGCGGGTGCGTATCTACCAGGCCGTGACCCTGGGCGCCAAGCGCTTCCCGGCGGACGAGACTGGCATGTTGCACAAGGGCGAGCCGCGCCACCCGATCGTCGAGGACGATGTGGTCATCTACGCCGGGGCCACCATCCTTGGGCGGATCACCATCGGCAAGGGCTCGACCATCGGCGGCAATGTCTGGCTGACCCGCAGTGTGCCGGCCGAGAGCAACATCACCCAGGCGAATCTGCAGCTGGAGTGCGAAGGGCAGAAATAGCCCGGATCTCACGCCTTCCATCTCGCCTCGTTCGCGGGTAAACCCGCGTCTACAGGTCCGGCGCTGACGCCAGGATCGCGCTGGACTTGTAGGAGCGGATTCAACTGAGAACGTGTCGGAATTCACTGCAAATACCGGGTTCAGCGGTCGGGCAAGGTCGCGTTGAAAGCCGATCCGTGTTTAACTTGAACGCTTGTTCAAAGTAAAAACGCTGGTCCATTGCCGGTGTTCAACAGGAGGATCCCCTTTGCTGAACCCGTTCAATCCGAGTCTTTCAACGCTGCATGAGGTGCGCGCCCAATGAGTGCACCGACCCCCTCACTTGCCAATGGCAAGATCCGCATGAACCCTCCGGTGTTCTACTTCGCGGCCAGTTTCATTCTCATCTTCGGCCTGGTGGTCATCGCCAACCCCAAAGCGGCGGGCGACTGGTTGCTCGCGGCGCAGAACTGGGCGGCCAATACCGTCGGCTGGTACTACATGCTGGCCATGACCCTGTACCTGGTCTTCGTGGTGGTCACCGCCTTGTCGGGCTACGGCAAGATCAAGCTCGGTGCCGACCACGACGAGCCCGAGTTCAGCTACCTGTCCTGGGCTGGGATGCTGTTCGCCGCCGGCATCAGCATCACCTTGTTCTTCTTCTGCGTCTCCGAACCGCTCACCCACATGCTGCAACCACCCCAGGGCGAGGGTGGCACGGTGGAGGCCGGGCGCCAGGCGATGGAGCTGCTGTTCCTGCACTGGGGCCTGCATGGCTGGGGCGTGTTCGCCTTCGTCGGCATGGCCCTGGCGTATTTCGCCTATCGCCACAATCTGCCATTGGCGCTGCGTTCGGCGCTGTATCCGTTGATCGGCAAACGCATCAACGGGCCGATCGGCTATGCCGTCGACGGCTTCGGCATCATTGCCACGGTGTTCGGCCTGGGTGCCGACATGGGTTTTGGCGTGCTGCACTTGAACGCGGGCCTGGATTACCTGTTCGACATCAGCCACAGCCAGTGGATACAGGTCGCGCTCATCGTCCTGATGATGGGCGCTGCGGTGGCCGTGGCGGTCGCCGGGGTGGAAAAGGGCGTGCGGGTGATGAGCGACATCAACCTGTTCCTGGCCTGTGCGTTGCTGCTGTTCGTGCTGTTCGCCGGGCCCACCCAGCACCTGTTCAACACCTTGATCCAGAACCTGGGCGACTACCTCGGCGCCTTGCCGCGCAAGAGCTTCGATGTCTATGCCTACGGCGAGAACCGCGACTGGCTGGGCGGCTGGACCGTGTTCTACTGGGCCTGGTGGATTGCCTGGGCGCCGTTCGTGGGGCTGTTCATCGCACGTATCTCCCGTGGCCGGACCATCCGCGAGTTCGTCTTCGGTGTGCTGTTGATCCCGCTGGGCTTCACCCTGGCGTGGATGTCGATCTTCGGCAACAGCGCCATGACCCAGGTGCTCGACCACGGCATGACCGCCCTGGGCCAATCGGCCTTGGAAAACCCGTCCATGAGCCTGTACCTGCTGCTGGAGACCTACCCGTGGAGCAAGACCGTCATCGCGGTGACGGTGTTCATCAGCTTCGTGTTCTTCGTCACATCGGCGGATTCCGGCACCGTCGTGCTCTCAACGCTGTCGGCCAAGGGCGGCGATGCTGATGAGGATGGCCCGAACTGGCTGCGCATCTTCTGGGGCGCCATGACCGCGTTGATCACCAGCAGCCTGCTGTTCGCCGGCAGCATCGACTCGCTCAAGTCGGCGGTGGTGCTGACGTCGCTGCCGTTCTCGCTGATCCTGCTGTGCATGATGTGGGGGCTGCACAAAGCGTTCTACCTGGAGTCCCAGCGGCAGATCGCGCAGATGCACTCGCTCGCGCCGTTCGCCGTGTCGCGCCGTGGCCGGGGTGGCTGGCGCCAGCGCTTGAGCCAGGCGGTGCACTTCCCGTCACGCGATGAGGTGTACCGCTTCATGGACGACGTGGTGCGCCCGGCCATTGGCGAGGTGACTGAAGTCTTCGTGCAGAAGGGTTTGAACGTGATCACCCAGGACGATCCGAGCCACGACAACGTCAGCTTGAAGATCGGGTTGGGCGAGGAGCAGCCGTTCATCTATCAAGTGCAGATGCGCGGGTATTTCACCCCGTCGTTCGCCTTGGCCGGGTTGGGCACCCAGGAGTTGAAGAACCGCCGTTACTACCGCGCCGAGGTGCATCTGTCCGAAGGTAGCCAGAACTACGACCTGGTGGGCTACAACAAGGAGCAGATCATCAACGACATCCTCGACCAGTATCAGCGGCACATGCAGTTCCTGCATCTGGTCCGGTAGTCGCCTCTTCGCAGGTAAACCCGCGCCCACAAGGATCGTTACAAGCCCTGTGGAAGCGGGTTTACCCGCGACCTTCAGAACGGCGCATCCCCCAGGATGGTCGCCCGATGCATCACCCGTCGGCTCGGCCGGTAGTCATCCACCGCATAGTGCTGGGTCACCCGGTTGTCCCAGAACGCCACGTCGTTTTCCTGCCACCGCCAGCGGATTGTGAACTCGGGCCGGGTTGCATGGGCGAACAGCAGTTTGAGCAGCGCCTCGCTTTCCTGCTCGTTCAGTTCGTTGATCCGCGTGGTGAACCCTTCGTTAACGAACAGCGCCTTGCGCCCGCTCACCGGGTGGGTACGTACCACCGGGTGCGACAGCGGCGGGTTGTTGCGCCGGGTGGTTTCCCAGCGCGCCAGGTCTTCGGGCGTGGTGCCGAAGCGCTCGAGCGGGAAGGACTTGGTGAAGTCGTGGGTGGCGGTCAGGCCATCGAGCATCCCCCGCAGCGGCGCCGACAGCGCCTCGAAGGCCGCGATGCCGCTGGCCCACAGGGTATCGCCGCCGAAGGCGGGCAACTGCTTGGCGCTGAGCACCGCGCCCATGGCGGGCGTGGGCAGGAAAGTCACGTCGGTGTGCCAGACCGCATTGTCGCGCACGTCGGTGACGGCAGTGTCCAGGACCAGCACCTGCGGGGTATCCGGCACGTTGGGGTAGATCGGGTGGATGTGCAGGTCGCCGAAGCGGGCGGCGAAGCGGGCCTGTTGCTCAGGGGTGATGGGCTGGTCTCGGAAGAACAGCACCTGGTGCTTGAGCAAGGCCTGCTCGATGGCATCGCGTTGCTCGACGCTGATATCGCGGGAGAGGTCCACGCCACTGATCTGGGCGCCGAGCGCTGGGCTCAGGGGGGTGATGGTCAGGCTCATGTCGGTCTCGCTTGAATGTTTTGTGCCGGAGCAGGTGTTCATCAGTGGCTTTGCCCGTGCCAGGGCACCAACTTGCGTTGCAGGGCGCGCAGGCCCATTTCCAGGGCGAAGGCGATCAGGGCGATCAGCAGGATCCCCAGCACCACCACATCGGTGACCAGAAACTGCGCCGCCGACTGCACCATGAAGCCCAGGCCGCTGGTGGCGGCGATCAGCTCGGCGGCCACCAGGGTCGACCAGCCGACCCCAAGGCCGATACGAATGCCGGTGAGGATGTCGGGCAGGGCGCTGGGCAGGATCACATGGCGGATCAACTGCGCCTTGGTCGCGCCCAGGGACTGGGCGGCGCGCAGCTTGGCCGGGTCAACGGTGCGCACGCCGGTGGCGGTGGCGATGGCGATCGGGGCGAAGATGGCGAGGTAGATCAACAGCACCTTCGACAGCTCGCCGATGCCACACCAGATCACGATCAGCGGCAGGTAGGCCAGCGGCGGGATCGGCCGATAGAACTCGATCAGCGGGTCGAGAATGCCGCGGGCGACGCGGTTGTGGCCGATGGCCAGTCCCACCGGGATGGCAGTCAGGGCGGCGGCGACCAGTGCCAGGCCGATCCGTCCGAGGCTTGCGCCCAGGTGCTGCCAGAGGCTGGCGTCCATGTAGCCCTGGGTGAGCAAGGTCCAGGCCTTGGCCAGGATATCGGCGGGCGAGGGCAAAAACAGCGGCTCGATCCAGCCGGCGGCGGTCACCAGCCACCAGGCCAGCAGCAGGCTAGCCAGGGTCAGGGCGCTGATCCAGCGGGTCGACAGGGGGCGGCGTACCTTGGCGGTTGGGGTTGGCCGGGCGACAGGTTTGTCGGCGGCCGTCAGGTCCAGGCTGCTCATGCGGACTCCTGCCGGCGGGCGGCTTCGCGTTGGGAGAACACCCGCGCCAGGACGTGCTCGCGGGTCTCGATGAAACGTGGGTCGGACTTGATCGCCCGGGCCGATTCACCCGCAGCGTAGCGTTGGCCGAAATCCAGCTGCAGGCGTTCGACCACCCGCCCAGGATTGGGCGCCAGCAATACCAGTTCGCTGGCCAGGAACACGGCTTCCTCGATGTCATGGGTGATCAGGAACACTGGCTTGGCGGTGCGCTGCCAGACCTGCAGCAGCAGCTCCTGCATCTGCTCGCGGGTGAAGGCGTCGAGGGCGCCGAAGGGTTCGTCCATCAGCAGCACGCGCGGGTCGGCGGCCAACGCACGGGCCAGGCCCACGCGCTGTTTTTGCCCGCCGGAGAGTTGCCAGATACGCCGCTCGCCGAAACCCGCGAGGTCGACCAGCGCGAGCATTTCCCGGGCCTTGGCTTCGCGCTCGGCACGGGCGACGCCGGCGAGCTCCAGGCCAAAGGCGACGTTGCCCAGGACATCCTGCCAAGGCAGCAGCGCGTCATCCTGGAACACCACGCCGCGCTCGGCACCCGGGCCTTCGACCGGCTTGCCGTCGAGGGTAATGCGACCGGCGCTGGGGGCGACGAAGCCGGCAATGAGGTTGAGCAGCGAAGTCTTGCCGCTGCCGGACGGGCCGAGGGCCACCAGCAACTGGCGTGGCCCCAGGCTCAGGTTGATGTCGGTCAGCACCGGGGCATCGGTGCCGGGGTACTGTGCGCTGATGCGCTCCAGTTCGAGCAAGGCCATGGCAGGCTCCGTCGTGACGTGTCGTGCGAGGGTGGGAGGCTGCGCGGTTCTGGGGGAGCGGGTTTACCCGCGAATGCTGTTTTGAATTCACCGACGCATTCGCGGTTAAACCCGCTCCCACATGTTCTGCGCTGCTCTCTATAACACCGCTGTACCTGTGGGAGAGCTGGGTCAGTTGGGCAGGTACTGGGCGCTGACGTACGGCGAGTAGTCCGGCAGCACCGCCTCGACCTTGCCTTGTTGCTTGAGGAATTTGGCCGTGTCGGTCAGTGCCTGGGTGGTCGGAGTACCCAACGCGTTGGCCTGGTCACTGGCCAGTGGGTAGACGTTGCCCTGCAGCAGTACCGGGATGTCGGTGGGCTTGGCGCCGGACAGCTTGGCCAGTTTGCTGACGTTGTCGGGGTTGGCCAGCCAGGCTTTCGGGTCCTTGCGGTAGTCGGCGTAGGCGTCGAGGGTGACCTTGGCGAACGACTTGACGATGTCCGGATGCTTGGCGGCGAAGTCCTTGCGCACGATCCACGCATCGAAGGTCGGGGCGCCTTTGCTGGCCAACTCGCCGGAGGTGATCAGTACTTTGCCGTTCTCCTTGGCCACGCCCAGGGCGGGGTCCCAGACGTAGGTGGCATCGATGTCGCCACGCTTCCAGGCGGCGATGATCGCAGGGGGGGCGAGGTTGAGGATCTGCACCTTGCCCGGGTCGATGTTCCAGCTCTTGAGGGCGGCCAGCAGGCTGTAGTGGCCGGTGGAAACGAACGGCACGGCGACTTTCTTGCCGACCAGATCCTGCGGCGTCTTGATGCTGTCGCGGGCGACCAGCGCTTCGCCTGCGCCAATCTGGGTGGCGATCAGGAAGGTCTCCACCGGCAGCTTGCGGGTGGCTGCGGCAGCCAGGGGGCTGGAGCCCAGGTAGCCGATCTGCACGTCGCCGGAGGCCACGGCGGTGATCACGTCGGCGCCATTGTCGAATTTGCGCCAGTCGATGCTGGCCTTGCTGGCTTTTTCATAGGTGCCATCGACCTGGGCGACCTTGGCCGGGTCGACGGTGGTCTGGTAGGCGACGGTCAGGTCGGCGGCCTGGGCGAGCCAGCTGGCGCTGGCGAGGGTCAGGGCGGCGAACAGGCGCAACGGAGTGTGCGGGATCATGGATGAGCTCCTCGTCAGGCGAATCAGGGCTGGGTTGACGAAAAGACTAAGTGATCTAAGAAAGCAAAAATAAATAACTTTTTAGAATTAGCTTAGGAGCCAATTGCTAGGCTTTTTGACCTGCTGGTCAGCTTCGCTGGCGAAGTCTGAAAGTGGAGCTACGCTTTTTCGGTTTTGCGCGGGCGTGAAGAGAGTTATGGGCAAACGTTTGCACATAACATTCAGGAATAAGAAAAGATGTTTTATACAACGGATTGGAGTAAAGGTTCCAAATATATTCCTTAAAAATCTTAAAAAGTCATAAAACGGTCATTTTGGATTTATAGGATTGTCATTATCCTGTGGCGCAAGCGGCGTCTTAGACCAAAGTCGCGAAACGATTGGTAACGATTGACTTCGCAGACACTGTTTGGTGCTAAATCGCCCAATCCATGGCGAGCGGGGCAACAGATCCTGCCGCTTGAGATACACAAGAATTAGAACGTAGAGGAGCAAAACATGTACAAGTCCAGCCTGGCCCTGGCCGTGGCACTGGGGGTTCTCGCCCAACAAGCAGGCGCTGCCGGTTTCATTGAAGACAGCAAGCTGTCCCTGAGCTCGCGCACCATGTATTTCAATAACGACAACCGTGAAGACCACGCCAAGCCTGGTAAAGAGCGCCCGGATCAGCGTGAGAGCGGCCAGGGCTTCAAGGTCGATTACGCGTCTGGTTTTACTGAAGGTACCGTCGGCTTTGGTGTTGATGCCCAAGCACTGTGGGGCATCCGCCTGGACGGTGGTGAGGGTTATCACAAGTCCGGTTTCTTCCCGGATGATGGCAAAGGGGCCGCGAGCCAGTGGGCTCGATTCGGCGCGAACGCCAAGGCCCGTTTCTCGAAGACCGAAGCGCACTTCGGTAGCGCCCTGGCACCAAACCTGCCGATCCTCGTTTCCAACGACGGTCGTCTGCTGCCACAAACCTTCGAAGGGGGCACCATCACCTCGAAGGAAATCGATAACCTGACCATCAACGCCGGTCAGCTGACCCACGCCATGGGTCGTGCGTCGAGCAACCGTACCGGTTTGTCGGTCAATGGTGCTACCGCCGAAAGCAACAAGTTCCGCTATGGCGGCTTGGACTACAAGCTTACTCCAGACCTGACTCTGCAGTACTACTACTCGAATCTGGAAGACTTCTACAAACAGCACTTCCTGGGGGCGACCCACGTCTTCAAGATCGACGACAACCAGTCGTTCAAGACCGACCTGCGCTACTTCGATAGCAGCAGCGACGGCAAGAACGGCAACGACAAAAGCTACGACTTCAACAACAACGGTGGCTACGCCAAGAACAAGGGCGAGATCGACAACAAGACCTGGTCCGCGATGTTCACCTATACCTTGGGTAGCCATTCCTTCTTGGTGGGCCACCAGCAAGTTGGCGATGACGGTGGCTTCGTCTGGTTGAACCAGGGCGGCTTGGTTAACGATAGCGGCACCTCGGAAGGTGCGGGCGGTTCCAGCTTCTATCTGTTCACCGATAGCATGGTCAACTCGTTTGCCCGTGCTGGCGAAAACACCACCTTCGGTCAGTACAGCTATGACTTTGCGGGCCTGGGTGTTCCAGGCTTGAAGGCCTCGGTTGCTTACCTGCGTGGTGACGATATCCGCAACCAGTCGGGTAATGGCACCTACAACGAGTGGGAGCGTGATGCGCGCATCGATTACGTCCTGCAGCAAGGCGCCCTCAAAGGCCTGGGCTTCAGCCTGCGTCAGGGTGTTTACCGTGGCAGTGGCGAGAGCAGTGCCGACCAGGACCAGACTCGCTTCATCGTCAACTACACTTACGCCTTCATGTAAGTCGTAGCTGCACAAAAAGCCTCGCCTAGCGCGAGGCTTTTTTACGTCTGCAACTCGACATGTAAAATAGTTATAAATAAATCAATATTTATTCTTTTTGTTTTTAATTGAATGCAGGCACATTGAACCCATCTACCAGACACAGCACAGGAGCCCAGCCCCATGAGCCTCAAACTCGGTGACATCGCCCCCGATTTCGAACAGGAATCCAGCGCCGGCAAGATCCGCTTCCACGAATGGCTTGGCAATAGCTGGGGTGTGCTGTTCTCCCACCCGGCCGACTTCACCCCGGTGTGCACCACCGAGCTGGGCCTGACCGCCAAGCTCAAGGACGAATTCGCCAAGCGCGGTGTCAAGGCCATCGCCTTGTCGGTGGACCCTGTCGATTCCCACACTCGCTGGATCGATGACATCAACGAGACCCAGAACACCGTGGTCAACTTCCCGATCCTCGCCGATGCCGATCGCAAGGTCTCCGACCTGTACGACCTGATCCATCCCAACGCCAGCGACACCCTGACGGTGCGCTCGCTGTTCGTCATCGACCCCAACAAGAAGGTGCGCCTGACCATCACCTACCCGGCCAGCACCGGGCGCAACTTCAACGAGATTCTGCGGGTGATCGACTCGCTGCAACTGACCGATAACCACAAGGTGGCCACGCCGGCGAACTGGCAGGATGGCGACGAGGTGGTGATCGTGCCTTCGTTGAAAGACGAAGATGAAATCAAGCAGCGCTTCCCCAAAGGGTATCGGGCGGTCAAACCCTACCTGCGCCTGACCCCGCAGCCGAATCGTTAAGGAATACTCGTTGCATTGCTCTTAGCCATAGCAGGGATCTTTGGGCCGTTTCGACGGCCCTTTTTTTATGCGCGTGCAGGTGGGGCAGAGGAAGCGGGGTCGCCTGGTTTTGCGGCGGCTGCGCAGCCGATCGCGGCGCAAGGCCGCTCCTACAGGCACCGCGCAGCTCAAGTCGGATATTTCTGAACCTCGAGCCAAGCGCTTCAGCCTTTTGCAAGTAACGACCTATCCTACGCACCTGCCGGAAGCTGCTGCATTGTTGGGGTCACACCCCAGGGATAACGTCGCCGGGTCGTCCTGTTTGGCGACCGGGTGTGAGAACCCGAAGACAGCTAAGGTTTCGGCATTTCCGTTATGGCAGCCGTGTACGGGCAGACCTCGGTCTGGCCGGGTTTTCCTTGTGTCCCGGTTTCTCACCCTGTGCACGGCTGCCACCTTGATCTCGTGAGAAAGAACCTGGGTGGTGGTTCCAACACCACATGAGGAATTTTTGAGCGATGACCGACAACTCAAGTACATGGAAAACCGCAGGCGTCCAGACCTGCCTGGACTTGTACCGCATCCAACCCGACATCCCCTTCCAACAAGCCTTCGACGAACTCTCCGTGTTGCTGGGGTGCATCCGCCATCTGACCTGCGAGGCGGAGATGGAAGGCGACCAGATGTCAGGCAGCGCCGCCCGGATCCTCAGTGCCATGGCCAAGGCATTGATCGACGATATGGAAGTTGGGATGAATCGGGGCTCTGATTAGTGGCTCCGAGGCGCCCTCTTCGCGGGTAAACCCGCGCCTACAAGGATCGCCACTAGCCCTGTGGGAGCGGGTTTACCCGCGAATGCGTCAGTACATTCCCTATCGCATCCACAGGAGTACCAGCGAAATCACTGTATCGACAAAATGGAATAAACAAATGAAAAAATATGATTTCTAGATATATATGACAGCCTGTTAATGTCGATTCCATTCCAGCGGGGCCAACTCCTCGCGGCCCTGCAATCGAATCGAAGGAAGCGTTTTCATGCTGGTTGTTTCTCTCGGTGGTAGCCCCAGTACCCGTTCACGCTCCGGCGTGCTGCTCGAGCGCTCGCGCCAGTGGCTGCAGGATCGGGGCGTGGAGGTGGTGACCTTCCAGGTGCGCGAATTTCCGGCCGAGGACTTGCTCCACGCCCGCTTCGACAGCCCACAGGTCCAGCACTTTCAGCAACTGGTCGCCCAGGCCGACGGCCTGGTAGTCGCCACCCCGGTGTACAAGGCGTCTTTCGCCGGTGCGCTGAAAACCCTGCTCGACCTGCTGCCTGAGCGCGCGCTGGAGCACAAGGTGGTCTTGCCGATCGCCACTGGCGGCAGCATCGCCCACATGCTGGCGGTGGATTACGCCCTCAAGCCGGTGCTGTCGGCACTCAAGGCGCAAGAGACCCTGCAAGGGATCTTCGCCGACGACAGCCAGATCGCCTATGGCGAGCACGGCAAGCCCGCGCAACTGGCCGCCGCGCTCGAGGCGCGGCTTGAGGATTCACTGGAACTGTTCCACAGCGCCTTGGCCCGACGGCCCAAACCCGTGGCCCCGGGCGTGCTCAACGAACGCCTGCTCACTGCCCGCTGGAGCATCTGAGCCGGCATCACCGCTTCACCGTTTTTCCCACCTTACTCGCCCGCCAACGGGCAAGCAGGTGCAACCCGAACCCAACTCGCACAGGAGAGCGCCATGCGCACAGTCTTCTTGCGTCGTGGTCTGGTCGCCCTGTTTGCGGCGGCTGTGTCCTTCGGCGCCATCACCCAGGCCCAGGCAGAAAGCCTGCGTATCGGTTATCAGAAATACGGCACCCTGGTGCTGCTCAAGGCCAAGGGGTCGCTGGAGAAGCGCCTGGCCGAGCAAGGCATCCAGGTGCAGTGGACCGAATTCCCCGGCGGCCCTCAGTTGCTCGAAGGGCTGAACGTCGGTTCCATCGACTTCGGCGTCACCGGCGAGACCCCGCCGGTGTTCGCCCAAGCCGCCGGTGCCGACCTGCTCTACGTGGCCTACGAGCCGCCAGCGCCACACAGCGAGGCGATCCTGGTGCCCAAGGGCTCGCCGGTGCAGTCGGTGAAGGACCTCAAAGGCAAGAAGGTCGCCTTCAACAAAGGCTCCAACGTCCACTACCTGTTGGTCCGCGCCCTGGAAGATGCAGGCCTCAAATACAGCGATATCCAACCGGTCTACCTGCCGCCAGCCGATGCCCGCGCTGCCTTCGAGCGTGGCAGTGTCGATGCCTGGGTCATCTGGGACCCTTACCAGGCCGCTGCCGAACAGCAACTGCAAGCCCGCACCCTGCGTGACGGCAAGGGCCTGGTCGACAACCACCAGTTCTACCTGGCCACCCGCAAGTACGCCACTTCCCACCCGGCGGTGATCCAGACCTTGGTCGACGAGGTGCGTGCCATCGGCCAGTGGTCCGAAGCCAACCCGCAGGAGGTCACCGACCAGGTCGCCCCGCTGCTCGGCCTGCCTGCCGACATCACCCTCACGTCCGTCAAGCGCCAAGGCTTCGGTGCCAAGCCGCTCACGCCCGAGGTGGTCGCTGCCCAGCAGAAGATCGCCGATACCTTCCAGGCGCTGAAGCTGATTCCCAAGCCCTTGAGCATCAAGGACGTGATCTGGACACCCCCCGCCAAGGTTGCCACCGCGCCTTGATCGATTCGCTGCGGCCGGGGCTGTCCCCGGCTCGAGCCACCCTTGAGGAGACAACTCCAATGAGCCTTAACATTTTCTGGTTCCTCCCGACCCATGGTGACGGCAAGTACCTGGGCACCAACGACGGCGCCCGCGCGGTCGACCATGGCTACCTGCAGCAGATCGCCCAGGCTGCTGACCGTCTGGGCTTTGGTGGCGTGCTGATCCCCACCGGGCGCTCCTGCGAGGACTCCTGGCTGGTGGCCGCCTCGCTGATCCCGGTGACCCAGCGCCTGAAGTTCCTGGTGGCACTGCGCCCAGGCATCATTTCGCCGACCGTGGCCGCACGCCAGGCCGCGACGCTGGATCGCCTGTCCAATGGTCGCGCGCTGTTCAACCTGGTGACCGGCGGCGACCCGGAAGAACTGGCCGGTGATGGCCTGCACTTGAACCATCAGGAGCGCTACGAAGCCTCCGTGGAGTTCACCCGCATCTGGCGCAAGGTGCTCGAGGGCGAGGTGGTCGATTACGACGGCAAGCACATCCAGGTCAAAGGCGCCAAGCTGCTCTATCCGCCGATCCAGCAACCGCGGCCGCCGCTGTACTTCGGTGGTTCCTCCGACGCTGCCCAGGACCTGGCTGCCGAACAAGTCGAGCTGTACCTGACGTGGGGCGAGCCGCCGGCTGCGGTGGCGGAAAAGATCGCTCAGGTACGTGAGAAAGCTGCGGCGCAGGGGCGCGAAGTACGCTTTGGCATCCGCCTGCACGTAATCGTCCGCGAGACCAACGAAGAGGCCTGGGCGGCCGCCGACAAACTCATTTCGCACCTGGACGATGACACCATCGCCCGTGCCCAGGCATCCCTGGCACGTTTCGATTCTGTGGGCCAGCAGCGCATGGCCGCCCTGCACGGCGGCAAGCGCGACAAGCTGGAGGTCAGCCCCAACCTGTGGGCAGGTGTCGGACTGGTGCGCGGCGGTGCCGGTACCGCGCTGGTGGGCGATGGCCCGACCGTGGCGGCACGGGTCAAGGAATATGCCGCGCTGGGCATCGATACCTTCATCTTCTCCGGGTATCCGCACCTGGAAGAGTCGTATCGGGTCGCCGAACTGCTGTTCCCGCACCTAGATGTGCAGCGCCCCGAACAGCCCAAGAGCGGTGGCTACGTGAGCCCGTTCGGCGAGATGGTCGCCAACGACATCCTGCCCAAGTCCGTGGCGCAGAGCTGAGGGCCTGGCCATGAGTCGAGCAACTTCTTCCTGGTCGAAGCGCCTGGCACCCTGGGCCTTGCCACTGCTGCTGTTGGCGGTGTGGCAGTTGGCGGTCGCCAGCGGCTGGCTGTCGACCCGCATCCTGCCGGCGCCGAGCGCGGTGGTCAGCGCCGGCGTCGAGTTGGTGCGCAGCGGCGAGATCTGGACGCACCTGGCCATCAGCGGCTGGCGCGCGGCCTTGGGCTTTGTGATCGGCGGCAGCATCGGCCTGGTGCTGGGCTTCATCACGGGTCTGTCGAACTGGGGCGAGCGTCTGCTCGACAGCTCGGTGCAGATGATCCGCAACGTGCCGCACCTGGCGCTGATTCCCTTGGTGATCCTGTGGTTCGGCATCGATGAGTCGGCCAAGATCTTCCTGGTGGCGCTGGGGACGCTGTTCCCCATCTACCTCAACACCTACCACGGCATCCGCAACGTCGACCCGGCGCTGGTAGAAATGGCACGCAGCTATGGCTTGTCGGGCTTCGGCCTGTTCCGCCAGGTGATCCTGCCGGGCGCGCTGCCATCGATCCTGGTGGGCGTGCGCTTCGCCCTGGGCTTCATGTGGTTGACGCTGATCGTCGCCGAGACCATCTCGGCCAATGCCGGTATCGGTTACCTGGCGATGAATGCCCGTGAGTTCCTGCAAACCGATGTGGTGGTCCTGGCCATCGTCCTGTACGCCGTGCTCGGCAAGCTTGCCGACCTGGCCGCCCGTGGCCTGGAGCGTGTCTGGCTGCGCTGGCACCCGGCCTATCAACCGGCGAAGAAGGAGGGCGCATGACCGTGCTCAAGGAACAACCGCCGCGCTTGCTGCGCGGTATCCCCCTGGCGGTCCAGGGCGTGCGCAAGGCGTTCGGCCAGCGCGAGGTGCTGCGGGGCATCGACCTGCACATTCCGGCCGGCCAGTTCGTCGCTATCGTGGGGCGCAGTGGCTGCGGCAAGAGCACCTTGCTGCGCCTGCTGGCGGGCCTCGACCAGCCCAGCGCCGGCCAGTTGCTCGCCGGTGCCGCGCCCTTGGATCAAGCCCGCGAGGAAACCCGCCTGATGTTCCAGGACGCGCGTCTGCTGCCCTGGAAGAAGGTGATCGACAACGTCGGCCTGGGGCTGTCCGGCAACTGGCGCGCCGATGCGTTGCAAGCCCTGGAAGCGGTCGGCCTGGCCGAGCGCGCCCATGACTGGCCGGCGGCGTTGTCGGGCGGCCAGAAGCAACGCGTGGCCCTGGCCCGGGCACTGATTCACAAACCGCGCCTGTTGCTGTTGGACGAGCCACTGGGTGCGCTCGATGCCTTGACCCGGATCGAGATGCAGCAACTGATCGAACGCCTGTGGCACCAGCACGGTTTCACCGTGTTGCTGGTTACCCACGACGTCAACGAAGCCGTCGCCGTGGCAGATCGGGTGATCCTCATCGAAGACGGCGCCGTCGGCCTGGACCTGACTGTCGACCTGCCGCGTCCGCGAGCGCGTGGATCGCACCGACTGGCGGCGCTGGAAAGCGAAGTCCTCAGCCGTGTTCTCGCCGTACCGGGCACGCCGCCCGAGCCGGAACCTGTAGCCCCTTTGCCCACGCAGCTGCGTTGGGCGCACTGAACCCAAGAAGCCCTAGAGAAGGAATTACATCATGACCATCAAAGCCATCAACGTCCGCAACCAGTTCAAAGGCACCGTGAAGGAAATCCTCGAAGGCCCGGTGCTTTCGGAAATCGACGTGCAGACCGCCTCTGGCATCGTCACCTCGGTGATCACCACCCGTTCCGTGCGTGAGCTGGAACTGCAGGTGGGCAGCGAAGTGATCGCCTTCGTCAAATCCACCGAAGTGTCCATCGCCAAGTTGTGAGGATCGTGGGGGCTTTGCGCCCCTCTCGCGACACAAGGCCGCTCCTGCAGGGTGCACGATGCCCGGCAGCAGTGGCCTTGTGTCGTGAGTGGGCCGCGCAGCGGTCCCCTGTGGTTCAGCGCTTGGGCAGGAACGGCGGCAGGTACAGCCCCAGGTACGCCTCGAACACCCGCTTGCCTTCCTCGGCCATGCGTGGGGTGATCTGTTCGTGCAGTTGCATCGAGCGCGCATAGACCCGGTCGCTCAGCTCCATGGCCAGGGCGAATACATCCACATCCCTGGGCATCGCCGGTAGCTGGAAGTGCTGCTCGAACAGCTTGTGCATCAGTTCGCCCAGCTCCAGGTCGTGCTGGCGGTCGGCCTGGACCACTTCGCTCAGGCCATGTTGGGCGAGGATCAATTGGCGTGCGGCCGCATCCTCGTTGTAGATGTCCAGCATGCGCTGCTCGATCAGCCGTGACAGGTCGTGCCAAGTGGTGAACGTGCTGCTGTCGATGGGGGCACTCAGGGCTTCGCGAAACGCCAGATGCACGTCAGCGGTCAAGGCTTCGAGCAGTGCCGGTACGCTGGCGAAGAAGTGGTACACCGACGACGGCGGGATCTGTGCCCGCTCGGCCACGCTGTAGATCGACAGGCCCGCCACGCCTTGATCGGCGAGCAGTCCGCGCGCCGCGGCCAGGATCGCGTCGATCCTGGCCTGGCTGCTGGCGCGTGGCTTACGCGGGCTGGTGGCGCGGCTCATCAGTTGCTGATGGCCAGGATACTGGCCTGATAGGCACCCACGAACAGGTCGAAGTCACCGACTTCCTGCTGCTCCAGGCGCGACTGCTCGGCCAGCGACTCGCGCGCCAGGGTCTCGAAAGCCTGCTGGCGCTCGACACTCAGCGGTTGCTCGCGGAAGGTTCCGGCATGCAGGCGGCTTTGACGCAGGGAAAACTGGACAAAGGTTTCGTTGTGTTCGGCCATGCGCGCCAGCACTTGGGCCGACGGCGTCAGGGAGGCATCGTCGACCTTGGCCTGCTGTGCGGCCAACGCCTTGGCGTGTTCTTCACCGCCTTGGGCGCGGTCGAGCAGTTCGGCCAGTGGGGCGATACGGGCGATCAGCTCGCTGGCCCAATCCTTCAGGCCGATGGGCTGGCCGTTGCGACGAAGTTCGAGGCCCGGACGGCGGCCTTCCTTGACCACGGTGAGGAAGTTGTTGGTGCACTGGCCGCATTCGCCGCTTTCGAGCAGCGGACTGTCGTCCAAGGCGCAGAACAGCAAGAAGGCATCGAGGAAACGTGCCTGGGGAAGATCGATACCCACTGGCAGGAACGGGTTGATGTCCAGGCAACGCACTTCGACGTACTGCACGCCGCGGGAGGTCAGGGCCTGGATAGGACGTTCGCCGGTATAGGTGACGCGCTTGGGGCGAATGTTCGAGTAGTACTCGTTCTCGATCTGCAGGATGTTGGTGTTCAGCTGGACCCACTCGCCATCTTTGTGCGTGCCGATCTCGACATAGGGCGGGTAGGGCGTGCCGACCGCCTTGCGCAGGCTGTCGGTGTAGCTGGCCAGGTTGTTGTAGCAAGGCGTCAGGCCAGCCTGGGCATTGCTCTGGTAGCCCAGGTCGCTCATGCGCAGGCTGGTGGCGTAGGGCAGGTACAGGGTTTCGCCATCCAGCTCTTCGAGCTGGTGCGGGTGGCCGCGCAAGAAGCCTTTGTCCAGGGCGGGCGATGCGCCGAACAGGTACATCAGCAGCCAGCTGTAGCGGCGGAAGTTACGGATCAGGGCGATGTACGCCGCCGACTGATAGTCGCGGTCGTTTTCCTCGCTGCCTTCGGCTGCGCGCAGCAGCGGCCACAGCGCCTCGGGCAGGGAGAAGTTGTAATGGATGCCGGCGATGCACTGCATGGTGCGGCCGTAGCGCAGGGCAAGGCCCTTGCGGTAGACATGCTTGAGCTTGCCGATGTTGGAGGTGCCGTACTCGGCGATCGGGATGTCTTCCTCGGCCGGCAACGTGCAGGGCATGGACGGGCTCCACAGGTATTCGTCGCCGAGCTTGGCATAGACGAAGCGGTGGATCTCGTCGAGGCTCTCGAGCACCTTGGCCGGGTCCGCCAGGGCGGGGGTGATGAACTCCAGCAGCGACTCGGAATAGTCGGTGGTGATCTGCTCGTTGGTCAGCGCCGAACCCAGGGCCTCCGGGTGCGGCGTCTGGGCCAGGCGACCTTCGTCGGTCACACGCAGGCATTCGCGCTCAATACCGTGCAGGCACTGCTTGAGCAGGGGGAGATTGGCGCCGAGCAGGCTCAGGCGGCGGTTGAGGAGTTCGCTCAAGATGTATTCCTTCACGCGTCAGTCGCCCCAATATGGGGGTAGGGATGACGGTCTACAAGGGTAGTTGGAAAAGGAACTGGCGTTGTCGCCTGGTTTGTCTGGGTTTTCAGCAGTGCCAGTGCCGACTGCGGCCGCTTCGCAGCCCATCGCTGGCAAGGCCTGCGATGGGGCGCGCAGCGGCCCCGATACTTGATAACGCCGAAAATACCGCAGATAAGCCTTGGTGAGCTAGAGAACCGCGAAGGTTCCTTGCGCCTTGGCCACGCGCTTGTCGCCCTGGAATACGTCGGCGTCGACCACCAGCGTACGGCGCCCGGCGTGCAGCACCTGGGCGGTGCACACGACTTCACCGTCACTCACTGCGCGCATGTAGTTGATCTTGCATTCGATCGTCACGCTCTGCTGATCGAAGCCATGGCTGGCCGAGCAGGCCAGGCCCATGGCGATGTCCACCAGGCTGAAGATCGCCCCGCCGTGCAGCTTCTGGCCGCGGTTGCGCAAGTGCGGCTCGAGCGTCAGGGCCACCTCGGCTACGCCTGTTTCCAGGCGTTGCAGGCGGCAGCCCAGGAGTTGGCTGAAGGCGCTTTCAACGTATTCGGCCGGGATCTGCATCACTTCTTCTTCAACTGCTTGGCGTTGGCGAACAGCGCGGCCATGGCGTTGTTGGCCGGTGCGGCTGCGGTTTCACGCGGGCGCGGTGCCTGTTGCTGGCGATTGCCGCCATTGCCACGATTGCCACCACGGTTGCCTTCGACCTTCTCGCCGGGCGTGTCGCTCATGCGCATGGACAGGCCGACACGCTTGCGTGGGATGTCCACTTCCATGACCTTGACCTTGACCACGTCGCCGGCCTTGACCGCCTCGCGCGGGTCCTTGACGAACTTCTCCGACAGCGCCGAGATATGCACCAGGCCGTCCTGGTGCACGCCGATGTCGACGAAGGCGCCGAAGTTGGTGACGTTGGTCACCACGCCTTCGAGGATCATGCCGGGCTCCAGATCCTTGAGGTCCTCGACCCCTTCCTGGAAGGTGGCGGTCTTGAACTCGGGGCGTGGGTCACGGCCGGGCTTGTCCAGCTCCTGGAGAATGTCGGTGACAGTTGGCAGACCGAAGGTTTCGTCGGTGAACTTCTTCGGGTCCAGACGCTTGAGGAAGCTGCTGTCGCCGATCAGCGAGCGGATGTCGCGGTCGGTATCGGCGGCGATGCGCTGCACCAGTGGGTAGGCTTCCGGGTGAACCGCCGAGGCGTCCAGCGGGTTGTCGCCGTTCATTACCCGCAGGAAGCCTGCGGCCTGTTCGAAGGTCTTCTCGCCCAGGCGGCTGACCTTCTTCAGCGCCGCACGGGTGGTGAACGGGCCGTTGGCGTCGCGGTGGGCGACGATGTTCTGGGCCAGGGTGGCGTTCAGGCCGGAGATGCGGGTCAGCAGGGCCACGGAGGCGGTGTTGACGTCCACGCCCACGGCGTTCACGCAGTCCTCGACCACAGCGTCCAGGCCGCGCGCCAGTTTCACCTGCGAGACGTCGTGCTGGTACTGGCCGACGCCGATGGATTTGGGGTCGATCTTCACCAGTTCGGCCAGCGGGTCCTGCAGACGGCGGGCGATGGAGACCGCGCCACGGATCGAGACGTCCAGGTCCGGGAACTCGCGGGCTGCCAGTTCAGAGGCGGAGTAGACCGACGCGCCGGCCTCCGAGACCATGACCTTGGTGATCTTCAGGGCCGGGTATTTCTTCACCAGTTCGATGATCAGCTTGTCGCTCTCGCGGCTGGCGGTGCCGTTGCCGATGGCGATCAGCTCCACCGAGTGCTTGGCGCACAGCGCAGCGAGAATGGAAAGGGTGCGGTCCCAGTCATTCTTCGGCGCGTGCGGGTAGACCGTGGTGTGGTCGAGCAGCTTGCCGGTGGCATCGACCACCGCGACCTTGCAGCCGGTGCGCAGGCCCGGGTCGAAGCCCAGGGTGGCGCGAGGACCGGCGGGCGCGGCGAGCAGCAAATCGTGCAGGTTATGGGCGAAGACGTTGATCGCCTCGCTCTCGGCGTTGTCGCGCAGCTCGCCGAACAGGTCGGTTTCCAGGTGGGTGTACAGCTTGACCTTCCAGGTCCAACGCACCACTTCGGCCAGCCACTTGTCGGCCGGGCGGTTGCGGTTTTCCAGGCCAAAGTGGTTGCCGATCATCAGTTCGCAGGGGTGCAGTGTGCCTGGCAGCTCCTCGCCTACCTTCAGTGAGGCGGTCAGCACGCCTTCGTTGCGGCCACGGAAGATCGCCAGGGCGCGGTGCGACGGCACGCTGCGCAGCAGTTCGTCGTGGGCGAAGTAGTCGCGGAACTTGGCGCCTTCTTCTTCCTTGCCGGCCACCACGCGCGCGCTGAGCACCGCCTCCTGCTTGAGGAACACGCGCAGCTTGTCGAGCAGGGCGGCGTCTTCGGCGAAGCGCTCCATGAGGATGTACTTGGCCCCTTCCAGGGCGGCCTTGACGTCGGCCACGCCCTTGTCGGCATCGACGAAGCGCGCCGCTTCGGTTTCCGGGGTCAGTTGTGGGTCGTTGAGCAGACCGTCGGCCAGTTCGCCCAGGCCGGCTTCCAGGGCGATCTGACCCTTGGTGCGGCGCTTTTGCTTATAGGGCAGGTAGAGGTCTTCCAGGCGGGTCTTGGTGTCGGCCAGCTTGATCTCGCGGGCCAGCTCCGGGGTCAGCTTGCCCTGCTCCTCAATGCTGGCCAGGATGCTGGCGCGGCGCTCGTCGAGTTCGCGCAGGTAGCGCAGGCGCTCCTCCAGGTGACGCAGCTGGGTGTCATCCAGGCTGCCGGTGACTTCCTTTCGGTAACGGGCGATGAAAGGCACCGTCGAGCCTTCGTCCAACAGGGCCACTGCCGCTTCGACCTGCTGCGGGCGAACGCCCAGTTCCTCGGCGATACGGCTGTTGATGCTGTCCATGAGAACCACCTGACAAATAATGAATGCTGGAGGCCGCAAGGGGGCATTCAGGCCCGGCGGCGCAGGGTGAAAGCGGCGCATTATACCCATCGTGCCGGGCTTGCGGTGATAGCGCCGGGCCAGCCTCGGCCAGGCAGGAAGTGGCGCCAGGGGAAAAATCTGCTAACAATGCACACGGCACGCGTTGTCATGGCTACGCCATAATGCGCGGCTATATCAAAGGAGTTATTCATGACCAGCACCGCAAATACCGCTGAAGGCGAGAAGATTCTCATCGTCGATGACGATCCGGGGCTGAGCAGCCTGCTGGAGCGTTTTTTCACCAGCAAGGGCTATCGTGCCCGCGCGGTGCCCAACACCGAGCAGATGGACCGCCTGCTGGCGCGTGAGGTCTTCAACCTGGTGGTGCTCGACCTGATGCTGCCCGGCGAGGACGGCCTCTCTGCCTGTAACCGCCTGCGCAAGGCCAACAACCAGATCCCGATCATCATGCTCACCGCCAAGGGCGACGAGCTCAGTCGCATCAAGGGCCTGGAGCTGGGGGCCGACGACTACCTGGGCAAACCTTTCAACCCGGATGAGCTGATGGCGCGAGTCAAGGCCGTGTTGCGTCGGCAGGCTCCGACTGTACCGGGTGCGCCTGGCAGCGAGGACGAGACGGTCACGTTCGGCGACTACGAACTTTCGCTGGCCACTCGCGAGCTCAAGCGTGGCGATGAAGTGCACATGCTGACCACCGGCGAGTTCGCCGTGCTCAAGGCGCTTGTCATGCACGCCCGCGAGCCGCTGACCCGCGACAAGCTGATGAACCTGGCTCGCGGCCGCGAGTGGGATGCGTTGGAGCGGTCCATCGACGTGCAGATCTCGCGCTTGCGCCGCATGATCGAGCCGGACCCTTCCAAACCGCGCTATATCCAGACCGTGTGGGGTGTAGGCTACGTCTTCGTGCCGGACGGAAACGCCAGCAAATGAATATGAGCCTGCAGGCTTGCCATCACGCACCAGGGCGACCCGATGGGGTCGCCCTGTTTGCGTCTGGATCAGGCCTGCACCCTGTCGAGCCCCGCCCGTGAGCGCAGCGCAGTAGTTGTCCAGATGAAAACGCCTCTTTGGTTCCCGCAAAGCTTCTTCGCCCGCACCCTGTGGCTGGTGCTGATCGTCGTCCTGTTCTCCAAGGCCTTGACGCTGGTGTACCTGCTGATGAACGAGGACGTGCTGGTCGATCGCCAGTACAGCCACGGCGTGGCCCTGACACTGCGCGCTTATTGGGCCGCCGACGAGGAGAACCGCGACAAGATCGCCGAGGCGGCGGGGTTGATCCGGGTCACCGGCTCCGGTGTGCCGGAGGGCGAGCAGCATTGGCCCTACAGCGAGATCTACCAACGCCAGATGCAGGCCGAACTTGGCGATGACACCGAGGTGCGGCTGCGCATCCACGCGCCGCCTGCCTTGTGGGTCAACGCGCCGAGCCTGGGCCCGGGCTGGTTGAAGGTGCCTTTGTATCCGCACCCGCTGCGGGGGCAGAAGATCTGGAACGTGCTGGGCTGGTTCCTGGCCATCGGCTTGTTGTCCACCGCTTCGGCGTGGATCTTCGTGCGCCAGCTCAACCAGCCGCTCAAGCGACTGGTGTTCGCTGCCCGACAGTTGGGCCAGGGGCGCAGCGTGCGTCTGCCGATCAGCGACACACCAAGCGAGATGACGGAGGTATACCGGGCCTTCAACCAGATGGCCGAAGACGTCGAGCAGGCCGGACGCGAGCGTGAGCTGATGCTGGCGGGGGTGTCCCACGACTTGCGCACCCCCTTGACCCGCCTGCGCCTGTCGTTGTCATTGATGGCCAATGACAGTGAACTGACGGATGACATGGTCCGCGACATCGAGGATATGGATGCGATCCTCGACCAGTTCCTGGCCTTCATCCGCGATGGTCGGGACGAACCGGTGGAAGTGGCCGATCTGGGCGCACTGGTTCGCGAAGTCGTGGCGCCCTACAACCAGCCAGAGGAGCGGGTGCGCCTGTGCCTGGAGCCGATTCCGCCGTTCCCACTGCGCCGGGTGTCGCTCAAGCGCATGCTGGGTAACCTGATCGGTAATGCCTTGCATCACGCTGGCAAGGGGGTCGAAGTGGCGGCCTACGTGTCGGGTGACCAGAGCGCGCCCTATGTGGTGCTCAGCGTACTGGACCGAGGCACGGGGATAGACGAGTCGGAGTTGGAGACCATCTTCAACCCCTTCATCCGCGGGGATCGTGCCCGGGGCGGCAAGGGCACCGGGCTGGGGCTCGCGATCGTCAAGCGGATCGCGGCCCAGCACGGGGGTAATGTCGAGTTGCGCAATCGTTCCGGAGGCGGTATCGAAGCGCGCGTAAGGCTGCCGTTGGGGTTGCTGTTACCCCGTAACGCCGTTTGATGCCCTGTCACGGCACCGGTGTTGCGTTGTCTCAGCCCTTGCCCTTGGTCCGTGTCTGGTTCGGCCCGCCGTTCTTCTCCAGGTGTTCGATGATCATCCCGGCCACGTCCTTGCCGGTGGTGACCTCGATTCCCTCGAGCCCCGGCGAGGAGTTCACCTCCATCACCAGCGGCCCGTGATTGGAGCGCAGGATGTCCACCCCCGCCACGCTCAAACCCATGACCTTGGCCGCACGAATGGCGGTCATGCGTTCTTCGGGGGTGATCTTGATCAGGCTGGCGACGCCGCCGCGGTGCAGGTTGGAGCGGAACTCGCCAGGTTTGGCCTGGCGCTTCATCGACGCGATGACCTTGTCGCCGACGACGAAGCAGCGGATGTCGGCACCGCCCGCCTCCTTGATGTATTCCTGGACCATGATGTTCTGCTTCAGACCCATGAACGCCTCGATCACCGATTCGGCAGCCTTGGTGGTTTCGCACAGCACCACGCCGATGCCCTGGGTGCCTTCGAGCACTTTGATCACCAAGGGGGCACCGTTGACCATCTGGATCAGGTCGGGAATGTCATCCGGCGAATGGGCGAAACCTGTGATCGGCAGGCCGATGCCGCGACGTGACAGCAGTTGCAGGGAGCGCAGCTTGTCGCGCGAGCGTGCGATGGCCACCGATTCGTTGAGCGGGTAGACGCCCATCATCTCGAACTGACGCAGCACCGCGCAGCCATAGAAAGTGACGGACGCGCCGATGCGCGGGATGACTGCGTCGAAACCTTCCAGCGGTTTGCCGCGATAGTGGATCTGCGGTTTGTGGCTGGCGATGTTCATGTATGCGCGCAGGGTATCGATCACCACCATCTCGTGGCCACGCTGGGTACCGGCTTCGACCAGGCGGCGGGTGGAATACAGACGTGGATTGCGCGACAGCACAGCGATCTTCATGCAGCACCTGTGACAGGGGAAAGGGTGGCCGGAAAGGCCGGTTTGTCCTGAACGTACTTAAGGCCAGGATTGACCACCAACTGGCCATGAATCAGCGCCTTGGAACCGAGCAGCAGGCGATAGCGCATGTTTTTGCGACAGGCCAGGGTGAACTCCACCTCCCAGACCCGGTCGCCCAACGCCAGCGGCGTACGGATCACGTAGCGGACCTGGGCTTGGCCGTTGGAGCTCTTGATGGTTTTCATCGTGACCAACGGGGCTTCGCAGCGGCGATGGCGAAGTTGCACCACTGACCCCAGATGAGCGGTGAAGCGCACCCAGGGTTGGCCGTCACGCTCGAACGGTTCTACGTCCGTGGCATGCAGGCTGGAAGTACTGGCGCCGGTATCGATCTTGGCGCGCAGGCCCGCCAGGCCGAGGTCGGGCAGGGCGACCCACTCGCGCAGGCCGATTACAGTCAGATGGTCAAATGTCTTCACGAAACACGCCCTGCGAATGAGGTGGTGAACTGTAAGCACGGCACGGACTTTTTGCATCCGCAAGTTACGGTAGTACAGTTCCGTGAAAGACAGAATTCGAGGTAATGCAATGGCCCACAAAGCGGAAGAAGACGACAAGGTGCGCCTGGATAAATGGCTATGGGCGGCGCGGTTCTACAAGACACGCGCCCTGGCCAAGGCGGCCATCGAAAGTGGCAAGGTGCATTGCCGGGGCGAACGCTGCAAGCCGGGCAAGGAGCCTCGGGTGGGTGACGAGTTCGTGCTGCGCACCGGATTCGATGAGCGCACCGTGGTGGTCAAGGCATTGTCGGATGTGCGGCGCGGGGCGCCGCAGGCGCAGGCCTTGTACGAAGAGACCGAAGAAAGCGTTCGGCGACGTGAGCAGGCTGCCGAGATGCGCAAGGCCGGCGCGATGGGTGTGACCACCGATGGGCGGCCGACCAAGAAGCAACGGCGCCAGATTCACCAACTGCATGGCAGTTATGAATGAGTAGGGGCCGCAGCGCGGCCCCGATGGCCATTCAGGCCGTGCGAATGACGCTCATCCTGCCCACCAGCGGCAATCGCGCCAGCCATCTGAACAACGGGTCGGTCCAGCGCAGTAACGCCGCACTGGCCTTCGCCGCCAACGGCGTATGGCAGCTCCAGCCCAAGGCCAGCACGGCCATCAGCAATCCGCCGATATAATCGTCCTGTCCCCAATGTGCGCCTGCCACCAGGCGCGGCAGCATGAACAGCAATGCCAGGCCCCAGATCACCAGCCGCTGCAGCAGGGTGCGGCTGAACAGGCTCATGAACAGCGCCCAGATCAACAGCACCGAAGCGTGATCGCCAGGAAAACTCTGGCTGGAGCGATCCTTCAGTTCCCACTTGGCTTCCAGATTCGGGTAGTAGTCGCTGAGATGGACTACGTTGTCGAAGACCATCGATGGGCTGTTGTGTTGCCAGCCCATGAACGCCACCCACTTGGAAAACAGCACGCGAACCACCACTAAGAGGAACAGCGTTACCAGAAAGCCGAAGAAGGCTTCGCGCACCTGGGTCGCCTTGAACACCCAGTTGCCCCGGATCAGCAGGGCCAGCAGGATCAGGCCGACGACGATATCGAAAGGACGCAGGCTGCCGAGGGTCCAGACGTATCGCCAGAGGGTATTGTCGGCCAAGGGCGCGTTGAGGCTGTGGAACAGCCACTCGTCTAAAGTCAGACACAGGATCTGGCCAAAAGGCCATAACCAGAAACACAGTAGAGCAACAGGCAGCAGGGTACAGGCTACGAGGGGTCCCCAGGACCACCTTGCTTGGAACAGTGGTCGATTGTCCATAAAATACCTCTATTACCAGCGGGGTTAAGAGCGTCTCGTGGACGCTCTGCCACGGGAGTCGTAATTCCCTGTAACCATTTTGTCATCATTTTCAGATAGCCAAAACCTATGAGCGATTTGCCGGATACCGACTTCACCCAACGTTTCATCTTCGACGACCGCGATATCCGCGGCGAGTGGGTGGCGCTCGAGCAGAGCTATGCCGACGTGCTGGCCCGTCATCCTTACCCTCAGCCGGTCGCCGTGCTGCTCGGTGAACTGATGGCGGCGACCGCATTGCTGGTGGGCGCGCTCAAGTTCGATGGCCTGCTGGTGCTTCAGGCGCGCTCCCAGGGGCCGATTCCGCTGTTGATGGTCGAGTGCTCCAGTGATCGCGACATCCGCGGCATGGCGCGCTACGAGGCGGACCAGATCCCGGCCGACGCCACCCTGGCCCAGCTGATGCCCGACGGGCACCTGACCTTGACCATCGACCCGGTCAAGGGCCAGCGCTACCAGGGCACCGTGGACCTCGATGGCGCCAACCTGTCGGAGTGCTTCACCAATTACTTCGTCCAGTCCCAGCAGCTCAACACGCGCTTCTGGCTCGATGCCAAGGGTGGCAAGGCCCGTGGTCTGCTGCTGCAGCAGTTGCCGATCGATCGTCAGCGCGACGAAGAAGAGCGCGAGGGCAGTTGGCAGCATGTCGTGGCCCTGGCAGGCACCCTCAAGCCTGAGGAATGGTCTCTGGACAACGAAACCCTGCTGCACCGCCTCTACCATGAGGACGCCGTGCGTCTGTTCGACATCGAGCCCCTGCGCTTCCATTGCAGCTGCTCGCGCGAGCGTTCCGGCAATGCATTGGTGAGCCTCGGCGAGGAGGATGCCAAGGCGCTGGTGGAAGAGTGTGGTGGCAAGGTCGAGATCGATTGCCAGTTCTGCAACGAGCGCTATTTCTTCGACGCGAGTGATGTGGCGCAATTGTTTGCAGGTGGTGGCACCGAGGCACCGTCAGATACTCAGCACTGAAACGCTTCACTACAGGAGAAACTCCTGTCGAATTGCGCAAAAGCGCAGTTCTGACAGGAGGGGCCTACTTTTTTTGGGCTTTTCTGGCATAATCCGGCCACTTTTTTCGCTGTAGTAGTTTGAAATAGACAACTACAAAACGTTTGGAGCACTCGGCCTTGGGCCGGATGGGGTATCTCATGACGCAAGCCAACAACACCGTGTACACCGACCTGACCGTCGATGAGCTGGTAAAAGAAGCGCTGTCCCGCGGTGAAGGCGAGCTGGCCGATACTGGCGCACTGGTTGTGAAAACCGGTCATCGTACCGGCCGTTCGCCGGCTGACCGTTTCATCGTCGACGAGCCCAGCACCTCCGGTGCCATTGCCTGGGGCCCGATCAACCGCAAGTTCCCGGCTGACAAGTTCGATGCTCTGTGGGCTCGCGTCGAGGCGTTCAACAACGCTCAAGAGCACTTCGTTTCCCACGTCCACGTAGGTGCTGCCGCCGAGCACTACCTGGCGGTCAAGATGACCACCCAGACTGCCTGGCAGAACCTGTTCGGCCGTTGCCTGTTCATCAATCCGGCCCAGTACAACCCGGCCGGTCGTGACGAGTGGCAAGTGCTCAACGTCGCCAACTTCGAGTGCGTTCCAGAGCGTGACGGCACCAACTCCGATGGTTGCGTCATCATCAACTTCGCCCAGAAGAAAGTGCTGATCGCTGGCATGCGTTACGCCGGCGAAATGAAAAAAGCCATGTTCTCTGTGCAGAACTTCCTGCTGCCAGCCGCCGACGTACTGCCGATGCACTGCGCCGCCAACATCGGCGAAGCAGGCGATGTGACCCTGTTCTTCGGTCTGTCCGGCACCGGCAAGACCACCCTGTCGGCCGACGAGAGCCGTTACCTGATCGGTGACGACGAGCACGGTTGGGGCGAAGGCGTTGTCTTCAACATCGAAGGCGGCTGCTACGCCAAGTGCATCGACCTGTCCGAGAAGAACGAGCCGGTCATCTGGAAAGCCATCAAGCATGGCGCAGTGCTGGAAAACGTCGTTCTCGACGATGCCAAGCATGCCGACTACGCCGATGGCAGCCTGACCCAGAACAGCCGCGCTGCCTATCCGCTGGAGCACGTCGAGAAGCGTTCCGCGAAGAACCTGGGCGGCGAGCCGAACGCGGTCATCTTCCTGACCTGCGACCTGACTGGCGTTCTGCCTCCGGTTTCGATCCTGAACAACGAGCAGGCGGCCTATCACTTCCTGTCCGGCTACACCGCGCTGGTCGGTTCCACTGAGATGGGTTCGGGCGGCGGCATTAAGTCGACCTTCTCCACCTGCTTCGGCGCTCCGTTCTTCCCGCGTCCGGCTGGTGAGTACGCTGAACTGCTGATCAAGCGCATCAAGGGCTTCGGCTCCAAGGTCTACCTGGTCAACACCGGCTGGACCGGTGGTGGCTACGGCGTTGGCAAGCGCTTCAGCATTCCGACCACCCGCGCCGTGATCGCTGCGATCCAGAGCGGTGCCTTGATCGGTGCCGAGACCGAGCACCTGGACATCATCAACCTGGATGTGCCGAAGGCCGTTCCGGGCGTCGAGACCGTCCTGCTCAACCCACGCAACACCTGGGCTGACTCGGCTGCCTACGACGAGGCCGCCAAAGGCCTGGCCAATCTGTTCATCGAGAACTTCAAGAAGTTCGACGTCTCCGAGGCCATCAAGGCCGCTGGCCCACAGCTGTAAGCTCGCCAGCACGGATGAAAAAGCCGCCCCCCGGGGCGGCTTTTTTGTTTCTGGTCCTGAGCCGATGGTATGGTCGCTGAAGCAATCGTGGGCTTGTCTGGCGATTGGGCTGCTGGGCAGTCCAGATGCTCCTGAATGACGGCCGCAACCTCCACTCGCGTCACCAAGCCTGGGAAACCTATGAACGAATCCCCTCAGCGCAGCCATTTCAACCACTTCCATCCCATCCTCACCCGCCCACAGGACAACGACGTCAATGGTCATATTGCCGGCGCGACGGTGCATGGCTACTTCGAGACGGCCATCCAGGCGTTTCTCGTCGAGCAGGCCGAGCTGGACTTGCGCGAGGGTGAGTTGGCGGGCGTGGTGATCAGCTCGGCGGCGCAGTTCTATGCCTTGCCGGGCTTTCCCGATGTGCTCGAAGTGGGGTTGGGCGTGATGCGCCTGGCAGGCAGCACGGTGGAGTACCACTTGGCGCTGTTCCGTCCAGGCGAGCCACAAGCCTGCGCGGCGGGGACGGTGGTGCAGGTCTTCGTGGAGCGTGCCTCCGGCAATCCGGTGACCTTCCCTGACGCCCTGCAAATGTCCCTGGCAGGCTTGCAGCTCAACGGCTAAGCACCCAGGTCGACACCAACGAAAAGGCCCTGCCGGTCAGGGCAGGGCCTTTGCTTGACTGAATGATCAGTCGTCGTAACGCCAGTGGCGTTTGTGCTTGCGGTGGCCGTAGTGGTGGCCACGGTCCCAGTGACGGCGGTCGTCGTAGTCACGACGGTAGCGGCGGTCGTGACGCTCGTCATCGTCGGCCTTGTTGCCCAGGTAGTTACCCAGGGCACCACCAGCACCACCACCGGCGGCTGCACCGATATAGCTACCGGTGGTGCCGCCCATCGAGCGACCGACTACGTTACCGCCGGCAGCGCCCAGTGCACCACCGATGGCGGCTTCACCGCGCTGACGCTTGTCGGCACCCAGGGCACCGCCGGCCGCACCGCCCAGGCCGGCACCAATGGCGCCGCCGGTGCTACCACCGATGGAGTTGCCTACTACGGAGCCGAGTACCCCACCCAATGCGCCGCCAATGCCGGCCTCGGTATTGCCACCGGCCATGGCAACGCCGCTGAGCAAGCTGAAAGACAACAACAGAATCGAGGAGTACTTCTTCATCGAGAGAGCCTCATAGGGATGACGAGGCGAATTTGAGGCTCGGCGAGGCGGCTGGCAATGGAAATCCGACGAGTAGCACGACTTGTACACAATTCTCTAACTTCTTGTTTTTTAGGTGAAACTTTCTCCAATTTTGCTTGTCTGAAGCTACTTGAGACAAAGCCCTGGCCGTTGCGGACAGGGCTTTTTTTATGGCTGTTCGCCAGTTTTCGAACAGAGGGGGAGGCCGTCGTCTCGGGCGCGTTCATCCCTACGACTGCTCCGCCACAGGGCTGTATACCCGTGGTGCGCTGTGTTTGGGCAAGTGGATGAGGTTGAGGTTGTGCTTGCGGGCCCATTGCAGGGCCAGGCCGGTCGGTGCCGAGAGGCTGACCAGGGTCTGGATGCCGGCACGCAGGACCTTCTGGATCAGCTCGAGGCTGCAACGGCTGGTGACGATGGCCAGGCCGCCCTCGGTATCGATGCGTTGGCGCAGCAGCGCGCCGATCAGCTTGTCCAGCGCGTTGTGGCGCCCGATGTCTTCACGGCCCAGCAGCAGCTCGCCGTCACGGTCCATGAACAGCGCCGCATGCACCGCGCCACAGTGCTGCCCGAGGGGCTGGAAGGCATCGATGCGCTGACGCAGCCCGGCCAACCAATGCGCCGGAGGCAGGGGCGCTCCGGGCAGCGTGGCCAGCTCGGGTAGCGCCTGCTCCAGGGCTTCGACGCCGCACAGGCCGCAGCCGCTAGTGCCGGCCAACTGACGACGCTGGTTCTTCAGGTTCCAGAAGGCGCGGCTGGAAATCTCCAGGTCGGCGTAGAGCGCCGAGCCGCTGCCAGAGAGCTTCACGTCATAGATTTCGTCTGTGCTGGCGACGATACCGCTACCGACGCTGAACCCGACGGCGAAGTCTTCCAGGTCGGTAGGGCTGACCAGCATCACGGCCTGGTTCAGACCGTTATAGACGATCGCCAGGGCCACCTCTTCGGCGAGCGGTGTCTTGTCGCGCACGTCATCGGTGAGTTGTACGTAGTCGTAGGTATTGCTGGCGGCAGGCAAGGCAAGAGGCGTGGGCGCCGCGCAGACTGGGGGTTTGCTGTTCATCAGAGCGGATTACCGGCGGCTTGTTACCTGCACAAGCCTAGGCTTGCAGGCAGGCGACGTCTAGTCGCTAGGTTCTATCCCCTGATAGAGCGCGTCGATTGGCTGGCGAGGCAGATGGGCCAAGTCTGTCCTAGACTCCTGCTTCCCTGTTTGATCATCAAGGAGAGTGACATGAGCCTGTTCAGTTTCGTGAAGGAAGCCGGTGAAAAACTGATCGACTTACTGACGCCCGGAAACGCCAACGCCGAGGCGCAGCTCAAGAAGCACGTCGAATCCGTCGGCCTGGGTAACCCGAACATTTCCGCCACCGTGCAGGGCGATACCATCGTGCTCAAGGGCGAGGTGGCGAGCCAGGAAGAAAAGGAGAAGATCATCCTCGCGGCGGGCAACATCGATGGCGTGGCTTCGGTGGATGACCAGATCACGGTCACAGGGCCCGTGGCCCAGGCGGCGCGCTTCGTCACGGTCAAGAAAGGCGATACCTTGAGCGCCATCGCCAAGGCCGAATATGGCGACGCCAACAAGTACAACAAGATCTTCGAGGCCAACAAGCCGATGCTCAAGCATCCGGACAAGATCTATCCGGGACAGGTGCTGCGCATTCCTGACTGATTGCCTGTTGTCCCGATTCGCGGATAAACCCGCTCCCGTGTGATCTTCGTGGGAGCGGGTTTATCCGCGAATGCATGCTCACAGACCGTCCAGCAGTTGTCGGTAATCCTCTACCGCCGCGAACTCCTGGGTATCACGCGGCCCCGCCTTGCTGTCGGGCTGGCGCACGGCCAGCAAATGCTCCACGCCGAAGCGCTGCGCACTGCGCAGGATCGCCAGGGTGTCGTCGATGAACAAGCTGCGCGCAGGCTCGAAGCCGATGTCCGCCTGCAGGGCGTCCCAGAACTGCGGGCTTTCCTTGGGGAATCCGTAGTCGTGGGAACTGATCAGCCGCTCGAAATAGGGCGCAAGCTCCACACGCTCGAGCTTCAGCGACAGCGAGTCGCGATGGGCATTGGTGATCAGCACCACGCGCTTGCCGGCTTGGCGGATTGCGGCGAGGAAGGTATCGGCGTCTGGGCGCAGTGCAATCAGGTCGGCGATTTCCTGTTTGAGTTCGCGGATCGGCAGGTTCAGCTCGCGACTCCAGAAGTCCAGGCAGTACCAGTTGAGGGTGCCTGCATTGCGCTCGAACAGCGGCTGCAGCTCGAGCTCGGCCATGGCCCGGCTGACACCGTGCAGCTCGGCGTAGCGCTGTGGCAGGTGCTCCAGCCAGAACTGGTTGTCGTAGTGCAGGTCGAGCAGGGTGCCATCCATGTCCAGCAGGACGGTATCGATGGCGGACCAGGGAAGAACAGGCATGGGAAACTCTCGTTCAGTCGGCAAGCCACGGTATAGTAACCCGTTCACGCCAAGGAGCCGCCCCATGCGCCAGAAACCCACCGTCCTCGCCCGCGAGATCGTCGCCAGCAGTCGTCTGTTCCGCGTCGAAGCCGTGCAGTTGCGTTTTTCCAACGGTACCGAGCGGACCTACGAGCGCCTGGTCGGTCGCGGCAATGGCTACGGCGCGGTGATGGTGGTGGCCATGCTCGACGCCGAGCATGCGGTGCTGGTGGAAGAATACTGTGGTGGTACCGATGAGTATGAATTGTCCTTACCCAAAGGCCTGATCGAGCCTGGCGAGGATGTGCTGGCCGCAGCCAACCGTGAGCTCAAGGAAGAAGCAGGCTTCGGCGCGCGCCAACTGGAGCATCTCACCGAGCTGTCCCTCTCACCTGGCTACATGAGCCAGAAAATCCAGGTGGTACTCGCCACGGATCTTTACGAAGAACGTCTGGAAGGGGATGAGCCCGAGCCGATGCGCGTGGACAAGGTCAATCTGCGTGAACTGTCGGCGTTGGCCATGCATCCGCAGTTCTCCGAGGGCCGGGCGCTCGCGGCGCTGTACTTGGCCCGCGACCTGATGACCCAGCGGGGGCTGCTCAGCGTATGAACGATCAACAATTGATGGACGAAGTGGTGAAACTGGCCCGGCTGGCGGGTGAGGCGATCTTGCCGTTCTGGCGCGCCGATGTGGCGGTGACGGCCAAGGCTGATGACTCGCCGGTGACCGCCGCCGACCTCGCCGCTCATCAGGTCATCGCGGATGGCTTGCAGGTGCTGGCCCCGCATATCCCGGTGCTGTCGGAGGAGGATTGCGAGATCCCGCTGGCCGAGCGCCAGGCCTGGCGCCGCTGGTGGCTGGTCGACCCGCTCGATGGCACCAAGGAGTTCATCGCCGGCAGCGAGGAGTTCACTGTAAACATCGCCTTGATCGAAGAGGGAGAAGTAGTGTTTGGTGTGGTGGCGATGCCAACCAATGGACGCTGCTACTTCGGCGGCCGGGGGCTGGGCGCGTGGCGCGCCGAGGTGAATGCCACTGCCGAGCCGATCCGGGTGCGTCAACAACCGCCGGAGGGCGGACGCTTCACGGTGGTCGCCAGCAAGCGACATTCCAGCCCTCAGCAGGAAGCGCTGTTGGACGGACTGGGCAGTGCCGTTGGCGAGCTGGAACTGGCCAATGTCGGCAGCTCGCTGAAGTTCTGCCTCTTGGCCGAAGGTGCCGCGGATTGCTATCCGCGACTGGCGCCGACCTCCCAATGGGATACCGCCGCTGCCCAGGGTGTGCTGGAAGGTGCCGGGGGCGAGGTTATCGGGCTGGATGGCCAGCCGTTCCGCTACCCGGCGCGTGAATCCCTGCTCAATGAATTCTTCCTGGCCTTGCCGGGCGCGGCTGCGTGGCGCCCGGCCTTGTTGCAATTGGCAGCGGCCATCGGTCGCTGAATGATTTGGGACGCAAGGCGTCCCCCGGCAGCGGCAAGCCTAGCGATGCAACACGTATTGGCCGCTGAACTTCACGGCGGGTTCGTCGCTGCCCGCGTTGCAGACGATGGTATCGAGGGTCAGGCGAGCCCGTCCGCGGCGCTGGTACATCGCCACGAAGCGCTCCCAGGTCTTGTCGTCCGGTGCTTCGCAGCGTGCCACGGCGGTGTCGGTTACCGGCAGCGGATAGCTGATCTGCCCTTCCTGGATGACGATATGCCCGTCATCGATGCCCAGCTCACGCAAGCGCAGGTGCAACCAGCCCCAGCCCACCAGTACCGCACCGCAATACAGACTGCCACCGAACATGGTGCTCTTGTGATTGACGTTGGGCGCCAACGGCAACTGCAGGCGCAGGCAGTGATCTTCCCAGCCGATGACTTCCATGCCCATCTCCCGGGTCAGGGGAATGTCGCTGTGCAGTACGGACTGCAGGTACTGGCTGTCGGTGGTCATGGGCGGGTTTCCTCCTGATCGTCGTGTCCGCTGGCGCCGCCTTCGAAATTCAGGCCATGCTTGCGCAGCTTGTCGTGCAGTGTCTTGCGCGGGATGCCGAGGGCTTCGGCGAGGCTGCGCAGGGAGTTGTGGGGCTGGGCCAGCTCGGCGGCGATTAACGATCGCTCGAACTGTTCGACCTGTTCGCTGAGGGTTCCGCTGCGCTCAGGTTCGAGGGCGGTGGGAATGCTGGGCGTCTGGCCGTCGAGGGCCAGCTCCAGACCCAGGGCGAAGCGCTCTGCCGCGTTCTGCAGCTCGCGCACGTTCCCTGGCCAGTCGTGACGCAGCAGCAGGGCACGCTGGGCCGGTTGCAGGCTGTGGGCTTGCAGGCCATGGCGCGTGCTGGCGCCATCGGCGAAGTGCTGGAACAGCACCAGGATATCGTCGCCGCGCTCGCGTAGCGGCGGGATGCGCAGCGGTGCCACATTCAGGCGGTAATACAGGTCGGCGCGAAAGCGCCCTTGGTCGGCGGCCTGGCGCAGGTCTTCCTTGGTGGCGGCGATGATGCGGATGTCCAATGGGATGAGCTGGTTGCCGCCCAAGCGCTCCACCACTCGCTCCTGCAACAGGCGCAGCAGCTTGACCTGCACATCCAGGCTCATGCTTTCGATTTCATCGAGGAACAACGTCCCGCCATTGGCGAACTCGAACTTGCCAATGCGGCGCTTCTGCGCGCCGGTAAAGGCGCCGGGCTCATGGCCGAACAGCTCGCTCTCGACCACCGACTCGGCCAGGGCTCCGGCATTGATCGCCACGAAGGGCCCCTCGCGACGGCTCGACAGGTCGTGCAGCGCGCGGGCCACCACCTCCTTGCCGGCGCCGGTCTCGCCGAGGATCAGCACGTCGGCACGGGTGGCGGCCAGGGCGCCGATCTGCTCGCGCAGGCGCTGCATGGCCGGCGACTGGCCGACCAGACGCGTGGACAGCTCCTGGCGATCGCTCAGGGCCAGGCGCAGGCTGCGGTTGTCCAGCACCAAGCGGCGCAAGGCCAGGGCGCGGCGTACGCTGTCGAGCAGGGCATCGCTGGCAAAGGGCTTTTCGAGAAAATCATAGGCCCCGGCGCGCATGGCCTGCACGGCTAGCGGCACATCGCCGTGGCCGGTGATCAGCAGCACCGGCAGGTCGCTGTCACGCCCATGCAATTGCTCCAGCAATTGCAGGCCGTCGATGCCGGGCATGCGGATGTCACTGACCACCACGCCAGGCCAGTCCGCAGCGATGCGCTCGGCCAGGCCCTGGGCGTCGGCCAGCGTCGTGACTTTCAGACCGGCCAGGTCCAGGGTCTGGCCCAGGGCCTGGCGCAGGTGCGGGTCATCGTCCACCAGGATGACCTGGGTGCGGCTGTCGATGAGTGTCTCGGTCGTCATGCCGAGGGGTCCTCCGAAGGTTGCAGGTTCGCGCCGGGCGTGGCCACACGCAGCTGCAGGGTGAGCAGTGCGCCGCCTTCCGGGTGGTTGCCGAGCAGCAGTTCGCCACCTAGGGCTCGCATCAGGCTTTCACAGATCGCCAGGCCCAGGCCCAGGCCCTGGGTGCGGGTCTTGGTGGTGAAGAATGGCTCCTTGGCGTGTTCCAGGGCCTGGCTGCTGAAGCCTGGGCCGTTGTCGCGGATGTACAGGTAGACGTAGCCGTCGCGGGTTTCGGCACTGAGCCACAGCTTGCGCGGGTTGGCTTTCTCGGTCAGGGCGTCGAGGGCGTTGGCCAGCAGGTTGCCGAGCACCTGGCGCAGGCGGGTTTCGCCGGCCTGGACCCAGAGCGTGGCGTCGGGCAGATCGCGGATTAGCTCCACGGCCATGGCCCGGCGGCGCTTGGCCAGCAATGCCAGGGCGTCATCGAGCGCCGGTTGCAGGGCGACGCTTTCCGGGGCGTGGCGGTCGCGACGGGCGAAGGCGCGCAGGTGGGTAATGATCGAGGCCATGCGCCCGGTCAGCTCGCCGATCAGCTTGAGGTTGCCACGGGCATCTTCGATGCGTTGATGGTCGAGCAGGATCTCGGCGTTTTCGGCATAGCTACGGATAGCGGCCAATGGCTGGTTGAGCTCATGGCTGATGCTGGCCGACATGGTGCCCAGCACCGACAGCTTGCCAGCCTGGACCAGCTCGTCCTGGGCGCGGACCAGCTCCTGTTGGGCCTGTTCCCGCTCCAGCACTTCCTTCTTCAAGCGGGTGTTGAGGCCTTCGAGGTCGGCGGTGCGTTCCATCACGCGCTTTTCCAGCTCCTGGCGGCCGCGGGCTTCGAAGTCGATACGGTCGATGTAATGGCGCCGCCGTTGCATCACCAGGCCCGCCAGCAGCATCAGCACCAGCAGGGCGGCCGCACCGATGGCCATGACCGTCTGCACGGAGCGGTCGACCAGTGTGCGCGGGGCGAGGATGCTGACTTGCCAGCCGGTTTCCTTGATGCTGCGGGTCTGGATCAGCCAGGCAGCGGTGTTGAGGTTGAGCGGTTGCGGGGCCTGGGTCGGGTAGGGCTGGATGGCGACGATCGCCTCGCGCTCGGCGGCGGTCAGCGCCCGGGTGGCGCGAAAACGCCAGTCCGGTCGCGAGGTCAGCACCACCACGCCATTCTGGTCGGTGAGCAGCAGTTGCTCTGGGGTACGGCCCCACAGGGTTTCGGTGTGGTCCAGGTCGACCTTGACGACCAGCACGCCGACGATCTTGTCCCGGTCGTGCACGGCTGCGGCGAAGAAATACCCACGCTTGGCCGAGGTGGTGCCTTGGCCGAAGAACCGCCCCAGGCGCCCTTCCATGGCTTCGAGGAAGTACGGCCGGAAGGCGAAGTTACGGCCCACGAAACTGTCGTGCTTGTCCCAGTTAGAGGCGGCCAGGGTATTGCCGCTGACGTCCATCAGGTACATGACCTCGGCACCGGTCTGCTCGACGATCTCCTTGAGCAGTCGGTTGGCGTTGGTCACCGCTTCGGTCTTGAACGGGTCGTGGAGCGCACCGCGCAGGGCCGGTAGGTCGCCGAGGATCTGCGGCAAGGTCTCGTAGCGGTGCAGGGTGCCCAGCAGGTTGGCGACGTAGAGGTCGAGGGTCTGGCGATTTTGTGAGGCCAGTTCCTCCTGGTAGTAACGCTCGGCTAGGTGGTGCAGCGGCCAGAGCAGGGGGGCCAGGCACAGGGCCAGCAGGGCGAGGCTGCGCCAGCGGGGACGGCGTGGAGGCGTGGAGGTCGAAATCATCAAGGGATGCGCCAGAAAGATCTGGCGCAATTATGCGCTACTTGAGGCAGTCGATCAGCGCTTGGTGCCAGTGCGGTTGTTGGACCTGCCATTCACGGGCCAGGCGCGAGCAGTCCAGGCGCGAGTTCAGCGGCCGCCGCGCAGGTGTCGGGTACTCGCTGGACGGGATCGGCAGCAACTCGGCGCAGGGTAGGCCTTGGGCGCGCAGTTGTTCGGCAATGGCCTGGGCAAAGCCGAACCAGGATGTCTCGCCTTGAGCCGTCAGGTGGTAAATGCCCCAGGCGCCGGCCTGGCCTGCCTGCCAACGCTCGATAAGGGCGCGGGTGCTGACGGCAAGGGTGCCGGCCCAGGTCGGCGCGCCGATCTGGTCGTCGACCACCCGCAGTTGCGGGCGCTCTTGCAGCAGGCGTTGCATGGTCAGCAGGAAGTTGCGCCCATGTCGCGAGTAGATCCAGCTGGTACGCAGGATCAGGTGCTCGCCGCCCACCGCACTGATGGCCTGTTCGCCAGCCAGCTTGCTGCGCCCATAGACGCCCAGCGGGTTGGGTGTGTCCGCCTCGGTGTAGGGGCTGGGCTTGTCGCCGTCGAAGACATAATCGGTGGAGTAGTGGATCAGCGGCACGCCAAGGCGTGCGGCTTGCTCGGCCAACACGCGCGGGCCTTCGGCGTTGATGGCGAACGCCAGCTCAGGCTCGCGTTCAGCCTGGTCCACCGCGGTATGGGCAGCGGCGTTGATGATCAGGTCGGGGGCCAGTTGCCAGAGCGGTTCGCGCAATTGCCCGGGGTTGGCCAGGTCGAGCTGGTCGCGTCCGAGCAGCAGTACCTCGCCCAGGTCGGCCAACTGCGGGCGCAAGGCTTGGGCGAGTTGGCCGTTATGGCCGCACACGAGGATCTTCAGTGGTTTCATGGCAGCAGGTCGAGCTCGCTGAACAGCTTGCCAAGCTGGTCCTTGGCCGATAGCTGCGGCGGCGCCTGCAGTTGCCAGTCGATGTTCAGGGTTGGGTCGTCCCAGCGGATGCAGCGCTCGGCAGCGGGGTTGTAGTAGTCGGTGGTCTTGTAGAGGAACTCGGTTTCCTCACTCAGTACCACGAACCCATGGGCGAACCCTGGCGGTACCCACATCTGGCGGAAGTTCTCGGCCGACAGGCGCGCGGCGACCCAGCGGCCACAGGTCGGGGAGCTGCGACGTACGTCGACGGCCACATCCAGTACTTCGCCGCGCACCACGCGGACCAGCTTGCCCTGGGTGTTCTCGACTTGGTAATGCAAGCCGCGCAGCACGTCTTTGCGCGAATAGGAGTGGCTGTCCTGGACGAAGGTGACGTCCAGGCCGGTGTGTGCGGCGAAATCCCTGGCGTTGAAGCTTTCAAGGAAAAACCCCCGGCTGTCGCCGAACACTTTAGGTTCGATGATCAGCACGTCGGGGATGTCGGTGGGGATGATCTTCATGTGGACTCTTGGGCGATCTTGTTCAGGTACTGACCGTAACCAGTCTTCTTCAGTTCGTTTGCCTTGGCCAGCAATTGCTCGCGGGTGATCCAGCCTTTTTGGTAGGCGATTTCCTCCAGGCAGGCGACTTTCAGGCCTTGGCGGTTCTCGATGGTCTGCACGTACTGCGAGGCTTCCAGCAGGCTCTCGTGGGTGCCGGTGTCCAGCCAGGCAAAGCCACGACCGAAGCGCTCCACGCGCAGGTCGCCGCGCTTGAGGTAGGCATTGTTGACATCGGTGATCTCCAACTCGCCCCGGGGGGACGGGCGCAGGCCCTTGGCGATCTCGATCACGTCATTGTCGTAGAAATACAAGCCGGTGACGGCATAGCTGGACTTGGGCTCGGCAGGCTTTTCCTCGATCGAAAGTGCCCGGCCTTGCTCGTCGAAGTCCACCACGCCGAAGCGCTCCGGGTCTTTGACCCAGTAACCGAACACCGTCGCGCCCGAGGGATGGCTGGCCGCACGGGTCAACTGCTCGGTGAAGCTTTGACCGTGGAAGATGTTGTCGCCCAGGATCAGGCACACCGGATCATTGCCGATGAACTGCTCGCCAATCAGGAAGGCCTGGGCCAAACCGTCGGGGGAGGGTTGCTCGGCATAGCTGATCCGCAGGCCGAACTGGCTGCCGTCGCCGAACAGCTGGCGATACTGGGGCAGGTCCCGGGGGGTGGAGATCAGGAGGATGTCACGGATGCCCGCCAGCATCAGTACCGAGATCGGGTAGTAGATCATCGGCTTGTCGTAGATGGGCAGCAACTGCTTGGAAACGCCAAGCGTGATGGGATGCAGGCGGGTGCCGGAGCCCCCCGCCAGGACGATGCCTTTGCTCATGCGATCAGGTCCTTGAAATTGGAATGTCCCAGGCGCTCACCCTGGTAGCTGCCATCCTGGACATGGCGGCACCACTGGAGGTTGTCCAGATACCACTGCACGGTCTTGCGCAGTCCGCTCTCGAACGTCTCTTCGGGCACCCAGCCCAGCTCCCGTTCGATCTTGCTGGCGTCGATGGCATATCGCAGGTCGTGGCCTGGGCGGTCGTGGACGAAGGTGATCAGGTCAGTGTAGCGGGCCACGCCGGCCGGATGCTCAGGCGCCAGCTCCTCGAGCAGTGCGCAGATGGCGTGCACGACATCGATGTTCTTCTGCTCGTTGTGGCCACCGATGTTGTAGGTCTCGCCGACCTGGCCTTCGGTCACCACCTTGAGCAGGGCGCGGGCGTGGTCGTCGACGAACAGCCAGTCGCGCACCTGCTGGCCGTCGCCGTATACCGGCAGCGGCTTGCCGGCGAGGGCGCTGAGGATCATCAGCGGTATGAGCTTCTCGGGGAAGTGGTACGGGCCGTAGTTGTTCGAGCAGTTGGTAACCAGCACCGGCAGCCCGTAGGTACGGTGCCAGGCGCGTACCAGGTGATCGGACGCGGCCTTGCTTGCCGAATAGGGCGAGCTTGGCGCGTAGGGCGTGGTCTCGGTGAACAGGTCGTGTGCACCCTGCAGGTCGCCGTAGACCTCGTCAGTGGAGATGTGATGGAAGCGAAACGCCGCACGTGCCTGCGATGGCAGGCGGCTCCACCAGGCACGGGTGGCTTCGAGCAGGGTGTAGGTGCCGACGATGTTGGTCTGGATGAACTCCGCCGGGCCATCGATGGAGCGGTCCACATGGGATTCGGCGGCCAGGTGCATGATCGCGTGGGGCTGGAAACGCTCCAGCACGGCGCTGACCGTGGCCGCATCGGCGATATCGGCCTGGACGAGTTCGTAGCGGGTATTGCTGGCGATGCGCTGCAGCGACTCCAGGTTGCCGGCGTAGGTGAGCTTGTCGAGGTTCAGGACCTCATGCTCGGTATTGTCGATCAGGTGGCGGATCAGGGCAGAGCCGATGAACCCGGCACCACCGGTGACGAGAATTCGCATCTGAAGGAACCTCTGGGTCTGAAGGAAGCTCCAGTGGAGCTTAGCGTGTCGGTCGGGTGGCTGCGGTCTGGCCCTTTGTTCGTGCGGCGGCATTGTCCGGTAAAGCCGGACAGTGTGGAACTGCCTGGCTGTTACCAAGGCTTTTATCGCCAGCCTCTTGTATATCGGCAGCAGCAGTGGCGATATAAGCGACAAAAAAACCGAGGTTCCATTCCATGCCCTTGAGCACCCTGATCCAGCGTTCCCGCCAGCCCAACCCTTCGCTGAGCGAAGCCCAGGCCCATGCCCTGCTGCGCGCGCACTACGACCTGGACGGACCCTTGCAGCCACTGGGCAGTCAGCAGGACCTGAACCTGCTGCTCGACAGCGACCAAGGCCGCTTCGTGCTCAAGGCCTGCCACGCCAGCTATGCGCAAGTGGAGCTCGAGGCGCAGCACGCGGCACTGGCCTACCTGCGGGAGCAAGGCCTGCCTGTGCCGGCCGTGCGCCGGGCAGGTGATGGCCAGGATCTTTTGGCTGTGGACATCGATGGCCAGGCTTTGCGGGTGCGTCTGCTCGACTATATCGAGGGCCAGCCACTGACACGCCTCAAGCACATGGAGCCGCGCCTGATCGCTGAACTGGGCGCGCTGTGCGCGCGTGTCGACCAGGCGTTGGCTGACTTCGATCATCCCGGGCTCGAGCGCACCCTGCAGTGGGATCCACGCCACGCCCAGGCACTGATCGAGCATTTGCTGCCGGTGCTGCAAGACCCGTCCCGTCGAGCCCGTGTGCAGCAACTCAACGGGCTGGCCATCGAACGCCTGCAGCCGTTGGCCGATGACCTGCCGACCCAGGCCGTGCACCTGGACATCACCGATGACAATGCGGTCTGGGCGCGTGATGCCGATCGTCAGTGGCAACTGCAGGGCGTCATCGACTTTGGCGATCTGGTGCGTACCTGGCGTATCGCCGACTTGTCAGTGACCTGCGCGGCCCTGCTGCACCACGCCGAAGGCGACCCGCTGCGTATCCTGCCGGCGATCCAGGCGTACCAGGCCATCAATCCACTGCAGGACGCCGAGCTGCGAGCCTTGTGGCCATTGGTGCTGATGCGTGCGGCCGTGCTCGTGCTCAGCAGCGAACAGCAGTTGCAGGTAGAGCCTGGCAACCAGTACATCCTCGACAACATCGCCCATGAGTGGGAAATCTTCGACACCGCCAGCGCCGTGCCGTTTGCCCTGATGGAGGCTGCGATTCTCCAGGCCGCAGGGCACGCCCTGGCGCCGCTGACCCTTTCGGACTGTGCGCCGCTGATTCCGGCCTTGGCCGGCGAGGCGGTGACGCGCATCGACCTGGGCGTGCTCAGCCCTCATTGCGAAGCCGGTAACTGGGAGCAGCCCGGTTTCGACCAGCGGCTGCTGACCGGGCAGGCCGGGCCGGCCTGTACCCTGCACGGGCAGTATCGGTTGTCACAGACGCACATCGATCGTCCCGAGGAGCCCGCCACCTGCGCTTTGGGCGTGGAACTGAACGTGCCCGCCGGCACGGCGTTGCAGGCACCGCAGGCAGGTGTCTGGGAGCGCACCGGAGAGGGCCGTGGTCGGCTGCGCACACCCGACTGGAGCCTGTGGCTGGCAGGGCTGGAAGAGGCGCCGCAGGACGGCCAGGCATTGGTCAAGGGGCAAGCCCTGGGCCTGACCTGCGGCTTCCTGAGTGTCCAGTTGAGCCGGGATGAGCAGCATCAGCCGCCGTTCTTCGCCAAGCCCTCCCATGCCCAGGCCTGGTTGGCGGTATGCCCGTCCCCCCGCGCCTTGCTGGGCTTCGATTGCGACGCCGAGCCCTTGGTCGACGCCCAGGCCCTGCTGGCTCGCCGTGACGCCAGTTTTGCCCGCTCGCAGAAGCACTACTACGCGCAGCCACCGCATATCGAGCGGGGCTGGCGCAACTACCTGATCGACATGCAGGGCCGCTCCTACCTGGACATGCTCAATAACGTCGCGGTGCTGGGCCATGGGCATCCGCGCATGGCCGCCGAGTCGGCGCGCCAGTGGTCGCTGGTCAATACCAATTCGCGTTTCCACTATGCGGCGATCGCCGAGTTCTCCGAGCGGCTGCTGGCGTTGGCGCCGGAAGGCTTCGACCGGGTGTTCCTGGTCAACAGCGGCACCGAAGCCAACGACTTGGCCATCCGCCTGGCCTGGGCCTACAGCGGTGGGCGCGATTTGCTCAGCGTGCTGGAGGCCTACCACGGCTGGTCGGTGGCGACCGATGCCATTTCCACCTCGATCGCCGACAACCCGCAGGCGCTGGAAACCCGGCCGGACTGGGTGCATCCGGTCGAGGCACCGAACACGTTCCGAGGGCGTTTCCGTGGGCCGGACAGCGCGCCTGATTACCTGCAGGATGTCGATGCCAAGCTGGCCGATCTCGATGGCCGGGGGCGGCAACTGGCCGGATTCATCTGCGAGCCGGTCTACGGCAATGCCGGGGGTATCTCGCTGCCGGCGGGCTACCTGCGCGAGGCCTACGCGAAGGTCCGTGCCCGGGGCGGGGTGTGCATCGCCGACGAGGTGCAGGTCGGCTATGGTCGCCTAGGTGAATACTTCTGGGGCTTCGAGGAGCAGGGCGTGGTGCCGGACATCATCACCATGGCCAAGGGCATGGGTAACGGCCAGCCACTGGGCGCTGTGATTACCCGGCGGGAGATTGCCGAGGCCCTGGAGGCTGAGGGTTACTTCTTCTCCTCGGCCGGTGGTAGCCCGGTCAGTTGCCGCATCGGCATGGCAGTGCTGGATGTGATGCAGGAGGAAGGCCTTTGGGAGAACACCCGCGAGGTAGGCCGTTACTTCAAGGCGCGCCTGGAGGCGTTGGTCGATAAACATCCGCTTGCAGGGGCAGCCCACGGCTCCGGGTTCTACCTGGGCCTTGAACTGGTGCGCGACCGCCAGACGCTGGAGCCTGCCACCGAAGAGACCATGACCTTGTGCAACCGCCTGCGCGACCTGGGCATCTTCATGCAGCCCACCGGGGACTACCTGAATATCCTCAAGATCAAGCCGCCCATGTGCACCACCCGGGCGAGCGTGGACTACTTCGTCGACAGCGTGGACCGCATCCTGTCCGAAGCGCTTTAAGTCGCGGTCATTGAGCCACCTGAGTCGATTGTTATCGGCTTAGGTGGCTTTTTTATGACCAAATAATTTGTCGCTCAGCTTTTAAGTTCGATTTTTATCGAGTATATAATGGTGTAACGCATGGCCGCTTCCCAGCAAGCAGTCCTCTTTATCAATGACCTGGCGCAGTCGGCGCCGGGCCCTCGCAGAGGTTACCGATGAAAACCCTCAACTCGACCCCGCGTGCCGACGGTTTCCACATGCCCGCCGAATGGGCGCCGCAGACCCAGGTCTGGATGGTCTGGCCGGAGCGTCCGGACAACTGGCGCCTGGGCGGCAAGCCGGCGCAAGCTGCGCATGTAACCCTGGCCAAGGCCATCGCCCGATTCGAGCCGGTCACCGTCGCCGTCTCTGCAGGCCAGTACGAGAATGCCCGTCGCCAGCTCGACGTCCCCAACATCCGTGTGGTGGAAATCAGCAACGACGACGCCTGGGTGCGTGACACCGGCCCGACCTTCGTCATCAACGACCATGGCGAAGTGCGGGGTGTGGACTGGGGCTTCAATGCCTGGGGCGGCTTCGACGGCGGCCTGTACGCGCCCTGGAACCGTGACGAGGAACTGGCGGCCAAGGTCCTGGAAATGGAGCGCTGCCAGCGTTACCACACCGAGGGCTTCGTGCTCGAAGGCGGTTCGATCCATGTGGACGGTGAAGGCACGCTCATCACCACCGAAGAGTGCCTGCTCAACCGTAACCGCAACCCCCACCTCAATCGTGAGCAGATCGAAGAGATTCTTCGCGAGCACCTGGCCGTCGAAACCATCATCTGGCTGCCGGATGGCCTGTACAACGATGAGACCGACGGCCACGTCGACAACTTCTGCTGTTACGTGAGCCCGGGCGAAGTGTTACTGGCCTGGACCGATGATTCCAATGACCCCAACTATGCGCGTTGCCACGCTGCCTATGAAGTGCTGAAAAACAGCCGCGATGCCAAAGGCCGTGAGTTCGTCGTGCACAAGATGCCGATTCCGGGCCCGCTGTATGCCACCGAGCAAGAGTGCGCAGGTGTCGATCACGTGGCTGGCAGCCAAGAGCGTGACCCGTCCGTGCGCCTGGCTGGCTCCTATGTCAACTTCCTGATCGTCAACGGCGGCATCATCGCACCAAGCTTCGACGATCCCGCTGATGCCCAGGCCAGAGCGATCCTGGCCAAGGTCTTCCCGGATCACGAAGTCGTCATGATCCCAGGACGCGAACTGCTGCTTGGGGGTGGCAACATCCACTGCCTGACCCAGCAACAGCCGGCGCCGGTCAAGCGCTAAGCCCCTGATAAAAAAGGCCCGTCCAATGACGGGCCTTTTTTTATGGCTGCCGATAGCCGGATAGGGACGATGGCATACCTCTTGTATTGTTTTTCAGGTGTTTCAGTCAGATAGCGATCTGCTGTTCTGTAATAAAACCAACGTAAGTTAGCCGCTCACGGCACCTGGAGTACCTGTGGACATGAATGCAACAAGTGAGTCGGCTATGCCTTCCTCGGTGATGGATCATGAATCGCTCAAGATTCTGGCTCAATGGTTGAAAAGCCATGGAGGCTATCGATTCAAAATGGACGATCCACGGCGTCTGTTGGATGGGCGATATCCGCAGGGCCTGATCAGCGAGGCTGAGCTGGAAGCGTTGATGGCCGTCTGGCACTGATTGGGTGCACGCTCGCTCAAACGAAAACGCCACCGTGACTATCGCGGTGGCGTTTTTTTTCGGTCTTGGCTGGCCAGATGAGAGCGTGTACCCGAATCAGAAGCTGTAGGTACCGGTCACCACCAGGCTGCGTGGATCACCGAACTGGATTTGGCTGGCACTGGTGGCCGAGCTGTAATAGGTCTTGTCGGTGAGGTTGCTCAAGGCCGCGCGCACATCCCAATCGTGGGTGCGGTAGCCCGCCAGGGCATCCCAGCGGCCATAGCCGGGCAACTTGACGGTGTTCTGGTTGTCGGCGTATCGATCGCCTACCAGCGTCAGGCCGGTTTCGGCGTACCAGCCGAGTTCTGGTTTCCAGGTAACGAAGAGGCTGCCGTTGCGCTTGGCCACATCATTGATGCGGTTGCCTTGCTGGCCATTGTTGTCCTTGACGATGGTCGCATCCTGCACCCCCACGCCGCCGCGCACATACCAATTGCCGGTGACATTGCCCGTGACGGTCAGCTCGAGGCCTCTTGAGCGCTGCTCGCCGCTGAGCTGGATGAGCTCGGGGTTGTTCGGGTCGCGGGTACGGCGGTTGTACAGCTCCAGTTCGTAGAGGGCGAGCGTGGTGCTCAGGCGTTCGTCGAACCAATCGCTCTTGACCCCGATTTCCTTCTGTCGAGTGAGCTCCGGGCCTGCATCGTTGCCATTGCCCGGAGCGCCAGGTGTGATGCCGATCAGACCTCCACCGACCGGTGAGAAGGTCTTGCTCCAGGACGCATAGAACGAGTGCTCGCGCCATGGGGAATAGACCACGCCCACGCGCGGGCTGGTGCTCGTGCTCTCCTGGGTTTCCGTGAGGTTCTTCACTTTGCTCGTGGTCTGCACTTCGAAGCGATCGAGGCGCACGCCTGCCAGCAACTGCCATTGATCGTTCAGGCGGATCTGGTCCTGCACATAGAGGCCCGCGCTTTCCACGCGGGTGTGGTTGTTGCTCGATATCTTCAGCGCACCGGTGTGCTGGTGTTGTCCACTGGAGCCTCCCAGCGGTACGGAGGGTACGCCGACCCCTTGATGCAGCAACGAATTGCGGCGCTGTTCGCCCAGCTCCAGGCCCACCAGCAGGGTGTGCTCGAGGTCGAAGGTTTGCAGATGACCTTCGGCCTCGAAGGTATTGAACAGATTGCGGGTGCTCAGGTCCTGTTGCCAGCGCTGGCGATTCACCAGGCCGGTGGAAGGGGTGTAGCCGGTGAGGTAGGTGTTGTCGAAGTCGCTCTCCAGATTGAACAGGCTGAACGTATGACGCAGTTGCCACTGGTCATTGAGCTCGTAGTTCAGGCGCGAGCGCAGCGACTGGGCACGGTCATCGATGAAGTCGCGCTGGGTATCACCGTAGGTGGTGTGACGGCTGACATCGACGGGGCGCCCGGTCTGCGGATCGCCAGGAATGCCGCGGTCTGGGGTGCGGTTGTAGCGGCTGTACTCGTATTGCACCAGCCAGTTCAGCTGCGGGGTCAGCTGCCAGCTCATGGACGGTGCGAACAGTTGGCGGCTGCCGTCGATGCCGTCGCGGAAGCTGTTGTTGTCTTGGTTGCCGAGGTTCAGGCGCAGGCTGAGGGTATCGGTGGGGTCGGCATTGAGGTCGGCATACAGGCTGCGCAGGTCTTCGCTGCCTCCCTGGGCCTCGATGCTCGAGCGCCGGCCGTGCTCCGGGGCCTTGCTGACCCGGTTGACGATACCGCCCTGGCTGCCACGGCCATAGAGCACCGCCGCCGGCCCCTTGAGTACTTCGACCCGCTCGATGTTGTGCAGGTCGCGCACGTATTGGCTGTCATCGCGTACGCCGTCCAGATAGAAGTCGTTGCTGGCGTCGAAGCCACGGATACGCAAGCTGTCGAAGCGGGTATCGGCACCACTGCTGACGTTGGGAATGCCCTCCAGTGCCTTGCCCAGGCTGAAGCTGCCGTAGTCGAGGACGTTGCGGGTCTTCACGGTGTCGATGGCCTGCGGCACGTAGCGAACCGGGGTAGATGTACGTGTTGCCGTGCTGACTTCATGAACCCGAGGGTTGTCGTCTTCGCGCTCGCGGTCGGCGGTGACCGAAAGCTCTGGCAGGGTGGTGGTGGCGGCATTGGCCAGGCTTGCTCCGAACAGCAGCGACAGGCCAAGGGATAAAGAGGGAAGGTGGGAGGGTACCGACATTGAGCATCCGCAAAGCAATAAATGAAAATTGGGTGCGGATAATAACGAGTGTTATTAGTGTTTGGTTGGGTAATTTGTAAGGGGTTGTCTTTACAGGTGTTTCAGTTTGTAAAAAATACTCAACCCATTTTCGGGGCCAACAAGCGTGTTGGAAGCACAAGGTCGCAACACAAGGCTGGCCGGCGCCATAGGGAAAAAACCTAATGCTGTACGGATTTGTCCGGAAATACCCGTGTTGTAGCCGTGAATCTGGTTATAAGCATCTGCCGTTCACGATTTTTTGACATCTCGAATCAGGCAGGGCTAGGATTCGCCCAACGCCTGCTGGCCATGACTTGGCCATGCTGCTGCACAAAGCCCGCTGTATGACACAAGACGGGCTTTTTTCAGTTGTGGATCCGCATAGCGTCGAACCTACGAAGGGGCGTTGGTTCCTGGCGTCAGGTTGCAGGGCGTTTAAAAATTCAGAAATAAGGAAAACAAGATGTTGAAAACCAGGATCAGCCTGGTCGCTCTGGCGATGATCGCCGCGACCCAGGCCCAGGCCAACGACCAAGCCGAAAGCAAGGGCTTCGTCGAAGACAGCCAACTGAATGTCTTGCTGCGCAATGCCTACATAAACCGCGACTACAAAGACGGTAACAAAGACAAAGCCGAATGGGGCCAAGGGGTCATCGGTACGTTCTCGTCCGGCTTCACCCAAGGGACCGTTGGGGTTGGTGTCGATGCATTCGGTCTGTACGCCGTGCGCCTGGACGGTGGTAAAGGTCGTAGTGGCGCGGGAGGCATCGACTTCTTCAAGCAAGGCGATAGCGGCAACGCTGCGGACGATCTCTCCAAAGGCGGCGCAGCGGTCAAGTTCCGCGTCTCCAACACTGTACTGAAGTACGGTGACCAGATGCCTGCGCTGCCTGTTCTGAACTACGACAACGCGCGTCTGCTGCCGGAAAGCTACACCGGTACCTTGATCACCTCCAAAGAGATCAAAGGCCTCGAGCTGAACGCCGGTCGCTTCACCGCCGAATCGCGCAAGAGCGCCGAGGGCCGTGACAGTGGTGGCCTGAAGTCGATCAACGTGTTGGGTGGTAGCTACAAGTTCACCGACCAGTTCACCGCCGCTCTGTATGCCTCCGACGTTGAAGACGTGCTGAAGAAGCAATACGTAGGCGCCAACTATGTGTTCCCGATCAGCAAAGACCAGTCCCTGACCCTGGACTTCAACGGCTACCGTACCAAGCTGGACAACTCCTATGTCCGCGAACACAACGTGACCGGTGACGACAACAAGATCTGGAGCCTGGCGGCTACCTTCGCTACCGGTCCGCACTCGTTCACTCTGGCTCATCAGCGCTCTACCGGCGACAGCAACCTGGGTTACGCCTACGGCGGCTACCAGAAAGGCCAAGACCGTTTTGGCGATGGTGGTAGCACCATCTTCCTGGCCAACTCCTACTGGTCCGACTTCAACGCCGAAGACGAGCGCAGCTGGCAGCTGGGCTACGGCCTTGATTTCACCGCCTTTGGTGTTCCAGGCCTGACCTACAACGTTGCGTACGTTCGTGGCGATAACATCACCACCTCGACCAGCACTGGCGGTACCGAGCGCGAAATCTTCAACCAGCTCAAGTACGTGGTACAGAGCGGCGCTGCCAAGGACCTGAGCGTCAAGCTGCGCAGCTCCGTCCTGCGTGTCTCGCAGAAGTCCAGCGAGTACAACATCAGCGGCAACGAAGTTCGCGTCTTCGTCGAGTACCCGATCAACGTCTTCTGATCCCGCACTCGCGTCCCGAACAGCCCCGGCTTATGCCGGGGCTGTTTCTTTTCGGCGTATCGCTGTCACTGGCGCGACGCTGTCTGCGATTTGTGGCGCGAAGCTGTCGCTGCGAGCCATTTGCCACATCCGCCCATAGAACTCGTTCTCGATCGACCCTCCGAGCAATTCGCCGGGCTTGAGGAACTGATGCAGCTGTGAAAACAGGCTGATCTCGCTCGGGCTGATGCGCCGTGCCAGGTGCTTGGGCTTGAGCTCCGACGGATGTTCCAGGCCCGCCGCTGCAAGCATCTCGGCCAGGGCATGCAGCGTATTGCGATGAAAGCTCGCCACTCGCTCGGCCTTTTCCGGTACCACCAGGGCGCGTTGGCGCAGCGGATCCTGGGTGGCCACACCGGTGGGGCACTTGTTGGTATGGCAGCTTTGCGACTGAATGCAGCCAATGGCGAACATGAAGCCACGTGCCGAGTTGACCCAGTCAGCACCGATGGCCAGCGTACTGGCGATATCGAACGCACTGACGATCTTGCCCGCTGCGCCGATGCGCACGTGGTCGCGCAGATTCAGGCCGACCAATGTGTTGTGCACGAACATCAGCCCTTCACGCATGGGTACGCCCATGTTGTCGCTGAACTCCCGAGGCGCGGCACCGGTGCCTCCTTCCTTGCCGTCGACGACGATGAAGTCGGGCGTGATCCCGGTGGCCAGCATGGCCTTGGCGATGGCCATGAACTCCCAGGGATGACCCAGGCAGAATTTGAAGCCCACCGGCTTGCCGCCAGACAGCTCACGCAGGCGGGCGATGAAGTGCAGCAGCTCCAGCGGCGTGCGGAAGGCACTGTGGGCGGCCGGCGAAATGCAGTCTTCGCCGACCCGCACACCACGGGTGGCGGCGATCTCGGCGCTGACCTTGTGCCCTGGCAGGATGCCGCCATGACCGGGCTTGGCGCCTTGGCTGAGCTTGAGTTCGATCATCTTCACCTGCGGATCGCGCGCCTGTTCGGCAAAACGCACCGGGTCGAAGCGGCCCTCTTCGGTACGGCAGCCAAAGTAGCCGCTGCCGATCTCCCAGATCAGATCCCCGCCGTGTTGGCGGTGATAAGGGCTGATGCTGCCTTCGCCGGTGTCGTGGGCGAAGCGGCCCAGGCGCGCGCCTTTGTTCAAGGCGCCGATGGCATTGGCGCTGAGCGCGCCGAAGCTCATGGCCGAGATGTTGAAGATCGACGCCGAATACGGCTGTCGGCAGTGCGGGCCACCGATGTTGATGCGAAACGACGCCGGGTCGGGCGTCTGCACCGGTACCATCGAATGGCTGATGAATTCGAAGCCAGGCTTGTAGGCATCGTTGAGTGTGCCGAAGGCCTTCTCGGCGCTCTCGTTCTTGGCGCGGGCATAGACCAGTGAGCGCTGCGAGCGGGAGAACGGCAGCTTGTCGTCGTCGCCCTCGATCAGGTACTGGCGTATCTCCGGGCGAATGGTCTCGATCAGATAACGGATGTTGCCCAGGATCGGGTAGTTGCGGCGCACGGCATGATGGCTCTGGCGCAGGTCATTGAGACCGATCAGGCTGAGCAGGGCAGTGAGCAGGGTGAGCGGCCAGAGCCAGCTGTGCTGGGCAAGAAATGGAATGCTGGCGAAGGTGAACAACAGGCAGGCGGCCAGGCAGGCGTAGCGGGTAGGGAGCGCGTCTTTCATGGGTCCATCGCTGACAGGATGACCCGCACTAGGATAGGCAAAGGCCGCGCGCGGAAAACCAGGGGATTCGGTAAAAGACTATTACCTGCGCGCGGCTTGTGTTCAGTCGTGGGCGCGCATCAGCGCTTGTCCTGCCTCAGGACCTGGACGTCACCGGGCGCTGCGGTCTCGCGCAGGTATTCCTCCAGCGAGTCGTCCAGCGCCTGCAGCCAGCGAGTATGGTGCGGCACCGCAGCGGTACCGGTCATTACCGAACGGTAGGAGCGGTCCCGATAGCCCATGATGTCGTGCTTCTTGTCGTGCTTCCATTTGAGGAAGATGCGGTTGACTGCATCGATGTCGAAGCTTGGGTAATCGGTTTGTCCGATCAGGTGCTGGATGTAGCGACCCTGGAATTCGTACATCGAGGCGGTGCTCTCCAAGGCCTCTTCCTCGGCACGCCAGCGCGCACTGTCGGCCTGCATGGCGGCGTGGTCCGGCAGTTGGATGCGGCCAAGCATCAGATCACGGGCGAACCAGGCCTGGGCATCGAACAGGTTGAAGCTGTACCAGAGGTCTTGCATGCCCAAATACAGCAACTGCGGGTTGGCTTCCCAGACCACGCCTTGGTAGAGGCCCAGCGGCCATAGGCGATTGTCGGTGCGCAGGGCCAGTTCGTCAGGCAGGAACGGGAAATGATGCTGGTAGCCGGTACACAGGATGATCGCATCGGCCCGCTTGCTGGAGCCGTCGGCAAAGTGCGCCACGTCGCCTTCGACTCGCTGTAGCTGCGGTCGCTCTTCCCACCCTTTGGGCCACTGGTAGCCCATCGGTTGGGTGCGATAGGCGCTGGTGATCGAGCGGGCACCGTACTTGTAGCACTGCGAGCCGATGTCCTCGGCCGAGTAGCTACTGCCGACGATCAGCACGTCCTTGCCGGCGAACTCCAATGCATCGCGAAAATCGTGGGCATGCAGGATGCGCCCTGAAAAGCGCTCGAAGCCCGGGAACGACGGGACGTTCGGTGTGGAGAAATGCCCGCTGGCCACTACCACGTAATCGAACACCTGCTCGATGCCTTGATCCTGGGCGTAGTCATGGGCAGTGACGGTGAATGTGCGGCTCTGGTCATCGAAGCGCACGGCCTTGACCACGGTGTTGAAGCGAATGTACTGGCGCACTCCGGCCTTTTTCACGCGGCCCTGGATGTAATCCCACAGCACCTCGCGGGGAGGGTACGAAGAAATCGGCCGACCGAAATGCTCATCGAAGCTGTAGTCGGCAAACTCCAGGCATTCTTTCGGGCCGTTCGACCAGAGGTAGCGATACATGCTGCCGTGGACCGGTTCGCCATGCTGGTCCAGGCCGGTGCGCCAGGTGTAGTTCCACATGCCACCCCAGTCGGCCTGTTTTTCGAAACAGACCACTTCAGGCATGGGCGCGCCCTTGGCATGGGCGGATTGGAAAGCACGCAGTTGCGCCAGGCCTGACGGGCCGGCGCCAATGATGGCAACGCGAATAGTCATGAGGATGTCCTGTAAACACGAAAAAAGGCAAAACGTCCCCAACCCCGAACGGCAAAAGGCCTAGGGCTGTGGATGGGTGAAGACTTCAGGTGTCAGCAGGCAGGTGGAGGCACGGGGCGCTTGCGCTTGTGCGCCAGCAGCATGTCTCGAGGTGGAATCGACAGCGTATGGAACAGCGTCGAGAGAGGAGAGCAGCCGAGGGTGGAGCGGACAACGGCATGGAAGGGCCCGGTGGCCTTGCCAAGCAGAGCGGCAAGCGGGCCATGGGACCGATAGATACGTGTGATCTCGTGCATGGGGGCTTGTAGTGCCTCTTTTCTTTATGGGTGCCTTTTTAGCTATAACGCATCGAGGGAAAGCATTTCAAGGTTTGTCATTGGCACGCGGCAGTAGCGCCTGGTTCTGCTGGTGCTGCCGCTCCCAGTCTTCACCGAACAGCTCCGCCGGATGCTGGGTCCGTTCAGAACCATTGCCACAGGCCAGCGCTTTTGCCGGGCAATACAGGTCGCAGCCCCAGCAAATGCGCTCGGGGTGGCTGGGGTTGTGTGGGAATTTTTTGGCCATGGCGCATGCTCCGTTCTGGCCTGGGGATTTCAGGCTAAGGGAGATGCGGTGGGAGAGGTTGATGGGCGTCAATGGCGGAAATAAAAAAGGCCCACCGTGAAGGTGAGCCTTTTTTGATACTGCGTATGGTGCCGGCACCAGGAATCGAACCCGGGACCTACTGATTACAAGTCAGTTGCTCTACCAGCTGAGCTATACCGGCAATGGGGCGTCATTATAGCGATCGGTTGGCGCGTGTAAACCTATTCCTTCCAATAGGTTACGCCATTGCCGGGAAAGCAGCGTTTTCCTACCAGCCGCGGTGGATGCTGTTGACGCTGGGCTCGGCCTGGGCGGGGTTGAAGAACAGCTTGTCGTTGTCGCAGCCGCGCTTGCGACAGGGTGTTTCGGCGCGCAGGGGCAGGCCTCTGTCGCCGCCCAACTGCATGCCGGGCATGTCCCAGTCGAGGGACGAGGTCTTGGGCGAGTGGGTGCTGCTGGCGCAGCCGGCCAGGGCCAGGGCGCAGCACAGCAGGGCAAAGGGCTTGGTCTGGATCACGTTGTCGATGTCCGTTCTGGGTCAGTCGTTGTTCAGAATTCGCTGGATGGTGCCCCCGCAGGCCATGTAGCAGCTGTCGTAGTCAGGCTGGCATTCGGAGCCTGTGGTGTTGAAAAACGGATAGCTGGGATAGGGGCAACTGTGACGCGTGTTCTTGTTCGGCTTGCTGTCCTTGCAGTACTGGTAGGCCCTCAGTTCGGCCTGGTACAGGGCGCGCTGGCTGTTTTCTTCCAGACGGGCCAGTTGTTTGCAGTGATTGCGTTGCATCGCGCATTTGTTGATGCAAGCAAGCCCATGCGGGCTGGGCGGTGGCGAGTACCTATACGTGTAGGAGGGGCCGCAGCCGCCGAGCAGCAGGCTCGCCAGCACCAGGGCGGCGAAGCGTTGGTATGGGGTGTCCACGGGTACAACGGTCCTTGATCATTCCTCGCTGAACTCCAGCAGGTCGCCCGGTTGGCAGTTCAGCGCGCGGCACAGCTTCTCGAGGGTCTCGATCTTGAAACCCTTGATCTTGCCGTTCTTCAGCAGTGACAGGTTCGCTTCCGTTATGCCGATGATTTCCGCCAGGTCCTTGGAACGGATCTTGTTCCTGGCCATGACGACGTCGAGGCGGATGATTATCGGCATAGGGGGCGGCTAGACATAACAGTTGTGTTCATCGCTGAGGGTCTTGGCGTCACGCATGAGCAGCGAGAAGGCGCAGAGCAGGATGCCTTTCATGATCTCGTAGACAGCCTCGGATGATACACCGATCGACACGACGAAGCTCCTCTCCCCGGTGGGCAGGTCGATGGCCAGGGCCAGGCCCTGGAAGGTATCGATCACTGGCCACAGCAGCGGAGCGCCGATGCACAGCAGCCCGACTCGCCAGAGCATGCGGATGTTGGCCAGGCTCCAGGTGTGCCCCTTGGACAAGCGCAAGAAGAACAAGCCAGTGAGTAGCAGGCTCAGCACCGAGAGCCCGGTCGGGATCATCTCCAGCGCCAGTACCAGACCCATGGCCAGCCTCGAGGGCTGGTAACCGTCTTCCAGGAGCAGAGGCATGTTGATGCCATGGCCCTGCAGGTAGGCCGCGACCGTGTCGGGATAGTCGAAGACCCAGAGCAGCGGTGTGCCGAAAAGCTCGACCGCGCCGGTGGCCCAGGCCAGGAAAGCGGCAAAGACGCCGATGATGCGCAAACGCGAACGCGCGTAGGCCACTGATCTGCTGTCGTTCATGGGGTGCCTCCGTACTGTGATGAACGGGGCGGATTATTGGTGAAATATTATCGTTACACAATAATTAATTTCATTTTATTTTGGGTTGGCGACGCTTTGCCGCAGGGGAGTCAGTCACTTGGTAGCGGCAGCGTTTTCCAGGGTGTGAATAATATAATTTACGAACCTTTCAGCAGGCTTTACGGGGCTTTTTCCTGACAAGGCCTGTTTAAGCGCGAAATTTCATTAGTCTTAGTCTATCGTTTTGACTTATTCGATCAGCTCAGCTAATGTTCTGTTCATTATGTTGAACAGAAAAGCTTTCAAGCTCCTCTCCACCTCCCGCCTGGTTTCCCGTGAGCGTCACTGGACCGGCGATCTCTAGCCCCTCCCTCGACCTGCAGCCTTAAACGTTGTGTCTCGTGCCGATGCCTGTGCGCTCGGCCGCTGTCGCCCATGGGAGGGCACCATGCGTTCCTGGATCTATTTGTTCGTCGCGATCACCGCTGAGGTGATCGGTACGGCGTCGATGAAACTCGCTGCCACACATTTCCCCGTCATGGGGCATGTCGTCATGTACGTCATGATCTGTCTGTCGTATTTCTTCCTGGCACTTGCGGTAAAGCGTGTGCCGGTTGGCGTGGCTTATGCCTTGTGGGAAGGAATCGGTATCGTCCTGATCACCTTGGTCAGTGTGGTCTGGCTTGGTGAAAGCCTGGGCTGGACCAAGGCCCTGGGCTTGGCAGTGATGATCGCCGGCATCCTGCTGGTCAAGGCCGGCACCCGCAGCACGCCTGCTGTGCGCGAAGCGGAGGGCCTGCCATGCTGATTCCCTTTGCCTGGCTGGGTTTGGCCATCGTGCTGGAAGTATTGGCTAACCTGCTGCTCAAGTACTCGGACGGTTTCCGTCGCAAAGGCCTGGGTCTTGCCTCGATCCTCAGTGTATTGGCGGCGTTCACCGCTTTGGCCCAGGCCGTTCAGGACATCGAACTGTCGCTCGCCTACGCCATCTGGGGCGGCTTTGGCATCCTGGCGACCGTGGCGATGGGTTGGGCGTTGTTTGGTCAGCGTCTGGCTGGTCGCGGATGGCTGGGCCTGGCTTTGCTCTTGGTCGGCATGAGCCTGCTGAAAATGGCCTGAAAATAACGCGATCGGCGCACGTCCGGCGCGTTTATGCACAAGCGGCATGCCAGCATTGCGCGAAAGGCATGCCACTTGACTTATCCGTCGGTCTTTGCGCAAAGGCCTGTTTTTACTGGTATTGACTCGCTATCTGGAATAAGCGAACACGCTGAAATAGCGATTGGATCCCCGTTTTCGTGATGTTCATCACAAGCTTGTTCACAGAGTTATCCACAGGCTTTCAACTGGACGGCGCGGTTCCTTTGCGCTCGGCAATCAACAGCAGATTGCGAGGCGTGAGGGGGTAATCGCAAAACACACCCATGCGCACGTCATAGCCGCGCTCGTGAAGAAACAGGGCCCGGTCCAGTACCAGCCACATTTCCAGCGGGCGACGAAACAGGTTGCGCAGCAGCTCCAGATTGCGCACCTGTGCCAGGCGTTGCCAGCCGGCAGCCTCCAGCGCCGTCCAGTCGGGCGCCTGATGTATCTCGACATGCCGAAGTTCGGCCAGCTCGCGACAATACTGCTCGAAGGGCTTGTCCAGCCAACTGGTCGGCAGCGAGGGCGTTGGCAGGTACTCGTTGATGGCGCGCTGCTGGCGTTGCAACAGGTCAAAGCCCAGGCGGCGTGCCATCGAGATGTCACGCTGACGTCGGACACGGGCGCTGGAAGTCACCGCCTCGTTGAGCGGCAAGCCCAGGTCTTCCTGGCTCAACTGCAAGGCCGAGGCCTGGGCTGCCGAAGACATCGGCTGATAGGCCTTCCCCGGAATGCGGTTGTAGCAACAGGGCGCGACGGCGATCTGTGGACAACCTTGCTGGCTGGCCAATTGCAGCAGCCGCACATGTAACTCACCACACGCATGAAGGGCGACGGCGCTCTTGCCGCTGTCCAAGTGACGGTGGCTGTCTGGTGCCAACACATCTTGATGGACGTGGGTGGCCGGCAGGTGGTGATGTTCGCTCAGGGCGCTTCCCGCAGTGACCAGCTCGGCGTCGTACTCCAGGCAGGTCAGCCGTTGGCCGGGCTGCAGTAGGCGCCGGCCCAGGTGGCCTTTGCCTGAACACCAGTCCAGCCAGTGACCGGTGGGCTGGTGGAAGGCCAGGCGACGGGTGAAGGCTTCGATCTGTTGCCACTTGCGTCCCGGGACATTCACGTCGAGACGATGGCCGGCCGGGTGCAGGCCGGCATCGGGCAGCTCGCCCAGTGCGGACAACTGCGAGGCGCGAGCGGCCAGTTGTGCGAAGGGCGCTGGCGCCGGCAGCTGTTCGGGATGCTGCTGGGCGGCTTCGGCCTGCTCCAGGGTGCGCTGGCGCAGCCAGGTGGCCAGTTCGGGGTGTTGGGCCTCCCAGTCCAGATGCAGCTGGGTGAACGGGCGCGGGCGCCATAAGTGCTGATGCTGGAGAAGGAAATGGTCGAGAGCCTGGAAGCGCTCGAGCAGGTGAGGGCCGTGAAGGTAGGGGATGGTTTGCATTCAAGCACCGCAGCGCTGTTGGAAGGGGAGCGCGTTGCGCTCCATCGCAGGCATCGCCAGCGCCTACAGGTTCAGACGATGCGGAGCCTGCGGTGGGCCGCAAGGCGGCCCCCGGGTTTTTACAGTCTCAACGCCCCTGGCAGGCGTCCACGCGCAACCAGCGCTCGAGCACCTTGAAGCCCTGGACCAGTACGAAGGAAATGACCAGGTAGAACACGCCTGCAGCAAAGAAGATCTCCACCGGCAGGTAGGTGCGGGCGATGATGGTCCGCGCCATGCCGGTCAGCTCCAGCAGGGTGACGGTACTGGCCAGGGCACTGGCCTTGAGCATCAGGATCACTTCGTTGCTGTACGCTGGCAGGCCGATGCGCGCGGCGCGCGGCAGCATGATGTAGAACAGGGCCTTGCCCCGCGACATGCCCAGCGCCCGTGCCGCCTCGATTTCGCCTTTCGGGATGGCCTGCAATGCGCCACGCAGGATTTCGGCGATGTAGGCGGCGGTGTGCAGGGTCATGGTCAGCACGGTGCACCAGAACGGATCGCGTAGGTACGGCCACAGCGCGCTGCTGCGCACTGCATCGAACTGGGCCAGGCCGTAGTAGACCAGGAACAGCTGCACCAAAAGCGGCGTGCCGCGGAAGAAGAAGATGTAGCCATAGGGCACTGCGCGCACATACCAGTGGCGCGAGGAGCGGGCGATGCCCAGTGGAATGGCCAGGATCAGCCCGGCGATAACTGCGATGGCGACCAGCTCCAGGGTCAGGGTCGCGCCCTGGGCCAGGCGTGGCAGCCACTTGATGATGACTTCCCAGTTCATTACTCGGCCCTCACGAAGCCGCGAGCGGCACGTTTTTCCATGAAGTGCATACCGGTCATGGCAATGATGGTCAGGCTCAGGTAGATGCACGCGGCGACCGCATAGAAGGTGAACGGCTCCTTGGTCACGGTCACGCCGATCTGCGCATGACGCATGATTTCCTCGAGGCCGATCACCGACACCAGTGCCGTGTCTTTCATCAGGATCATGAACAGGTTGCCAAGGCCGGGCAGGGCGATGCGCCACATCTGCGGCAGGATGATCTTCGAGAGGATGCGGCCTTTGGACAGGCCCAGCGCCAGGCCCGCTTCACGGTGCCCTTTGGGGATGGCCAGGATCGCGCCGCGGAAGACTTCCGTGGCGTAGGCGCCGAAGCACAGGCCCAGGGCGATCACGCCAGCGGCGAATGCGCTGAGCTCGAGGCCCGGCATGTTCAAGGCCTCGCCGAGGCTGTTCATCAGCCCGACGGTGCCGAAGTAGATGAGCAGTACCCAGAGCAGTTCGGGCACACCGCGCACCAACGTCGAATAGGTGCTGCCAAGCCATTGCAGTGGCTTGGCTGGGGATGTCTTGGCCAGGGCGCCGAGCAGGCCCAGGACCAGCCCCAGCAGCAGGGCGCAGAGCGCCAGTTTTACGGTCATCAGGGTGCCGGCCATCATGGCCGGACCGAATCCGTGCAGGTCGATATTCATGGGCAGGTGCATTCAAGGGACCGGCGCCGCGCAAGGCGGCGCTGGTCTGGGTGAATCATTCGATGCTGAACGGGAAGTACTTGTCGTTGATCTTCTTGTACGTGCCGTCGGCCTTGATTTCGGCCAGGGCCTTGTTCAGCTTCTCGCGCAGCGGGTCGCCTTTGCGCACGGCAATGCCGATCTTGTCGCTGTCGACCACAGGCTCGCCCTTGAACTCGAAGTTCTGGCCGTCCTTGCTCTTGAGCCACTCGTACTGCACGTACTTGTCGGCCAGGATGCCGTCGATGCGGCCGGCGATCAGGTCCAGGTAGGCGTTTTCCTGGGTGTCGTAGAGTTTGACCTCGACGTCATCGCCGTAGTTGTCCTCCAGCCAGGTGCCGGACAGGGTCGCACGCTGGGTGCCGATCACCTTGCCCTTGAGCGAAGCCTTGTCGGTCTTGAAGTCGACGTTCTTCGGGGCGATGAACTGCAGCTTGTTGGAGTAGTAGGGGTCGGTGAAGTCGACGGCCTGCTTGCGCTCGTCGGTGATCGACAGCGACGACACCAGGAAGTCGAACTTCTTGGCGTTCAGCGCAGGGATGATGCCGTCCCAGTCGGAGGTGACGACCGAGCACTCGACTTTCATCTTGGCGCACAGGGCGTCGCCGATGTCCTTGTCGAAGCCGACCACGTTGCCGCTGGCATCCTTGTTGTTGAACGGCGGGTAGGCCGCCTCGATACCCATGCGCAGTTTTTCCGCGGCCATGGCATTGGCCGAGAAGACCAGCGTGGCGGCAGCGGCCAGGAGGAATTTCTTATAGGTCTGCATGTGTTGCTCCGTTAGCGGTGGCTGGACATGAATTGCTTGCAACGCGCCGAGGTCGGGTTTTCGAACACCTGCTGCGGCGATCCCTGCTCTTCGACCAAGCCCTGGTGCAGGAAGACGATTTCACTGGACACCTGGCGGGCAAAGTTCATCTCGTGCGTCACCAGCAGCATGGTACGGCCTTCTTCGGCCAATGCGCGGATAACGTTAAGCACTTCCTGGACCATTTCCGGATCGAGCGCCGAGGTCGGCTCGTCGAACAGGATGACTTTGGGCTTCATGGCCAGGGTCCGGGCAATGGCGGCGCGTTGCTGCTGGCCACCGGAAAGCTGGGCGGGGTAGCTGTGGCGCTTGTCGTGGATGCCGACCTTGGCCAGCAGAGCCTCGGCGGCCTCGATGGCCTCGGCCTTGCTCAGGCCCAGCACGCGACGTGGCGCCTCGATGATGTTGTCGAGGATCGTCATGTGCGGCCACAGGTTGAAATTCTGGAAGACGAAGCCGATTTCGCTGCGCAGACGGTTGATCTGGCGGTTGTCGGCGGCGATCAGGTCGCCGGTCTTGGTCGCCTTGAGCTTGAGCTCTTCACCGGCGACGAGGATCTGCCCCTGATGGGGATTCTCCAGCAGGTTGATGCAGCGCAGCAGGGTGGACTTGCCGGAACCGGACGACCCCAGGATCGAGATCACGTCACCGTCGCGAGCGGTCAGAGAAATGCCCTTGAGAATCTCCTGCTCGCCGTAGCGTTTGTGCAGGTTGCGGATTTCCAGCGCGGGCGTGGCCTGGGCCATGTGCGGTCCTCATGTGTTCGGGTGCGTTCCCAGCTGTTGGCGGCCTTCCTGGCGAGCGCCAAGCTAGCATAGCGGCGTAATGGCGGCCAACCAGGTCGCAGGTGGCTCGGGTCGCTGGCGGGATACTTTGTCGCATCGTTGCAGCGGACTGTCGCGAGGATGTCCGCGCGCACGTCTCCAGCACCGGAGCCTTGATGAAAAAAGGCGCGATGGTGCCAGCTTTGGACGTGCCTGGGAAGCCGTTTTTGGCCGGGTAGTACTTTGTGCGTGACTGTGCAGGGCCTGGGTTGCTCCTCAAGGTTGCACTTTCGGTTGATCGTTTTTTGTGCACGGGTGTTACCGTGGGGCACCTTTGGTGCATTTGTAAGTGGGTATTTCAGTAATCAGGGCCTGGCAAGAAATTTTGACGACCTTTCGGTCAAGGCGTGGCCGAAAGACCTGCAAGGCCCGAAGCGCTTGGCCATCAGCGAATTCTGACGAACGTGATTTGCGGCTGGCCCGCTTATTGCCATACGGAAACCACCGAATGCAGCGACGCCTACACCAACCCCGGGCGCGCTTCGTTTCAGCATTTCGGGTGGTCCACTCCTTACAAAGGTAGTTTTATGAGCGGTAAGCACAATTCCAATGACCTCGCTCAGGGGCTCAAGCAACGGCATGTCACCATGCTGTCCATCGCAGGCGTAATCGGCGCCGGTCTGTTCGTTGGCTCCGGCCACGCCATCGCTGCGGCAGGTCCTGCCGTCCTGCTCGCCTACGCTGCGGCGGGCACCCTGGTGGTGCTGGTGATGCGCATGCTCGGCGAGATGGCCATCGCCTCACCGGATACCGGTTCCTTCTCCACGTATGCCGACCGCTCCATCGGGCGCTGGGCAGGCTTTACCATCGGTTGGCTGTATTGGTGGTTCTGGGTCCTGGTGATCCCGCTGGAGGCCAATGCCGCGGCGGCCATCCTGCATGCCTGGTTCCCCGCTGTGGACCTCTGGGCCTTCTCGCTCATCATTACGCTGGCGCTGACCCTGACCAACCTGTGCAGCGTGAAGAACTACGGTGAGTTCGAGTTCTGGTTCGCCCTGCTCAAGGTACTGGCCATCATCGGCTTCATCGTCGTTGGCTGCGTGGCCATGTTCGGCCTGGTGCCCAATAGCCAGGTCAGCGGTGTCAGCCACCTGTTCGATACCCAGGGCTTCATGCCCAACGGTCTGGGCGCGGTCCTGGCCGCGATGCTGACCACCATGTTCTCGTTCATGGGTACCGAGATCGTCACCATCGCCGCCGCCGAATCGAAAGACCCGGGCAAGCAGATCAGCCGTGCCACCAACTCGGTGATCTGGCGTATCTGCCTGTTCTACCTGGTGTCGATCTTCCTGGTCGTGGCCCTGGTGCCATGGAACGACCCGGCCCTGGCCGAGACTGGTTCCTACCAGACTGTCCTGAGCCGCATCGGCGTGCCGAACGCCAAGCTGATCGTTGACATCGTCGTGCTGATCGCCGTGACCAGCTGCCTGAACTCGGCGCTGTACACTTCTTCGCGCATGCTGTTCTCCCTGAGCAAGCGCGGCGATGCGCCGGCCATGGCGCAGCGCACCACCAAGGCGGGCACTCCGCACTGGGCGGTCCTGCTGTCCACCGCGGCGGCGTTTCTGTGTGTGTTCGCCAACTTCGTGGCTCCGGCTGCGGTGTTCGAGTTCCTGCTGGCCAGCTCCGGCGCCATCGCGCTGCTGGTGTACCTGGTGATTGCCGTGTCGCAACTGCGCATGCGCAGCCAGCGTGAAGCTCGTGGCGAGAAGATTGCCTTCAAGATGTGGCTGTTCCCGGGGCTGACCTGGGCCACCATCGCGTTCATCATTGCGATCCTGGTGGTGATGGCGTTGCGCGAAGACCATCGCGCCGAGATCATCGCCACCGCATTGCTCAGCATTGGCGTGGTCGCTGCCGGCCTGCTGGTGCAGCGCAAACGCAAGGCCGAAGGCCAGGCTGCTGGTCAGGTGGCGCTGGATAACTGATCCGGGCTGTTGAAACAAACAAAGGCCGTGTCCTGTGAAGGGCACGGCCTTTTTATTGGTCTGTATCGGCGTTTTCGCAGGTAAACCCGCTCCCGCAGGGCTTGTGGGACGGGTTTGAGCTACCGGCGATCTTCAGCCGAACTGCTTCTGCTGTTGCTGCTGCTTGGCGACCGCTTCGGAGGCTGCCACATAGGCCTCCTGGAACTCGTCGCTCTCCAGCCAGGCCATGGTGGCGTCCTCGTCGGTGCCGTCGAGCCATTTGCGATAGGCAGTGAAGACCATGACGATGTAGTCGGTGGCGTGTTCTTCCTTGTGGCCCTTGAGCACCAGGGCCAGCAGTGGATCGACCAGGAACACCGAGATCATCGGCACCAGGCCGTTCTGCTGGGCTTCCTTCATTTTGTCGAACAGGCTGTTGTAGCTGCCCGAGTCCATGGCTTTGTTGAAGACTTGCTCGACGCTGGCGCTGTCGCCGGCGCTGGCCTTGACCGCCTGGCCGCTGCGCACCATGCGGTTCTGCTTGGCCTTGGTGGCGGCGCGCTTGGCGCGTTTTTGCTGCTTGGTGTTGGAGGCCATTGGGGCGAGTCCTTGGGAGTGTCTGGAAAAATGCGCGTATTGAAGCGTAATTGCCGGAGAAACCCAAGGGGCCGGCTTGCGGCCCAAGGCTCAGCTGACGAGTGCGGGAGGCTCATCCTCCTCGAACCCCCGCGAGGCGCGTCCGACCAGCAACGGATCTGGCGCATGGGCGATGCTATGGTCCTTGCCCGGGTAGTCCAACGAATGCAGAAAATGCCGGATGCAGTTGATCCGCGCACGTTTCTTGTCGTCGGACTTGATCACCGTCCACGGCGCATCGGCGGTGTCGGTGTGGAAGAACATGGCTTCCTTGGCAGCGGTATAGTCGTCCCACTTGTCCAGCGACTTGATGTCGATGGGCGAGAGCTTCCAGTGCTTGAGTGGATCGTCTCGGCGTGAGATGAAGCGGCGCAGCTGCTCTTCGCGATTGACCGAGAACCAATATTTGAACAGCAGGATGCCGCTGTTGCACAGCATCCGCTCAAGCTCCGGTGCCTGGCGCATGAACTCCAGGTACTGCAATGGCGTACAGAACTCCATCACCCGCTCGACGCCGGCGCGGTTGTACCAGGAGCGGTCGAAGAAGACCATTTCGCCCGCGGTCGGCAGGTGCTGGATGTAGCGCTGGAAGTACCACTGGCCCTTCTCCTGCTCGGAGGGCTTTTCCAGGGCGACGATCCTCGCCCCGCGTGGGTTCAGGTGTTCCATGAAGCGCTTGATGGTGCCGCCTTTGCCCGCCGCGTCGCGGCCTTCGAACAGAATGACTACGCGTTGGCCAGTTTCCTTCACCCAGCTCTGGACCTTGAGTAGCTCGATCTGCAGGGCGTGCTTGGCCTTCTCATAGTCCTGGCGGCGCAGGCGCGTGCGGTAGGGGTAGCTGGCCGGCAGGCGCGCCGAGGTGCTGTCTTCATTGCTGCCGCGTCGGGCGGTGGCCACTTCCAGCGCTGCCGGCTGCTGGCTGATGGCGCTGATGCTCGGCTCTGGGGTGGTCTTGGCGGCAGACTGGCGTCTGCGAGGTGGGCGGTTGCGGGCGATTGGCGTGATGCTGGGCGTCGCATCGGCGGTGGGCGGGAGTAGAGGTGTGGCGTCGTCGCTCATGGCAGTCCTTTGGGGTCGGTTCGAATGTCCACCCGATAGGCTAGGGCGCTTTAAGGAGCGGCTATTTGATATTGATCAAGGGTGCCTGGTTTAGTCTTTTCAGTAGTGAAGCGCTGTAACACTTCACTCGCCCGCTCTGCCCGTCTAGGTGTGAAGCATTACGGGGGCGGAGCTATAATGCGGCGCATGTTGAATCCAGACGAAATTCGCCCTCTCCTTAAGCAGTGGATCAGGAATGTGATGCCACATGAGCCCGGTGATGTCTTCATCGAGGAGCTGTGCTTCATTGACAAGGCCAGGCGCGCAGACCTTGTGCACGCCAATGGGAAACTGAGTGCCTTCGAGATCAAATCCCATGCCGATACCTTGACGCGCTGGGCCGGACAGCAGGAGGCCTACCTGGCGTGTTTCGATGAAGTGTGGCTTTGCTGTCATTCTCGACACTTGGTCAAGGCGTTGGAGCTCTCAGCTGCAAGTGTTGGGATCTTGATTGTCGATGACTTCTCAGGAATGGCCTTGGTGAGAAAGGCTGGGCAAAACAAGCGACAGGATAAATTTCATCTCACAGGATTCTTATGGCGAGAGGAGCTGGATAATCTAGCGCGCGCGCATGGCATCGGGATAAAAAGCAAAGACTTGATAAAAACAGTGCGGCGCATGGTTAGCGACGCACTGACAGTCAGCGATATCCGCAGTTGTGTGCTGTCTGTTTTGAAGCGGCGTTACGCTTAAAGAAGATCGTCGATTTCGTCGGGGTCTATCGAGCCGGCTGCAATGTCTTGTTGGTCCGCAATGGATTTCAATATTGCGCAAATATGTTGGTTTATACGGTAGCCATTCCAGGTGCCGTTGTTTCCATATCCAGCGTTTGTAATCTCGATTCGCGCGTATTCTCTTGTTGCCCAGCAAAAATCATCACCCGTGATAACCGGGTAGGCGTCGTATTTCTTTGGCGATATCGATATAGTTGTTAAATTCTTTATCGCCACCTTTTCTACGTTGCCACCATTCCGTGGGGGTGTAATAGCAGCCGAAGGGGAGTACGGGCATGCCTATTACATATTCCATCGGTGCCGTGGGATTGGTCGCTGCATAATCTCCGTAGACAATGTTCGCGCCGGGCAGGTTCTGGTTGATTGTCGATTGCCATGCCACATCGTAACAGGTGGCAGAGCGAGAGCTGTTAGAGGCGGGCTTGTCGATAGGGAAGGAAGTGCTCAAAAGCACTATCGAGCTAGGCGAGTAGGTATTCAGGCTCTTGAGCAAGCGGTCGAAGTCTGAACCGGCTGCGGTGCTGGATGGGGCGGAGGCTATGAAATCAAGGATCACATGCGCACCGCTTGGGCGAGCGAGGGAATCCATTATCGAGAGCAAGCGATTGCGTGAAGTCGGAGTCGGCTTTTCTGGGCAGAACATCCTGATAGCAATTGCGTTGAACTCACGCTCCAGTGATAAGGCTAATTGAATGACATCTCGTTGAGAGTCATCATCGGACCATGAGACGACAGGGATGATGGTAGGGTTCGTCGCTTGAATATTCTTAAAGAATGTCTTTTTTATGTGAAAAGCATTCAGGGGGTTGTGCAGATCATGAGTGGTGATGAAGCTTTCCTGCACATCTTTCTTTCCTCGGGAAATGTCTAGAAAAAAGGATGGTCGGTCCAGTCTTTTAGAAAGTTCTGGAGGTGTCTGTCATCGTTCCCTCTCATATCCAGAAGCGGTGTGAATAAATTCCGCCTGGCGTGTTCGAGGTTGGTCAGTGCTTTAATATCGTTCAGGCCGACGCGTAAACAGGCGGCGTATTTCATGCTGCACTCCTTGCAGCTATGGGCGGTCGTGGCTGGGCGCTAACGATAGCCGAATCATGACATGGCTAGAGTGCAAAATTGTTTGCCGATATTTCGCTCGATATGCTTTTTTAACGATGCCTGCGAATGAGTAGGACGCCTCCGATACACCTGCCGACAATTTAAACGCTTATTGCGTTTGTATTGTCACTTGCCGTGTTACACCCATGGGCCATATGGCCATGGGTGCAAACGACCTATTCGGCTAGCCTCAGGCTGCGCTCAGCGCCGGGATCTGCAGGCCAAGCTTGGCGGCGGCGTAGTCCATGTCGCCCTTGGAGATCGACTGGGCCTGGAAGCCAGCCCCGATCAGGTCCTTGATGTACAGCTTGTTGTAGATGAAGCAGAACACCAGCGAGCTCAGGCCCATGGTGAGCATCTGCAGTACGAACTGGATCGCACCGAACTTCCAGTCACCACGGAACAGCGCCGGGAAGAAACCGAAGAAAAAGGTGGTCCAGGAGAAACCGACCGGGGCTTCTTTCAGCGCGCCGGTTTTCGGGTTCTTGAACATGATCGACGTGTAGGCCATTTATCTCTCCTTGTATGCCCGCTTTTCAAAGCATGGGCGGGCTGACATGCAAATCCTTGTGCCGGTTGGCGTTCGTGGATCAGAGCTGTGTCGGCTGCGCATAGATCGGTTGCTGGCGCTGCGCGTTCTCGCCCAGTTCGTTGATGCAGTAATTGATGTAGTACGCGTTGAACAGGAACGTGTAGAAGGCGTTCATCGAGAAGTAAGGCTGCTGCTGGGCGTTGGCGTAAGTCATCAGCAGGCTGCGGGCATTGAATGCCCAGACGATGAACAGCACGCCGCTGGCGATGCTCAGCAGGGCGCCGATGCCGACCAGGAAGGGTTCGGGGTTATCGATGAAGACCCCGCTCAGGCCCATGCAGACGCAGATCCAGATAATGTAGGTCTCGCTGCAGACGGTCTGCCCTGTGGCTTCGCGCAGGTGTTGGTTGGTCTTGTACAGCCAGATCAGCAGGTACAGGCCGCCGGTGGCCGCGCACAGCAGTACCAGGTGCAGTGTCTTGCGATTGACCTTGTTCATGAGTTCGGCAGGGGATGTCATGGCGCTTCCGATTTTCGAGAGGAAAAAACGGGCTGAGGCATCGGCTGTCTGATGAGGCATTCCTTGCTCAACCATCGTCCTTGGGGGTGTGCGCTGCAAGGCGGGGGCAGCGCGGCGCGAATGATAGCATAAGGCTATTTTGACGCCAGACTTTCGTTGCAAAAGTCGCGGGCATTAAAAAACCCCAGGTAACTTGCGTTACCTGGGGTTTGGCACTTGGTGCCCAGAGACGGAGTCGAACCGCCGACACGAGGATTTTCAATCCTCTGCTCTACCGACTGAGCTATCTGGGCGACGGGGCGAATTAAAAAGGTTTTCAGACCTTCCGTCAACGACTTTTTGAAAATTTTTTAAATTAATTCCGTCGCTTACGTTTTTTGGGGTCATTCGCTGGGCGGAACGTACCCTTCGGCCTGGGCGTACTCCTCGCCAGCGAAGAACTTGTCCATCTCCGCCTGGAGGAATTTGCGGTCCTCGGCGTTCATCATGTTCAAGCGCTTTTCGTTGATCAGCATGGTCTGGTGCTTCTGCCACTCGTCCCAGGCCTTCTGCGAGATGTGATCGAAGATGTCCTGGCCTTTGGCGCCCGGGTAGGGGGGGCGTGGCAGGCCGGGGAGTTCTTCGTTGTACTTGCGGCACTTCACGGTGCGGGTCATCGGGACTCTCCTGCAATCAATTCATCGGCCGCGCGTTTGAGCAGCTTCTTGACCGGGGCGGCGAGGCCCAGGCGCGGCGGGGTGGCGAGGTTATACCAGAGCCAGTCGGGCTCAGCCACGGTCGGGCCCAGCGAGTCGACACGCACCAGCCACGGCTCGATGGCCAGCTGGAAATGGCTGAAGGTGTGGGTCAGGCCATCCAGGGCCTGGCTGTCGGTCGCGCGCAGGCCGTGCTGGTAGGCCAGGTCGTCGAGCTGTTCCAGGTTGTCCAGCTCCGGCAAGCTCCACAGCCCGCCCCACAGGCCGCTCGAAGGGCGGCGATAGAGCAGAATGGCGCCCTCATGATTGGCCAGCAGCGGCATCAATGTGCGGCGCTGGGGCAGGGTCTTGCGTGGCTTGGGCTCGGGGTATCGGGTTTCTTCACCGAGCAAGTGGGCCTGGCAGCCGGCCTTGAGCGGGCAGATCAGGCAACTGGGTTTGCTGCGGGTGCAGAGGGTCGCGCCCAGGTCCATCATCGCCTGGGTGTAGTGGTTGGCCCTGGCGTACGGCGTAAAGCGCTCGGCGTTGGCCCACAGCGCGTTGGCCACCTTGGGCTCGCCAGGATAGCCGGCCTGGGCGGTGTAGCGGGCCAGCACGCGCTTGACGTTGCCGTCGAGGATCGGCGCGCGAATGCCCATGCTGATGCTGGCGATGGCGCCGGCAGTGGAGCGGCCGATGCCCGGCAACTCCGTTAGTTGCTCGACGCTGCGTGGAAACTCGCCGCCATGCTGCTCTACCACGATTTTCGCGGCCTTTTGCAGATTGCGCGCCCGGGTGTAGTAACCCAGGCCCGTCCATAGGTGCAGCACCTCGTCCTCCGGTGCCTCGGCCAGGGCCTGCACGGTCGGCAGGGCCTGCATGAAGCGGTCGAAGTAGTTGAGCACCGTGCTCACCTGGGTCTGCTGCAACATGATTTCCGACACCCACACCCGATAGGGCGTGATGCCCTGTTGCCAGGGCAGGTCATGACGGCCGTGCTGGTCGTACCACTGCAAAACGGCATTGGAGAACTGCTCGGGACTCATCGTTTGAACAGCCCCTTGAGTGCATCCTTGAGCTCTGGGCTGACTTTATCGCCAAGCTTCTCGTCGAGTTTTTCCTGCAGGCGGTTGCCGGCCAGCTTGGCCGCGACCTTGCCCAGGCCTTCCTGGTCCAGGCGGCAAGCCTTGGCGCCAAGCTCCAGCGGGCCACGGCAGCGCACCGGCACCTCAATGCCGACATAGCGTTCGTTGACCTGGCAGGCCGGGTCCGGCATGGCGCGCTGGTCACCCTCGACGATCACCCCCAGGTTGTAGTCCATGCCCAGTACGCGCAGGTCCACATCGCCATGACCGTTGACGGTCAGGCCTGGGATGCTTGCCTTCAGGTTAGGGTTGCTGGCGACGCCATTGCGCACCACCAGGCTGCCGCGCAATTCCTGGAAGGGGGTGTCCTTGCCGCGCGGCTCGCCGCTCAAAGTCTTGCGGTTGAGGGTCGCGATGGCATGACATAGCTGCTGTTCGAGGTTGGCGTTGACCAGCACTCCGTCGTTGAGGGTGAAGCTGGCATTGCCGTTGAGGGTGTCGACCAGTGCCTTCTGACTGTTGCCGGTGGCGGTCAGGTCGCTGGACAGCGTCAGCAGGCCCTTGACCGGTGGCGCCTTGTCCGGCGTATCGGACTTGATGAAGTGCTCCACCGGCACGCGGTTGATCCGGGTCTTCATGCCGATCTGTGGGACGGCCGGACGCACGTCGAGCGTCCCGCTGGTCTCGAAGCTGCCGTCGTACAGGCCGCCTCGCAGGGTCTCGAGGGTCAACAGGCCGCCCTGGCCATTGGCCTTGAGCTGGGCATCGGTGATCGGCAGCTTGTCCAGGGTCAGGGCGCCGAACGACACGTCTGCCTGTAGATCGAGCTGACGCAGGCGATCCACCGGCAGCAGCTTGTCACTGCTCCAGGCCCCCTGGGTCGGCGCGTTGGGTAGCGGTGTCGTGCTCGGGCCGCTGACGGCGCTGGCTTCCTGCTGCTGGACCTCGGCCTGGCGCGCGGCGCTGGCGCCTTTGGCTTGTTCGCTCTTGGCCTGCAGGTAGCGGTCGGCGTTGAACGTGTCGCCTTTAAGGCGCAGGCGCAGGGCCTGCTTGGCGAAGTCGTCGAGGGCGATGCGGCCGCTGAAGGTGCTCTCGTCGAGCTTAACGGCCAGGTCTTCCAGGGCCAGGCTGGTTGGATTGGCCTGCAGGCGGGTGACCAGTTCCAGCTTGCCGAATGCTGCCGGGTCGGCGGTGGCAGGCAGCGGATGGCCGATGCTGTCGAGGAAGGTGCGCAGGTCGAACTGGGCGATGGACAGCCCGCCGCTCAGTTGCGGGGTCTTGTCCAGGTCGCGCAGGTTCAGCTCGCCCAAGGCGCGCAGCTGGTTGGCAGAGAGCTTCAAGCCGTTCCAGGAGGCGACGTTGGCGGCCAGGTCGACCAGCAACTGGCCTTGAGCGGCGAAAGTCATGGTCTTGCCGGCCAGTGGTTCGCCCGAGGTCTCGCCCGACAGGCGCATATCCTCGATGTTGTAGCGCTTGAGCTTGCGGTCGAAGCGCAGCTCGCCCGTCAATTCGGTGCGTGCCTTGAGGCTTGGCTGGCCGACGGTGAGGAAGGCACTGGCCTTGAGCGGGATGTTCACGCCTTCATGGACTGCGCCGGTGCTCAGCTGGATGCTTTGGGCGCTGAAGGTCTGGCCAGTCTTGGCGTCGGTGTATTGCACCTGGGCGTTGTTGACTGTGAGGCTGTCGATGTCCAGCTTGACCATGCGCTCGCGGGTGTCCTCTTTGTTGACCGGCGTATCGGCTGTGGCGGGCGTCTCGGTCGTGCTGGTCGACGGCGTGTCGGCAGGCTGCGGCAGTGGCTTTCCGATGTCCTCCCAGTTGCCGTGGCCGTGTTCGTCACGGTTCAGGGTCAGGTTCAGGCCCTCGACGCGCACGTCGCTCATCTGCACCTCGCGGCGCAGCAGCGGCAACACACGGACCGACAAACCCAGCATCTGCAGGTCGGCGAACGGCTCCTTGGGCTTGTTCAGCGTGGCGATGCTGGCCTCGTGCAGCTCCAGGCCCAGCCAGGGGAACAGGCTCCAGCCGATATCGCCATTGAGCGTCAGCTCGATGTGGGCCTTGTCGCGGGCCAACTGGCGAATCTCGTCTTTGTAGTCGTTGGGATCGAAGAGGTGGGTCAGGGCGAAGCCCAGCGCCACGATGATCAGCAGCAACCCGAGAAGCCCCAGCCCCAGGATTTTGCCGAACGCTTTCATGGGCGAGTCCTTGTAGTCCGTTTTTGAAATTCAAGCCTGGGAGTATAGCGCCGTGGGTAGGACCTAGGCGTAATCAATAGTGGCGGACGGCAGGGCCATTACAGTCCGTGTAGGTAGTGGCTTTTCCCGCGAGCGAGCACCCTGTCGCCTCAAACAGCAAAAATTACACATATGCGACATTGCCATATGTCATCCGCGTTCCAAGCGGGCGCGATCTGGGCCTATAATGGCAGCCTTTTCGCCCAATGATTTTGCGGAGCTGGTGATGGTCGAACGTAAGGCTTCCGTCGAGCGCAATACCCTGGAAACCCAGGTAAAAGCCTCGATCAACCTCGATGGCAGTGGCAAGGCCCGATTCGATATCGGTGTGCCTTTCCTCGAACACATGCTCGACCAGATCGCCCGGCATGGGCTGATCGATCTGGACATCGAGTGCAAGGGTGACCTGCATATCGACGACCACCATACCGTCGAGGACGTCGGCATCACCCTCGGCCAGGCGTTCGCCCAGGCCATCGGTGACAAGAAGGGCATCCGTCGCTACGGCCATTCGTATGTGCCGCTGGACGAAGCCCTGTCGCGCGTGGTCATCGACTTCTCCGGCCGTCCGGGCCTGCAGATGCATGTGCCGTACACCCGCGCCAGCGTAGGCGGCTTCGATGTCGACCTGTTCCAGGAGTTCTTCCAGGGCTTCGTCAACCACGCCCTGGTGACCCTGCACATCGACAACCTGCGTGGCCACAACACCCACCACCAGATCGAAACCGTGTTCAAGGCCTTTGGCCGCGCGCTGCGCATGGCCGTCGAGCAGGATGAGCGCATGGCCGGGCAGATGCCTTCTACCAAGGGATGCCTGTGATGCAGACCGTCGCCGTAATCGACTATGGCATGGGCAACCTGCACTCGGTGGCCAAGGCCCTGGAGCATGTGGGGGCCGGCAAGGTACTGGTCACCAGCGACGCGACTGTGATCCGCGAGGCCGACCGTGTGGTGTTCCCAGGCGTTGGCGCGATCCGTGACTGCATGGCTGAGATCCGTCGCCTGGGCTTCGACAGCCTGGTGCGTGAAGTCAGCCAGGACCGTCCGTTCCTCGGCATCTGCGTGGGCATGCAGGCCCTGCTGGACCACAGCGAGGAGAACGACGGCGTCGACTGCATCGGCCTGTTCCCTGGTCAGGTGCGTTTTTTCGGCAAGGACCTGCAGGAGGACGGCGAGCATCTGAAGGTGCCGCACATGGGCTGGAACGAAGTCAGCCAGACCATCGACCACCCCCTGTGGCATGACATTCCCGACCGCGCGCGCTTCTATTTCGTGCACAGCTACTACATCAATGCCGGCAAGCCTGGGCAGGTTGCAGGCCGCGGCCACTACGGCGTCGATTTCGCCGCGGCCCTGGCCGAGGGCTCGCGCTTCGCCGTGCAGTTCCACCCCGAGAAGAGCCATACCCATGGCCTGCAACTGCTGCAGAACTTCGTCAGCTGGGATGGACGCTGGTAAATGAGCAAATCGCGGACCAAGGCCCCGATCATCACCCTGGCACCTGAGCAGGAGCGCGAGGCGCTCGACACCTTGAAGCGCTTTCTCGAAGACCGCTTCGAGCTGACGCTTGGGTCGTTCGAGGTGGCCGAGGTCCTCGAGTTGTTCAGCAAGGAAATTGCACCCCACTACTACAACAGGGCGATTGCCGATGTTCAGCTGCACCTCAAGGAGCGGTTCGAGAGCATCGAGAGCGACCTGTGGGCACTCGAGAAGCCCTGAATTTCACTGATTAGACAGGTTCCCAAGATGCTGATTATCCCCGCTATCGATCTGAAGGACGGTGCCTGCGTGCGTCTGCGCCAAGGCCGCATGGAAGACTCCACGGTATTTTCCGACGACCCGGTGAGCATGGCCGCCAAATGGGTCGAGGGTGGCTGCCGTCGCCTGCATCTGGTCGACCTCAATGGCGCCTTCGAAGGCCAGCCGGTCAACGGCGAAGTGGTCACCGCCATCGCCAAACGCTATCCGAACCTGCCGATCCAGATCGGCGGTGGCATCCGCTCGCTGGAGACCATCGAGCACTACGTCAAGGCCGGCGTGAGCTACGTCATCATCGGCACCAAGGCGGTCAAGCAGCCTGAATTCGTCGCCGAGGCGTGCAAGGCGTTCCCAGGTAAGGTCATCGTTGGCCTGGACGCCAAGGACGGCTTCGTCGCCACCGACGGTTGGGCCGAAGTCAGCTCGGTGCAGGTCATCGACCTGGCCAAGCGCTTCGAGGCCGATGGCGTCTCGGCGATCGTCTACACCGACATCGCCAAGGACGGCATGATGCAGGGCTGCAACGTGCCCTTCACCAAAGCCCTGGCCGAAGCCACCTCGATTCCGGTGATCGCCTCCGGCGGCATCCACAACCTGGGTGACATCAAGGCCCTGCTGGACGCCAAGGCACCGGGCATCATCGGTGCCATCACCGGCCGCGCCATCTACGAAGGCACCCTCGATGTCGCCGAGGCCCAGGCCTTCTGCGACAACTATTGATAGGAGCGGCAAGCGGTAAGCCGCAAGCTGCAAGAACAAAAGCCGGAGCACGTACTGCTTTTATCTTGCAGCTAGCCGCTGATAGCTTGCAGCTGCTCCCTAGGAGCCCCCATGGCTTTAGCTAAACGCATCATCCCTTGCCTGGACGTGGACAACGGCCGGGTGGTCAAGGGCGTCAAGTTCGAGAACATCCGCGATGCCGGCGACCCGGTGGAAATCGCGCGTCGCTACGATGAGCAGGGCGCTGACGAGATCACTTTCCTGGACATCACCGCCAGCGTCGATGGCCGTGACACCACCCTGCACACCGTCGAGCGCATGGCCAGCCAGGTGTTCATCCCGCTGACCGTGGGCGGTGGCGTGCGTACCGTGCAGGACATCCGCAACCTGCTCAACGCCGGCGCCGACAAGGTTTCGATCAACACCGCAGCAGTGTTCAACCCCGAGTTCGTGGGTGAGGCTGCCGAGCGTTTCGGTTCCCAGTGCATTGTCGTCGCCATCGACGCCAAGAAGGTCTCCGCCCCCGGCGAAGCGCCGCGTTGGGAGATCTTCACCCATGGCGGGCGCAAACCGACCGGTCTGGATGCAGTGGCCTGGGCCAAGAAGATGGAAGGGCTGGGTGCCGGTGAGATCCTGCTCACCAGCATGGACCAGGACGGCATGAAGAGCGGTTTCGACCTGGGCGTGACCCGGGCTATCAGCGATGCGGTGGGTATTCCGGTGATCGCCTCGGGCGGCGTCGGCAACCTGCAGCACCTGGCTGACGGCATCCTGGAAGGCCATGCCAGCGCGGTGCTGGCGGCGAGCATCTTCCACTTCGGCGAGTACACCGTGCCGGAAGCCAAGGCCTACATGGCTGCGCGCGGGATCGTCGTTCGGTGAGTCACTGCCGGGAGGGCTTTGCCCTCCTGAAAAGACACAAGGCCGTTGTCACGCAGAGGGTGCAATCCCTTCCCCGTGGCAGCGGCCTTGTGTCTTTTCAGGGCCGCACAGCGACCCCTGTCTTACCCGTGGTTCTTGCCCAGCAGCGCGTGATACAGCTCGCTGTCGCCGAGAATCCCCACCACCTTGTCGTTCTCCTGCAGCACCAGCTTGTTGCCGGTGTGGTAGCGGATCTGCAAGGCCTCGCGCATGCCGATGTTGGCATTGACCAGGGTCGGTTTGCGGCCAAGGGTTTCCACATCCTGTCCTGGTACCCAGTTCTGCAGGTCCAGGCCGTTCTGGCCTTGGCGGGCGCGTTTGATCGAGTTGCCTTCGCCCAAGTCCAGCCAGGAATCACCGCCTGGGTCCAGGCATACCGAGCCGTTGACCCGCTTGCAGTTGTCCAGGCTGCGCATCAGGCTGCGGCCGCACAGCACGTTGAGCGGATTGGTGTGGGCCACGAAGGTGCGTACATAGTCGTCGGCCGGGTTCAGGACGATTTCTTCAGGCTTGCTGTACTGGATGATCCGGCCATCTTTCATGATGGCGATACGGCTGCCCAGTTTGAGCGCCTCGTCCAGGTCGTGGCTGACGAACACGATGGTCTTGCTCAGCTTGTTCTGCAGCTCCAGCAACTCGTCCTGCAGGCCTTGGCGGATCAGCGGGTCGAGGGCCGAGAAGGGTTCGTCCATCAGCAGGATGTCTGCGTCCATGGCCAGCGCCCGGGCCAGGCCCACGCGCTGCTGCATGCCGCCGGAGAGCTCGTCGGGCTTTTTGTTGCGCCATTGGGTCAGGCCCACCAGCTCAAGCTTCTCATCGACCAGCTTGCGCCGCTCTTTCTCGGGGCGGCCCTGCATTTCCAGGCCGAAGCTGATGTTCTCGCGCACGGTCAGCCAGGGCATCAGGGCGAACTTCTGGAACACCATGGCGATGCGCTTGGTGCGCATCATCTTCAGTTCAGCCGGGGTGCAGTGGGCGATGTCGATGTGCTTGCCTTCATGCTCGACGAACAGCTTGCCGCGGCTGACGGTGTTCAGGCCGTTGATGCAGCGCAGCAGGCTCGACTTGCCCGAGCCGGACAGGCCCATGAGCACGCAGATCTCGCCTTTCTTGATGTCCAGGTTGGCTTTTTCGACGCCGACCACAAGGCCGGTCTTCTTGAGGATCTGCTCGCGGGTCTGGCCTTGGTCCAGCAGCGCCAGCGCTTCGCGTGGCTTGTTGGAGAAGATGACGTCGACGTCTTCGAAACGAATGATGCTCATGACTCACCTCGTGCCGGCAGCTCCGGTTGCTTGCAGATACGGTCCAGCATGATCGCCAGCAGCACGATCGCCAGGCCCGCCTCGAAGCCCAGGGCGATATCGGCGGTGTTCAGTGCGTTGACCACAGGTTTGCCCAGGCCGTCGGCGCCCACCAGGGCGGCGATCACGACCATCGACAACGACAGCATGATGCATTGGGTAACGCCCGCGGCGATGCTGGGCATCGCATGGGGCAGTTCGATGCGGGTCAGCAGCTGGCGGCGCGAGCAGCCAAAGGCCTTGCCGGCGTCGAGCAGTTCCTGGGGCACGTCGCAGATCCCCAGGTAGGTGAGGCGGATCGGCGCAGCGATGGCGAACACCACCGTGGAGATCAACCCTGGCACCACACCCAGGCCGAACAGGGTCAGTGTCGGGATCAGGTAAACGAAGGTAGGCACCGTCTGCATCAGGTCCAGGACGGGACGCATGGCGGTGTAGAACATCGGTTTGTGCGCAGCGACGATGCCCAGCGGCACGCCAATGGCCACGCACACCACGGTGGCGAAGGTAACCTGCGCCAAGGTCTCCATGGTTTCCTGCCAGTAGCCGAGGTTGAAGATCAGCAGGAAGGACAGCGCGACAAATGCCGTCAGCGCCCATTTGCGCTGGATCAGGTGCGCCAGGGCGGCGAACAAGGCGATGAGGACGTAGGGGTTGAACCAGGTCAGGGCGCTGGTGACCCCATGGATCATGAATTCCAGGCCCTGGGCGATGGCATCGAAATAGTTGGCACCGTTCTGGGTCAACCATTCGACGAATGAGGCGATGTACTGCCCCAGAGGTATTTTCTGATCGATAAGCATGATAGCGAGCTTCCACCTGCAAAGATTGAAATCAGTCCGGGGCGGGCGTTGGCCTGCCCCGAGGTAGTGCCAATTGCTACTGCATCCTTGTTGTTATTGCGTCAGTTTGGCCTTGGCCGCCTCCAGCCCGGGTTTGCCATCCACGGTCGTCACTCCGGCCAACCAGGTGTCGAGCACTTGCGGGTTGTTCTTCAGCCACGCCTTGGCGGCTGCGTCGGGTTTCATCTTGTCGTCCAGGACGTTGCCCATCAGGGTGCTTTCCATGTCCAGGGTGAACGACAGGTTCTTCAACAGCTGGCCGACGTTGCTGCATTCCTGCGTATAGCCCTTGCGGGTATTGGTCAGCACGGTTGCCTTGCCGAACTCGGGGCCGAAGAACTCGTCACCGCCGGACAGGTACTGCATCTTGAAGCGCTTGTTCATCGGGTGCGGTTCCCAGCCCAGGAACACCACCGCCTCGCCACGTTTCTGCGAGCGGTCCACCTGCGACAGCATGCCCGCCTCGCTGGACTGCACCAGCTTGAAGCCGGCGTCCTTCAGGCCAAAGGCGTTTTTGTCGATCATGCTCTGGATGGTGCGGTTGCCGTCGTTGCCCGGCTCGATGCCGTAGATCTTGCCGCCCAGTTCGTTCTTGAACTTGGGAATGTCGGCGAAGTCCTTGAGGCCCTTGTCATACAGCGCCTGGGGCACGGCCAGGGTGTACTTGGCATTCTCCAGGTTGGCACGCACGGTTTCGACCGTGCCGGCGTCACGGTACTGCTTGATGTCGTTCTCCATGGTCGGCATCCAGTTGCCGAGGAACACATCCAGGTCCTTGCCGGCGGCCAGCGACTTGTAGGTCACCGGTACCGAGATCATGTTGGTGTGAGTCTTGTAGCCTAGGGCTTCGAGTACAACGCTGGTGACGGCGGTGGTCACGGTGATGTCGGTCCAGCCGACGTCAGAGAACCGTACCGTCTGACACTGCTCGGGCTCCACGGCCTGAGCCAACAGAGGTGTTGCGAGCATCGCGACCAGCAAGAGCGAGGGTGAACCTTTCATGGATGGACTCCTGTGATTTTTCTTCGGGTTTCCCGCGGGGCGCCGGGCTTTCTCTAGGCTCCGGTCGACCAGGCCTGCAGAGGGCAGGATGCGAGGCCGTGCAATACGAGTCGCTTTCGATAATCCCCCAGCGTTCGGCAATCGCCTACTGGTGGGGTCGTAACCAGTACAGGACGGGTCGCATCCAGTAAGGGCAATGTCGCATATGGATTTTTCCACCCTCTACCCTGCGTTTTTACGTCACCAGCCCCCTCGAAAGCGGCGCGCAAGGCGCCTGGAGCGGGCGGCGTTGCTGGACAAAAGTACGTCGGTTGCAGACGGCGGGTAGTGGGGCAAAAGCCCGATGATGCGTGCATTCGCGGCAACTCGCGGTATCAGCCTAGCAGTTGCGCAACCCGCCATACGCCGCGGGGAGACAAGCCCATCAAGAGGTGATTCGACAATGGCCATCAGCGTGTTCGACCTGTTCAAGATCGGTGTCGGGCCTTCCAGCTCCCACACCGTCGGCCCCATGCGTGCCGCTGCCCTGTTCGTCCAAGGGCTGCGCCAGCGCGGCGAGCTGGAACAGGTCAGGCGAGTGGAAGTCCGGTTGTATGGCTCGTTGTCGGCGACCGGCGTCGGCCACGGCACCGACAACGCCACCATCATGGGCCTGATGGGTGAGTGGCCCGACTCCATCGACCCTACGGTGATTGCCCCGCGCATCGCCGAACTGCGCGAAACCAGCACCTTGCAGCTCGATGGCCACCTGCCGGTCGAGTTCGTCTGGAGCCGCGACATGCTGCTGCTGGACGAGAACCTGCCGTACCACCCCAACGCCATGACCCTGATCGCCGAAGGCGCGCAGGGTGAGCTGCACCGTGACACCTACTACTCGGTCGGTGGGGGCTTCGTGGTCGATGCCGCCCAGGCCGCCAGCGGTGTGCTGGACGCTGACGAGACGGTACTGCCCTACGATTTCAACAGCGCGGCCGAACTGCTGAGCCTGTGCAAGCAAAACGACCTGCGCGTGTCGCAATTGATGATGGAGAATGAAAAGGCCTGGCGCAGCGAGGAAGAAATCCGCGCCGGCCTGCTCAAGCTCTGGCACGCCATGCAGGAATGCGTGAACAACGGCCTCAAATATGAAGGCACCCTGCCTGGGGGCCTCAACGTGCGTCGCCGTGCCGCCAAGCTGCATCGTAGCTTGCAGGAACTGGGCAAGCCCAATGTGATTGGCTCGACCATGAGCGCCATGGAGTGGGTCAACTTGTTCGCCCTGGCCGTCAATGAAGAGAACGCCGCGGGTGGGCGCATGGTGACCGCGCCTACCAATGGCGCGGCGGGCATCATCCCGGCGGTGTTGCACTACTACATGCGCTTCTCGGATGCAGTGGATGAGTCCAACGTGGTGGATTTCTTCCTCGGTGCTGCCGCGGTGGGCATCCTGTGCAAGAAGAACGCTTCGATCTCCGGTGCCGAGGTCGGTTGCCAGGGCGAAGTCGGTTCGGCCTGCGCCATGGCCGCAGCAGGCCTGGCGGAAGTTCTGGGCGCCACCCCGCCGCAGCTGGAAAACGCAGCCGAAATCGCGCTGGAGCACAACCTGGGCCTGACCTGCGACCCGGTCGGTGGTCTGGTCCAGGTGCCGTGCATCGAGCGCAACGCCATTGCTGCGGTCAAGGCGATCAACGCCGTGCAGATGGCCCTGCGCGGTGACGGCGAGCACTTCATCTCTCTCGACCAGGTGATCCGTACCATGCGTGATACCGGGGCCGACATGCACGACAAGTACAAGGAAACCTCGCGCGGCGGTCTCGCTGTCAGCGCCATCGAGTGCTGATGCCCTTTTGCCCCTTCTGCGGTCGGTGTGCCCCAACTTGGCGCACCGATCGTTCCCTACCGGCTGTCAGCTGTCGCTACCAGAGGTGTCGTTGTCGGTGACACTTATGGATGTCGCTTCTGGGCATCCTTCCCAAAAGTGCTACTTAACTGCTCAGGGGTTACACGCAAAGGCGCTAGCGCGCCTGTTCGCGTTTTCCTACAAATCGCAGGGAAAAGCTCTGACAGGCCTGACGCGACGTCGTTTTTGGTTTTTTTTGAATGGTCGTTCAATTTCAGGCACGACCTTTGCGTTGTAGTTGGCAAAGCCCCTGCATACGAACTGGGGCCATGACAAGAAAACAGTGCCAGCCTGAGGCACACCCTGCATTGTGTGAGGAGAAATCGCGATGACGTCGTACACCTCCGGGACCCCAACCCAGAACCGCACAGCTCCCCAGTCCATCGGGTTTCTCCTGCTGGATAACTTCACCCTGATTTCCCTCGCATCCGCCGTCGAGCCGCTGCGCATGGCCAACCAGCTCTCTGGCCGTGAGCTGTACCGTTGGCACACCCTGACTGTCGATGGCGGCCAGGTCTGGGCCAGCGACGGTCTGCAGATCACGCCGGACGCGGCCATGCACAGCGCGCCGCCGATGGACACCGTGATCGTCTGCGGCGGTGTCGGCATCCAGCGCACCGTCACCCGCGAGCACGTCACCTGGCTGCAAGCCCAGGCGCGTCAATCGCGTCGCCTTGGCGCGGTGTGTACCGGCAGCTGGGCGCTGGCCTGTGCCGGGCTGCTCGATGGCTTCGACTGCAGCGTGCATTGGGAGTGTCTTGCCGCGATGCAGGAAGCCTTCCCACGGGTGAACATGAGCACCCGCCTGTTCACCCTGGACCGTAACCGTTTCACCAGCTCCGGCGGCACCGCGCCGCTGGACATGATGTTGCATCTGATCAGCCGTGATCATGGTCGTGAGCTGTCGGCGGCGATCTCCGAGATGTTCGTCTACGAGCGCATCCGCAACGAACAGGACCACCAGCGCGTGCCGCTCAAGCACATGCTCGGCACCAACCAGCCGAAGCTGCAGGAGATCGTCGCGCTGATGGAGGCGAACCTGGAAGAGCCAATCGACCTGGACGAGCTGGCGGTCTATGTCTCGGTGTCGCGGCGCCAGCTCGAGCGCCTGTTCCAGAAGTACCTGCACTGCTCGCCGTCGCGCTACTACCTCAAGCTGCGCCTGATCCGCGCGCGGCAGCTGCTCAAGCAGACGCCGATGTCGATCATCGAAGTGGCTTCGGTGTGCGGGTTCGTTTCTACACCGCACTTTTCCAAGTGCTACCGCGAGTACTTCGGTATTCCGCCGCGTGACGAGCGCGTGGGCTCCAATACTGCCCAGCAGGTGGCGATGATGCCGATTCCGCAGGCCATGGCACTGACCCCGCATAGCGGTCCGATGGCTTCGCTCAGCCAGGCGCGTAACGAGTCGACGTTTGCCAGCGTAAGGCTCTGACGTCGCCTCGACTGTCATGCGCGTCGATCGACGCGTAAACCATGGCCCCACAGGGTTCTCATCGAACCCTGTGGGGCCATTGCATTCGTGTTGTTGGCACTGGCCCATTCGCGGGTAAACCCGCGAATGGATCTGGGCGTCAGGCGCGGTTCTTGAACTCTGCCAAGGCCGGCAGGAGCTGCTTCTCGATGGCCTGGCGCACGGCTGGGAGGATGGTGGCGCTGCCGGTGTACATCTGCTCGACCATGCCTTTGAGCGCGCGTGCGTTAGGCTCGGTCAGCCCCCGCACCACGGCCTCGCAGGCCTGCTCGGCACTGGCGCCCGCCGGAATTTCGAAGCCCCTGGAGCGCAGTTGGCCCAGCAGGTCTTCCTGATCAATCAAATCCGCATGCATCATGGCTGTTGTCCCTTTTATCGCTAAGAGAGTGCTGCTGTGATCTGCAACCGATTCTCTGACCAAGCCGACAGGGCGGCAAGGACAGAATGTCGCAATGGCTTCTTTGGCTAAGAACAGGTCGTTCCCGGCTAAATCCAGCAACCCGGGCTGCCCCACACTGGACGCATTCACGGCAAACGAGGGTTTGGTCACCCTCACTCGTGCAAAGTGGATGTTGCTCGCTCTCTTGGCCCCGGATGCTCACGGCTTTCCGGGGTTATTTTTTTGCCTGCGGGAAACCATCGCGGGACAAGCCGCTCCTCCAGGATCGAGA